>JAXDBN010000133.1:0-16654 GCA_034678805.1 Syntrophomonadaceae bacterium
AAGACAGGGTGATTTTAGGATTAATTCTTTTCAAAAAGCGAGATTATTGAAAACAATTTTGTAAATTGACAAAAAAAAACCTGTTATCTATAATGCTATTATTGTAAATAGCAAAGGAGGCGAAATAAATGGCCTACTTCATAAACGACGATTGCATCGCCTGCGGCCTCTGCCTAGAGGAATGTCCGGTGGAAGCCATCTCGGAGGGTGAAGATAAATATGTGATAGATCCGGATTTATGCACCGACTGCGGTTCATGCCTGGATATATGCCCGACCGAAGCCCCTCAGCCAATGGACGAATAGAATAGCCACCGCACTCATAATCTTAGCAGCTCGACTCCTGCCGATCCTTCGGCGGGGGTTGTTTTTATTTCAGGCCGGCGTAACCGTTCTGCCGCAGGGCCTCGAACAATATTATGGCAGCCGAATTGGATAGGTTGAGGGAGCGCCCCGTATCCCGCATGGGGATGCGGATCTGGCCCTCCGGGAAGGCCTCCAGGATATGCGGGGGCAGGCCCCGGGTCTCGCAGCCGAAAACCAGCACATCCCTGGGATGGTAGCGAATCTGGTGGTAACTGCGGGGGGCATGGGTGGTGGCCAGGTAGAACCGGCAGTCCCGGTTGGCCTGGCAATAATCGGTGAAGCTCTCCCACATCTTTACCTCCACCTGATCCCAGTAATCCAGCCCGGCCCGTTTCAGGTAACGGTCGGTCAACGAAAACCCCAGAGGTTTGACCAGATTCAAAGTGGTGCCGGTCAACGCACAGGTGCGGGCTATATTGCCGGTATTCTGCGGTATCTCCGGTTCCACCAGGACTATCTGCATGATTAATCGTCACCACCAATTCCTAAGCCTTCACCAGCACTGCATCCAATGCCTGATGCACATTGTTTACCGGAACAAGCTTAATCACATCCAATATGTATTGCGGCAGATTTAGAGCTTCTTTGAGATTGTCTTCTGGTAAAATGACCTCGTTGATCCCTGCGTCATAAGCAGCCCGGATCTTTTGCTGTACGCCGCCGACCGGCAGCACTTTACCCATGATCGTGATTTCTCCGGTCATGGCCACGTCATTACGAACCGCTACCCCTTTCAGAGCCGATGCAATTCCGACCACCATGGCTACGCCAGCAGACGGGCCTTCCTTGGGAATTCCCATATATGTTGCCAGCACGGCCACATCATAATTAGTCCGCCATTCTCCATTTATGCCCAAATCATCATGGTGAGCTTTAAGGTATTGCGCAGCTGCTTCGATGCTCTCTTTCATAACCCTTTGTATGGAACCCAACGGTACAATTCGCCCATGACCTTTATTGGCTTGCATTTCAAAGTGCAGGAGACAGCCATGATCACCAGCCACTGCTAAACCAATGACCTCGCCAACTTGAGGCTTGTCCGGCAAATTGATCTTTTGAACCCTTTCGGCATCCGGTAAATCGGGTACTGCTACCTTCCCTGATGGCAAAATCCGCACTCCCAACCTAACCCGTTCATATTCGCCCTGGGCGATTAGATGCAACTGCTCCCGCACTCGCTGTCTTAGCTCACAGGATAACGTCAATACCTCTTCCAATTCTTCGTCATCAATAATGCCATTAGGATAAATCAGTTTTAGGAGGCCCGACAGCGTTTTCAAAATAGCCCGCTGGTCCCGGCCGGATATCCCCTGACTGGTGCCCGCCGCATCAATAATCTCAAACCTGGGTCTAACCGATGCAACAATATCGGCCCTGCGCAACTCATGCACGATCTCACAAAAATAATCGGTAATGAATCCGTAGTCCTTGGAGTAGCTGTCTGGCCCTAATTTTGGAATTTCCCACCCGGGCAGATAGGCATGGAGACGATCCAGGAATGCGGTCACCTGAAGGAAATCCGGCAACGGTTCAAAAAGGTGATAGTATTTTTCGTGGGGCAACCTCCCTTGAATATCGATGTTGCCTACGAAAACTAAGCTGGCAAACGCCAGTATTTCTTTCTTTCCCCGGCTGAATTTGGCGTCCTGCATATACCCTTGCATAATACTGACAAAACTGCGCGGGTCGGTGAAATCGGTATTGGCAATCTCATCGAAGACAACAGCATCTCTGGTTCCAACCTCCCCTATTTTCCCGTTGTTGAGATTGATAAATAACTGCGCAGGGGTGGCCTTGCCCCCAGAAAGAACATGGGCATAATAGGAGATATTGCGGTAAAGATATGTTTTACCAGTTTCTCTGGGAGCAAGCTCCAGCATATTCACGTTGCTTTCAGCCAACGGTATGCAGCGGCAAATGTATAATAGCTTTTGGCGCCGGTTCATCTTTTTCGGGTTTAAGCCACAAGAGTTGATAAGAACATCCAACCACTCCTCGGTAGAGAATTCTTTTCTCTTGGCAATGTAATCATCCAGGTCTATAAAGCTGACCTGAAAAGGCGTAAATCCAGTTATTTTGAAGGGACGAATTTTTTTGTTATGTATTTCATTTTCATCGTAGGTTAGGTCAATGGTCCCCCACATACCTCCGGAAAGGAGCATGGGATATTGGCTGACCAGCTTTTCCGGTATATTGACAAAATTCTCGTTTATTGAACCGATGCTCGCCCAATATTTATCCTCAGTCTCTACCAGCCTCGCTTCCAGATTGGCAATAACCGAATGTTGTCGGTTTTCCCGAATAAAATGGCGGATCTTTTCTGCTTCCGCACCATGTACAAAGTTTTCCTTCAGTCTTCGCACAACCGTATCCATATCAGTGAAGAAGGTTTCTTCCGAACAATAATTATCTATCAAATACTCCACCACATAACGTGGGAATTCATCCACTCCGGTGTTGATCGTATGGGCTTTGTTGACCACCTTACCGCTGAAAATTTGTTTTAATTTCTCCTTCATGATAAATGCCCAACCCCTCCAATATTTTTTCCTGCCCTTTTTCATCATAGTTTCGCCGTTTTCTGAAACCATATATATCAATGAAAAAAGGAAGTATTCAGTAAGCATATAAAGAAAATCCTGCTACTAAAGCAGGTCAAAGTCACAATCGCTATGTGAAATGATTTATTTATTAATTTCCGATATTTGACCCTGGCTTACTAGCATGTCTTCATAATTTTCTCGCGATAACGGGCAATCCAACAGTCGTTCAAAGTCGGAATTTGATAGCTTACACTGGCTCGCCATTCGGCTCAGATTAGAAACGGTTATATCCCTATGGCTGCTTCCCCGACTTATCTTAGTCCACACTTGGGTTTTCTTACCCACAGAATTTACATAAGTTAATTTCATGTGATCGTTATTTGATTGTATAAACCCCTTTTTGGCTAAGGCCGCTACTACATCGTCACGCTTTCTCTGATTCAACAATCACCCTCCCCACCATCTGCAGCAAAGAATTCTTTAAGGTTAAGGCATCATTGGAAAGTGACTGATTATCGGCCATAGCGTACTCACGCCATAACCAAATAAAATCATCTTCAAAATCCTTAATCGCGTCATCTCTGTCCAGGCCAGCAGCAATAATATTTAATGCGTCAAAATTTAATATAACTTCCATATCTTCGAACACCGGCTCAATTAGCAACGGATTGGTAAGTTCCAAAATTAAGTCTTGGCCGATCATGCGGGAAAACTTAACCGGGCTGAGATCTAAAAAGCTAATATCGGTAACATTTGAAATTTTATCAGGATTCCCCCCGGGGTCCAATTCTATCAAACCGCTAATCAGTAAGTATCCGTCTCTATTTTCCAGAATCGCATCTTCATCCTCGGGATTATATGAACATTCCAACGATTTTCCGGTTGGAACATGCTTAATTACAATCCGATGCTGATCAAAATGGATCTTGGTAAGTTCTCCGGCAATGGTTTTGGATTCATACTGCGGTACATATATAGCTTTATTAATTCTCTGATTGGATTGGTGGGTGAGGAAGCCATACTGTCGATCTCCTCCAGGGTCTTTAAAGAATAGATTCCAATCATCCCCTTCCCGCGGGATATACCTCTGCACGGACTTTAGAATCCGGGTTCTATGTTTTTCCTCCGGGAATAACTGCCTAATATCTGAATCACTCGATTCACCGCTCATCCATGCAGTCATATCCAGATATTTGTCCAGGGCCATCTTCCCCAAATCCATTCCTCGAAATATCTCAGCCTGCACTGGATCAGAAATTTCAGTAACAACTTCATAACTGCCTGGACGTTCAATAACCCGCTTTAATTCACAGGCTTGCTGTATGTCTCCGGGCACTCTGGCTCTGGACTTTATCTCTCGGTTGGCGATCTCCATGCCAATATAATTGAATGTATCTTGAATTCCATTCAGCAGGTTAGCCAATATTTTAAAGGAAACACTATGGTTTTTGATTGCCGGGCCATCAATTTTAATTAAAAAGCGCCTGATTTCAGACACAAGAATCCTCCTTAATACATGCGGAAAATTTATAACGCTTCCCCTAATGATATTTTATACCAATAGCTTCACTAAATGACACAATTCGTTGTAATTTAATGGCAATTACACATCGCTACTTTTTCGATTTGGGTTCGTTCTTCGCCAGCAATCGCACGCAGACCTGATAATCTTCTTCAACATTGACCTGGGCTTCTTCGTTAAGGTGGTTTAGATCTAATCCGCCCTTCTCGAAAAGGATTTTACCTTCCAAATACAAACCGGTGAGTTTGCACTGGCGGATCCATTCAGCCAGGGTAGCATCTCCGGAACGTTCTTTTTCCGGAACAGGTACACCCTGGGTTAGGTAGGCCATGTAACGCTTAATTCGGCGATTTATGCCAGCCAGACGGCCTCTGGCTTTTGCCTCTTCTTCTTCCTGGTTGGCCGGTAACCGATAAGTACCCTCAGTGGTCTTATAGAAATAGTCAGGGAGCCAGTCCTGCAACTGGCGGCGGGGCTTGTCCTGAACAGCATAGATATAGTGCTCAAATATATCGGAATAATGAACTCCCTCCTTGTGGCGGTTCATCTTAAGCCATTTTTCCATGAATCCGGCTACGCTTCTTGCAGCATTATCTTCTTTGACCGTTTCCGCCTCGTCGACCACATCCAGTTCGCTATCTTTGAGATACCAACGCCCGATTTCATGAGTTCCCCACAGGTTGGGGTCCTGGTTTTCAAACAGGTTCTTTTTAACCGGTTCCTTAACTTCTTCCGCAACCTGATTCAATAACTCATCAAAATTATGGGCTTCCATCTGGCCCCTGCGCACCATGCGGCTCACTACTTCATCATATATGCGATCTTTGGTTGAGCCGGGATTAGAAGTTAAATAATCACGTATGATTATGTAGACTTTTTCACGAAAGGTTTTTTCATTGTCTTTATCACTGAGTTTTATCTCTGCAGCTAACTCGCCTACCCGAGGTTTGCGAAAATTAATAACTAGATCACGCTTTGTAACCTTGTCAGCTTGGGTTTGATTGTAAGTTTTCTGTCCTGTATCAATAAACAGTGCAGAATCCGACCTATCAACTATAAACCCTACTTCGGACATTATATCCTGGACTAAGCTCCAGGTACCTTCAGATGTATCATGATAACAAAGGGAAAGCCATCGCCCGGGTTTAAGCACTCTATAACATTCTTGCATAGCCCTACTCATCATTTCTGACCACTCATCTACTGTTTTGCCTCGAATTTCATTTACTATGATTTCTTCATCATGCCAATGAGTATCCAAACGCAGCCATGCTTCCCAAATGAAGTTAAGTTCGCCATATTGAATTTTGTCACCATAGGGGGGATCGGTAAAAATATGATCGATTGAATTACTGGTAATTAAATTCAAATTACACGCATTTTCTGTGCTAATGAGAACATCTCTATCATGGATAGTATTCAAAATGTCTGAAGCCTTAAGGCCTTCCTTATATTTTGATTCATACGATGGCAATACCGAGATTTCCTTACCAATGGCTGGAATATAATATGAATTAGGAGATCGACGACTCTTTTCGAGCTGAATCAGTTTGCTAACGTTTAAAACTGTTGCACTAAGGAAAAAATGCAATAAATCCTTAATTTGTTCATTGGTTTGAATAAAATTTGAACCATTATTTACAACCGCAAGTGCCCATAAATTCCTTTTAGTAAAAAGCTCATTAACTGTTCGAAAATTACTTGTCCCGGCTCGCCATTTATCACCCCACCGTTCCTGATTTTCAGGCGCATGCATCATCCGGTCGGTTGGATACCAGCAAGAGATCGGCCGGCCCTCTAGCTCTTGGAGTTTAGCCAAATCATATTTTTCGAAGTATTCTTTTTTAATAGAATCTGAATCATTGTACACACGCTGATCCCTCTTGGGTTTACAGTCTCCTTCACATATATAACTGATCAACACAGGTATTGATCCATATTTTTCGCTCCTGGTGCTGATCTCTTCCAATTGATCTTTCTTGTAACAGTGGGGGCAGACATCGATTTTCTTAGGTTTTCCGTCTTTAGTCTGGGATTGTACTTCTACGCAGTCAAAAAGAGGTACCGTCTCTAGGCACCGCGGGCATTGAAAAACTTGTGAATATACGGTATATGCGGTAGTAGCAGGGCCCCCACAGCGATCGCAACGGGTTTCATAAAGCCAGTCAATTTCAGGTTTAACCTTTCTTTTCAGTTCTTCGAAGGCCTTTTGAAGTGCCTCCACGTCTACCGGTGTACAATAGTTTTTAGTTATAAATGTGGCCGCCGGGCTTCGGTCAATGGCGATGGCTTTACGACCCTCCATGAGAGCAGCCAGGGCGGTACAACCGGACCCGCAGAAGGGATCCAGGACTAGATCACCCGGCTGAGTGTAGTGCCGGATGTACTGCTGAATTGCATCAAGTGGTTTTTTAGACCAATATGAATGCATGTTGTAAATAGCGGTGGCTTTCGTACTTTCGATGGGCTTGTCAAACGCGGGTACGTTATAGGTATCAGTTTCAGGATCGTAAGGCCTTTCCTTTAGATGCTCTTCAACGAAATCACGAAGGTGCGGATTGGGCTTATCACCGGAATAGTATCCTTCCGGCATTTTGGGTACTTTGGATTGGAACATGGCACCTTGTTTCAATATGTTATCTTTTTGGCTCATTTTATCACCTCATAGATTTGGGGGTCATACCCAAAATATTGCCCAAATGGCTGGGAACCCGGCGAACAATCTTTTCGGCGTTTAGCTTCACGTTAAATCGCTGGGACCTGGATTTGCGTACTATCTTGTGGCCATCTCGATAGCTTATTTCCAGGGTAAATAACCTGGACATCAAACCCTGGCGTCTTTCATCCAGAGATGCGTCCTCCACATCTGGTTTAAAAGTATAGTTTACCTCGGCTCCTTCTGTTCCTATATAAAGTACTTGAGGTGGCAAAGAATATTGATCAGAATCCATAGCATAACTGGCTCTAATATCTACCCGGATATCATCGGCAAATAACTGATCAGCCTGGTAATCGATACGAGCTGCAAACTCCGCCATTTCACCTTCCAATAGATCTTGCCGACCTTGCACCATCCCTAGATTAAGCAAGCCCAGGTCAGGCTGTTTGACTTTTAGAATTATCATCGGGATAAGCATTTCTTGAATCGAAATGCCCCCATGGGAAAAAGCATCCGGCCTAAAGGGAGAGCCTGGACGTTTAAAGGCGTTACCCACTTTGGGAAATACCAGGGCTTTAAATTCCTGTTGAACGGCTTTGCCGTTTTTTGGATCCATCCTGGTTATTTGCGCAGGAATTCGCAGCTGGCTGGGAGTGAATCCAATCATTTGATTGGTGATTTCCTTGGGTGCTTTTATTTCACCAAACTTGGTGTTAAACATACAGTTTTGGTAGCTGCAATCCTGGGGCATATAGACCCATGCATCATTAATACCCAAGGATTGGCGGCCCACCCTGGTAAACCCGTGATCGGCAGTAATAAAAACTTTGGTTTCCGGGGCTAGTCCCCGGATTATGGTCATAACCTCATTTTCAATTATGTTTCGCACTTGCTGTTGATATAAAAATGCCAGTGGGCGAACCGGAACTTCTCGCCCGTCGGGTAGTTTCTTAACCTTAATATTGTGTAACTCAGTGTCACATAGTTCGAAAATATAAACATCCAAATTATCGGCCCGGTAATGTACGGTTTCTCCTGTACCTCCCCCCTCAGGCACTGCCACCTCCAAGGGAAACTCCTTATGGTAAATCTTCTTCAGGGATTCGCGCAACAGCTTATCTTCTGCCCGGCTGCTATCGAAGCTATCCGGATACGCTCCGGCGCTGATGGCTTTACGGCTGACATGGGTCTCAGTGGGAAGCAATGAGAATCCTGGGCACTCCGACACAACATCCATATGTTCTGATATTGAATCCTTCAGTAGCAAGTCCCAGATATCATAGCGCATACCATCAAATATAAATATGGCTGCTTTTTCTGTTTGCGGGTCCCAGAATGGCTTTAAGCACCGCTCCAAAAAACGGCTGGTCAGGACAGGGGCCTCAATCTTGTTATCCTGTTCCTGAACCCATTGCGGATAACGAAGGTGAATCATTTCTTGGAATTTACCATTAACGAAACCGAGTTTAAAATTGATCTCATCGCATAGAGTTCTCACCCGCAGGCGAATACGATCTACCACTTGTGTAAAAACGTCAGGGAGTTCACTGACTTTTCGGGGTAATAGGTCTGCATTATAAATTTGCCGTTCCAATGATGAGGCTAAATACTCCAGTCTGCCAAGTTTTTTATCTATCCATATATTGCGAAAATAGCCCCACTCCAAGTTTTCTGGCTTTTTAACGTTTAACTCCTTTTGAACCGCCAGCAATTGCCTGCTTAAAGGCTCGAGTTCTATCATGAGATTATAGGTCTCTATAAGATGCTGTCCAGATGTATCACTGCGGTGGTCAACCATACATAATTCTTTCCGTTGAAACAAAGCGGACTGCACCCGTTTCTGAACCTCCCGGGCAGGTTTCGCGGAAAGCATATTATCTAGAGCCATTAATAATGCCAGAGAGCGGAAAAAAACGGAATAGCATTCTTTCTCGATTAATGATGCGAAATTTTCAGGTTCAGTTATGTTTAACTGTTCGACCAGGATTAATTCCAACTGTTCACTATCAAGCTCTTTTTCCAGATTACGCAGGTCCCGTTCCGCCTGTCCAATATCAATGGCCACCAGACGGGGAACATCATCCTCAAGTATTGCTTCATCAATATTCTTAAAGGGACTGTAAATTGGGTCTATATTACCCAACAGTAAAGACCATTGCTTTGTGTGCTGGTTAAGGATGGCGGCTAGATATAATCCATTGACAATAGTCTCGGCATCACGATCAGCGAACCAGCAGAAGGGAATCGGCGCCTTTTTCAACTCCGCATTGAACATATCCACCACATTCGGAGCCAGGTTTTTGAGATTATGCAGCGTTTCATGGCCTAGGAGTCCAATACGCCAGTATTCCTCTGCTCCCAGCTTCTTAAAGGCTAGGTCAGGAATCCCTAGAGCAGCAAAAGTAACAATATTGTTAAAGTTTGAATCGGTAAAGCCCTTTTTATCAAATAACCGCATATTGCCATAAGCGGTTAACACTTCTGACAATCGCGGAATCATTAAACGCGCATAACGAGGTTCGTTGCAGGCTGGCGGCCAACTGCCGTCACCAGTCACGTCCCGCAGGTATTGGTGCAGGTCTAGTTTTAATCGTGCTTCAGCTGGACACTTTTCAAGGAAATCAGGATAGAACAAAGGGGGGGCGTCGCCAACCCCGTGCTTTAGTAACCGAATGCAGGGGGTTTGGTCCAAGATCATGATTTTTTTGACCTCCGGATCCTGCAGTACTCGTTCATAGGTATCCCGGAATGCCAAATTGGTGGAGGCTCGAATTACCGTAAACCCATGATTTTGCGCCAGATTATCAATAGCGCCATAGGCCTGTGGCAAAAGATTTAAAGGATCACATACCAAAATGCGGTTGTATTCAAGAACTTGTTCCAGCTTATTAATTACCCATTCTCTCAAAAGCATTCTGTCACCTACTCCAGAACCAGCATAGGTAGAGTATCAGCGTCTTCGCCAGAATTCTTCAACTCTTTGACCAGTTCATCCATTTGTTTGGTTAGAAATTCTCTAAACTGGACTCCTAATTGTTCAATCTGCTCCTGTTCCACGGTCTTGTTCTTGGGGTTAAAATCACTTAGTTTTACTTTTTTGACAATGATTTTCTTTAGATAGCGGTTAATGATATCAATTACTCCCGGATCATTCTGTACTGCGTTGACGAGTAATGTGCGCACATCATAGACGTTACTGCACTTTAGCAGCTGATCGATAATCTTATTTTCCTGACCTTGCTTTAGCCTTTCCTTAATGGCCGGATTGAGAAAAATCTCAAATTTGCCATTTAATGTTTGGTTATAGTCTTCCAACGCCAATGCTTCGTTTTGGCGCGCATTTTCCAGGTAACTATCAGCGTTTACTAATGACAAGCCACACTGATGTTTGGGTTGTAACCTTAAATCCTCGTTTATTGAATTCTTAGAAGGATTAGGGCAGGAGAAAACACTATCAGCCCTAGACTTTATGCGTTCTTCAAGAAGCTCACTAAATTCGGGCTGTAATGCAGTGATCTGTTCAAAATGAGGTAGTGACTCCCATTCACTTCCCGAAAATGACTGCAGGATATTGCTCCGAATTTGGCTGCACTGCTCAGTAATGGTGTCATGAAGTGCAATGTATATTACTCCATAATCATGCAACAGTGAATTGATGGTTTCTTTTTCAAATGATCCAGGGGCACCTGAGCCTATTAATTCGGTCTTAAGTTTTATGTCAGAATCTATAAATGGCTTCAGATTCTGCAGTTTCTCCGCGATTATCTTTTGGGTGGTGCGGATATCTTTTAGGGCAGGAATATCGGGAACAGTTTCCTGACAATATACCCATGCGGTCATTAGTTCTTGAGTATACTGCAATATGTTGACGATATTATTATAATTGGTAAACCTAACCGCCAAGTCTTTTATTTCGTCTTCATTTGCCTGGCCTTTATCAAATGCCATATAACCAAAGGCCACCTTTAGACTGTAAATAATACTATCGATATCGTTTCCGGATGTAAGGTCAACTGAGTATAGGTTAACCATTTGTTCAATTTCGGTTGCATAAGGATTGGTCGCTTTCAAGTAGGTAAATAGGTTCTGGGCCTGGCAGTTAACTCGAACGGAAACGTCTTTTTGTTCAGCAAATTTTGTCTTTAGCAGACCCCGGTATGTACTGATCTCCGCATCATCGTGGGTAACCGCGATGATTTTGCCAAGTATTACTTCAGCATAAGGACGCAAGACTTCCCAATTTTCTGGTTTGGCCATCTTAATGACCTTCTCCATTGAATCAAGTACCTTAGCCGAGAAATCAACCGAATCCAGGTTTGAATAATCAATTATATTAAAGGATAGGCCAGACTTCCCCGATGATTGAACCTGAACCTTGCCTATTCTTACCAGACAAAGCAGGTAAAGTTGGACTAACCGGCGGCTGAGTCCATAATCCTTTGGTCCGCCTACCCCCATGAAGTTCTTATACAACGTATCTATATTCATGGATTCATGCTTATCGATAAAACTCCACATGTCATTTACATAGCTGTTGGTGCCCACATCCAGAGTTCTCTCCGCACTGGGTTTCACAATTTTGAGTCCAACACCGAAATTCTGTACCGCACTCAGGTTTTGGCCTGGTTTGGTATTTTTGGCTATCTGTCCGGATTTGACAATGCCGTTTATTACCTTCACGGCGTCTTCCTTTTTGAATACAAAGGCATGCTCGAACTTAATGTCACGTGATTCATATACGCCGTTTAGTACCCGATCAATCAATGGGGTTATAATTGCTGTCCTTTCCCCCGCCGCATGGAATGGCATCTGGGTATTGTTAAGGGCATCAAATCTCCCTCGCCCATAGGAAACCTGAATGATTTGAACTATTTTTCCCATTTCGGTCTTTAAGCGTGTTGCGACCCAGTTGACTACCGCGATCGCGTCTTCGGTATCTTTGCCTCCCCATTCATTTATGAGTCTTAAATAGGCAGCGAAATCTAATAGACGTTGACTTTCGTCATGGTTGAGTTCATCGGGAGTCCAAAGCAAAATTCTTCTGTCTTTTACGCTCTTCAGTACTTCTGCCAGTGTCTTAGTTGATACTGCTTTTGTCGCTACATATACAGCAAAATCCTCTTCATTTTGGTCAGATACAATAAGGGGAAATTGATGTCCCGATGCCACCATTTGGGTAAAATCCCGCATAGCGATTGTTCCAAAGATCTGGCGCCCCTGCCATTTAGTTTCTACTTGTTTGGAGATGAAAGGAGGCGGGGTACTTCTATCTGGCCCAGAGAAAGGAGCGATATCGTAAAACAAGGACTTATGGTCTCCGGCCAGATTAATGGTCATGTTGCGATTAGTTACCGGCCACTCATTTAAAGCCAGCAAACTCTCCCGGGCCCAGATTTGTAGCGCCTCATTGCCTTCTGCTTCGTCACGAGCTTTCTGGAATTCGCGGTTAGGATCGATTCCCATCACCACAGGCTCAAACCGATAATGAGGAACCTTGGCATCATCAAAGATCTCAACAATCTGTGGAAGTTCTGTATTTAGGGATATGGCTATGCTCTCGTAATGCTGGATGTTTTCCTCCGGCGTAGCGTCAGGCTGCCTTTCGATCATAACGGCATTGGCTATCTCTTCACCATTCAAGCCCTGCATCTTGTTGTGAGCGATATGATATAAAAAGAGAGTCTGGATTGTACGTACAGCCTTGTCCCGGTAAACCTTTAGGATGCCCTTAGTTAGTCCTTCTATATGGTTGCGGCAGGTCAAATAGGCGCGATATTCACTTTCTTTTTTAGTTTTAATGGCCACCAGACCTGCATATGTGCCACTGGGGTCCTCCTCATATTCCATAGTCTCATCAAAAAGCTCCCAAAGGCGAATTAATTCTCTCCCTTGGATCTTTATCTGGTGTTTTAAGGTCTGATGCATAAAATGGATTGCCGAGCGCGCTGTTGTCAGTTCATGGGTGATGTCACGCAAAACCTCCAAGGCCGGTTTATGAAACGGGAAAAAATGCGCAAACTCGTCTTCCCCGATGCTCTTAGGCCATGTGAATTGGCTGCTGTAGTGAAGATAATAGCTATGAATATATTCGGGATGCTCAATCTTTCGGACCCTGGATAAGACGATGTCGTAATAGTCCTTGGAATTCTGTAAAAGTGGAACCAGTTTTAAGCGATCATCCGCAATTATGTTCTTTACACCCAAACCTGGCTTGACTTCAATAGCTTGTTGGGCTGCACATACTGTCCATATTGGCAAATTATGTACCTTGGCCAAACGGTTGGCCAACACTACCAATGTCTTCTCGTCATCAACCCGCTGATCTTCTTCACGATCCTTCATGAATAATGAAATTTCATCCAATATCAATAGAATTCCGGAATAACCTTCCCCTAGTATGGTTTCCACCACATGTTTCAGAATATCCTCATTTTCAGCCGGTATCTGGGGTTGAACCTTTAAATATTCGTTGTAAAAACGCCACAACTTATTACCTGCACTGCGTTTATATTCGGGTGTTTTATTCTGTTGAATAGACTTCAGAAAATCCTCGACATCTTCAAAGGCATCTTCGGCAAAAAAGTTGGGGTCTTTCAGGAACTTTTTTAAGTCCTTGCGATAGCGATCCAGATCCACATTTATAAAGCGATCGGCAAGTATCTCGGCAGGATATAAAGAAAGGTTTTTTCCAGTTTCAATTAAAAGTTGTTCCTTAACACTTTCCAATATGTATTCACTAAGGCGTTTGCCCTTGTCACTGAGTCCGACCGCTCCGCCGCCTGAACCAACCAAAGTACGGGCAACAACGAAGATCCCTTTCTTAGCGCCAGTACTCTTGGCTTTTAAACCTTCCCAATATTGATATATGGATTCCCGTTTGCCTTGTCCGACAGCCGCCTCTTTCTCTTGGACCAACTGCCACACTTTTTCATTTCCTAAAGACAAGGCTGCTAGAAAACTAAGCAGATGGGATTTTCCAGATCCGAATTCTGCTTGTATCCAATAGCCCTGACCAATAGGATTTTCTTTCTTTTCAGGTTTATAGGGAGCCGTTATCTTCGGTAAAATGTCTCTTAAGAACGAACGAACCGGGCCAATTTGGAATTCTATCACGGTCTGTTCTTCCGGAACGCGTTCTTTTCTGGCTTCAATCGAATTTGAATCAGCCCATATGTGTTTCTCAAGGGAATACACTGAAATTATCTTTTCAGGGACATTACAGATTTCGTTCAATGATTTGCGAGCCGCAAATAAATTGTTTACTGCTCCCATGTTAATCGCTCAACTCCCACATATGATTTTCAGCTATAAAATTAGTTGGAAGAATATAAACCTGGTCCGTCAATCCGGCAAACATTTCTACTTCCCCCTGGCGATTCCGTTTGCCGGGCAGTAACAATATAATCCGCTTATCGTCCGTTGCCAGGGTGCGGAAAAGATTAAGTTCTATATGATAAGCGAAGAGCATTTCCAAACCTGTTAGAACCAATAAATCATGGTCACGCAGTTCAGATCGCAGAAAAGATTCAAAAGACTGTTTAACATACTGCACGGTTGGCTCGGGCTTTTTGGGTTCATTGTCTGCTAATTCTTTAAACTCGTCATCTGGAATAGCGTTAAGTATCTCGCGATTGACTGATAGGGGAGCAGGAAAAGGCTGTCCATCAAACGTTTTGGCTTGCTGTAGACTTTTAGAAAACCTGTCCAGGTTTCTATAGCTCCCTATTATTCCATAAAGATGTCGGCCGGATTTGACATTGAGCTTGGCCCGTACTGCCTCAATTACCTCGGTATCAGTCATTCTAGACTTCTCCCTCTGTAAGGATTTCTACCACTTGCTCCAGCGTAAACTTGGTAGTGAATTGTCGAACGTTATCTATCTCCGACACTTTAGCAAGCAGTCCTCGGTTTCGCAGTTCAAACAGTGCCGGCAATATTTGGTCAGGCCGCCACAGCATGAGTTTAATCGCGTCTTTGTCCTCCAGCTTACGTATATCGTAAATGCCTGGTTCGGGGAATTCACTATGGAGAATGAATGCCAAGGAAGCCGGATTAATATCACGGTAAGAGTAGAAAATGGCGTCCCGGGTACACTTGGCAATGCCACCTGCCGTAAGTGCTTTAACAATAGCCTGAACATAGTCGGTTATGCTTCTTGATTGAGGGTATTTCTGGACAAGGTATTCTTTGAGCGAGTTTCTCTTTAAAGAACCGCGAGCCATCCCAGGAATGAACAGATCTTGCGTAATCTCCAACATAATAGACTCTTCCACCCCAAACCGATAATAGCAGACATCCCTTAATTCTTGCCTCCCTGCATAGAAGCGGGCAAAATTTCGGAGAGCCTTATCAGCTACCCCATTTGGAAACATTCGTTGGATAATATAAGATGTGTTGCGGGAGCGTGTCTGTTCTGAGTTGAAGGGCAAGTTCTCCTTCAAAAAGGTGCGAACCTCGGTAAGTGATTCTGTATTCGGCAGCACGGGCAGCATTTTTATGGCCTCTTCCAGCATGGCTTTGCCGAAGAGCCCAGTAACAATCCGTCGTTTGGATGGCAAGATGGTCTCTAGTCCGTTAGGCTCGTCTTTGATAGCGGGAGTGCCTGAATTGTCCCGTTTGACATTGTTGGCATCTATGTCATTTGAGATATCTTTCGTATCTATATCCGTGTCATTTGGGCTATCATCATCGGGGCGTAACCTATAGGTGCCAGTCGCCCCCTCATCGCTCTCCCATTCACTAGCTGGACATTTGGTTCGAATCCATCCAACCAGTTTAATCAAAGTTGCAGAATATTCTTTCAATCCTTTGTGTTGGATAAGCTGACCGTAGTCGGCCAACGTGACGGCCTCTAGGCTGCCATAAGCAGCAATAAGTTCCGCAGCCAACGGCTGGACGTCCTTTTGCGGAATACCATAGGTCAGCAAAAGTTCTAAAATACGCTCATCACTGAGGGCTTCCTGGTTTTCGGCTATAAAGTTTTCCCTAAGCCGTTGCCTGTGACCCCCTTTTTTTTGGTTCGACATCATTAATCCCACCAAGCATGTATTGTAATGCTAATCTACCCTGCCTGACATGATATTGCAACCAATTCGGTGCCAGGTTTTTATCTGCCGCCTGTTTATAATTACCCTATTATTTCTTTGGTACAACCTGTGCGGCGCTGGCGCATCTTAACGAGATGAGCCGTTTATGTCCCCTTTCACGATAAATAAAATTAACCTAATATGATTCTGCTGCAAAAAGTCTGTTTGCAAATTGGGCAACCAAGTCTTGATTATGAAGCTATGTTGCCTTTTTTTCATTTTGCTTAAAATTTACTGATGGATGCCCTATCCATGCCCCAAATTATACCTGAAGGCAGCATTCATAACAATTTACCCCGCCGCAAAGAATAAGCCCGAAGCAAAATAATAGTAAAGGAGAGATTTCTTTGCAGCCTAGCAATCGAAAAAGATTAATCTCATTGCTTATGGTTACTCTGATAACAGCCCTGCTGACAGTGGCAGGCTGCAACCAGGCGGCCAAGAAACCGGATTCCACGCCGGAAAGCCCACTGGCCCCC
>JAXDBN010000134.1:0-12763 GCA_034678805.1 Syntrophomonadaceae bacterium
AAATGACTGCCTTCCTTTTTTAAATCAGCTGGTGCCAGGTTTATTATTATTTTGCGATTGGGAAATTCGAAACCTGAGTTTTTAATAGCTGACCTTACTCTTTCCCGGGCTTCTTTTATAGACGCAGAGGCCAGACCTACTATCTCAAAAGCGGGGAGGCCATTCTGAATATCTACTTCTACTTTGACGGGTCTGGCTTCTATTCCGGCAAGCACCAATGTGTTTACTATAGATAACATGATTGATATTCTCCGTATTGCTGGATAATACAATATTCACCAAAATATGTAAAATTCCTGCCGCTTAAATTATTATCATCAGGTGATGTTTGAAATGGCAGAAAAGTAATGTAAATACATTGCTATTTGATAGACAATAAATGTACAATCATAGCTGTAAGTACTTGATGGGCGCGGGTTTATTGAGGAGGTATATATGTTTAATCTTGGACCCTGGGAAGTAGGTCTAATTTTAGTGGTGGCACTAATTGTAGTTGGTCCGGGTAAATTGCCGGAGGTAGCTAAAGCAATTGGCAAAGGTATGAATGACTTCAAGAGAGCGGCTGCAGGGTATCAAAAGGAGTTCCAGGAAGCCATCAACAGTATTGAAGATACAGTCAAAGATAAGGAATCCGGGAGCAGCGAGGCCATTAAGCCAGCCAGCAGCATTGATGAGATGGCCAATAAATTCGATGCCGTTGTTAAGGATGATAGTGGAGAGAACCCTCATCCCAATGATGATTCTGTCAATCCTCAGACTTAGGTTAAGTTTGTTAAGAAATAGGGTGACACCGGTTGGAAAGAATGGTACTATACTAAAGTATGCGCGACTAAGTATAATCGAATAGACTCTTATCCAGAGAGGTGGAGGGACGGGCCCGATGAAACCCGGCAACCGACTTCAGGTACGGTGCCAAATCCTGCAGGATTGATCCTGAAAGATAAGAGGGAAGCAATTTAAAGCCCTCTTTTTAATGGAAAGAGGGCTTTTCTTCATATATTATTCAGTAACGGGGAGTGATTGAATGGCTAGAGATTTAGAAGCGACTCTGCGAGAAAAGGTATTGGTACTTGATGGCGCTATGGGCACCATGCTGCAGCAAAAAGGCCTTATGCCCGGGCAGTGCCCGGAGCTGTTTGGAATAGAGCACCCCGAGATTCTAGAGGATATTCATCGGCAATATGTTGAGGTTGGAGCTGACATAATTGAGACAAATACTTTCGGTGCCAATCGTTATAAATTAGCCGAATACCAATTGGATAACAGAGTCTCTGAAATTAATGGTGAAGCAGTAAAATTAGCTCGGGCGGCGAGTAAAGGCCGGGCGCTGGTAGCGGGTTGCATAGGACCTACTGGCCGCTTGCTTCAACCAATGGGCAATGTGGATTTTAATGATTTGTTCAACGCTTTTGCGGAGCAAACCATGGCTCTGGAAAAGGCTGGGGCCGATTTGATTTCTATTGAAACCATGACTGATATAGGTGAGTTGAGAGCGGCCCTGATTGCAGCTAAACAAGTTAGCCGTTTACCTATTATCGCCCATCTGACTTTTGAGTCCGGGGGACGGACCATGACCGGCACTGATCCCGTGACTGCGGTTATTATTCTGGATGCGCTGCAGCCACTGGCAATAGGAGCCAATTGTTCTGGAGGAGCTTTAGAGCTATTACCAATAATCCAAACCATGGGCAGGTATTCAGGAAGATACATTTCAGTCGAACCTAACGCAGGATTACCCCGACTGGTAGGCGACCAGACGATTTTTCCCGCTCTGCCGGAAGAGATGGCCGAACATGCTCTGCGTCTAAAAGATGCTGGCGCTGGTATTATAGGTGGTTGTTGTGGTACAACCCCTAGACATATTCAGGCCATAGCTCAGGTATTGAAAGGTATGCCGGCATCACCAAGATTGGTCAGTAAAAATTTCGGCTTTGCTTCCCGCAGCCGGAATGTGTTGATTGGTTCGGACCAACCCATGGCCGTTATAGGGGAAAGAATTAATCCGACCGCCCGGAAAAAATTGGCCCAGGATATCAAGGATGGGAAGATGCTGGCAGTGGTCGAAGAAGCCAAAAACCAAGCCAAAATTGCCCCTATTCTGGATGTAAATATGGGGGTTCCAGGTATTGATGAACCACAGGCTATGAAAAAGGCGGTTATTTCTATTCAATCTGCGGTTGATGTGCCGATTTCGATTGATTCAACCAATCCCCAAGCTGTAGAAGAGGCTTTAAAGAACTATGTGGGCCGTGCCTTGATCAACTCCACTACCGGAGAAGATAAAGCTTTAGACATCGTTTTGCCGCTAGCCAAAAAATATGGCGCTGCGGTTTTGGGACTATGCCTGGATGAAAGCGGGATACCGGATTCAGCCGAAGGTCGTTTTCGGGTAGCCAAAAAGATATACCTGCGAGCTAAAGAATACGGGTTGCGCGATGAGGATATATTCATTGATTGTTTGGTCAAAACGGCCAGTGCTGAACAAGCCCAGGTAATGGAAACCTTAACCGCATTACGGATGGTCAAGCAAGAGCTGGGGGTAGCAACAGTTCTGGGGGTTAGCAACGTTTCGCACGGGCTTCCTGCCAGGGATATTCTAAATTCGACATTCTTGGCTATGGCCTGGCAATCCGGCCTGGATCTGCCCATTCTAAATCCCTTTGATAACCGGATGATGGATGTGACCAGGGCGGCAGCGGTGCTTATGAACCGAGATTTGAATTGCGCTGAATATATTAATAAATATAAAGATTATAATCAAAGAACCGCATTACCCTCTGGTTTTAGAGACCCAATTTGTGAGCGCTGTAATATTCCTGACCAAATTAAAGAGAAGGCTGCCGGGATTACACCAGCAGAACCAATTAAAGATTCAATCATTGAGGATAAACCTGATTCCGGCAGCCTTGAACTAAGGATCCAAACGGCGGTATTAGAAGGTAATCGAGATAATATTGTTGCTCTGGTCAACGAGGCTTTGAAACAAAAGGGCATTTCAGCATTGGATATTGTGAACCGGTTTCTGATACCGGGCATTGAAAAGGCCGGGGAGTTATACGAACAGAAACTATATTTCCTGCCTCAATTAATGATGGCCGCGGAGACGATGAAAAAAGCCTTTGCAGAGTTAAAGCCTTATTTGGCTAAAGATGCATCGGCTAAGAACAGTGGTGTTATAGTAATGGCTACGGTTGAAGGCGATATTCACGACATAGGTAAAAATATAGTCAATATTATGCTGGAGAATTACGGTTTCAAAATTATTGACCTGGGGAAAGATGTGCCGGCAGCGACGATTTTGGCCGTTGCCAAGCAAGAACAAGCAGACATAATCGGTCTAAGTGCCTTAATGACAACTACCATGCCGCGCATGCAGGAAGTTGTTGATGGGGTGAAACAGATGGGCCTACGGTCCCATGTAATGGTGGGAGGAGCTGTTTTGAACCAGGAATATGCTGATAAAATTGGGGCGGATGCCTATTCTGCCGATGCCCGGGCCGCAGTGAAGACTGCCCAGAAATTAATGCGGCTGTTTAAGAATAAATAGGGAGGGAAGGAAATGTCGGTAAAAAAGAACTACGAAGAGATTAATGAGAGAATAAGACGAGGGGAAGCAGTGGTGGTCACTGCTGAAGAAGTAATCGACATTGTGGCCGAAAAGGGTTATAGCCAAGCCGCCAAGGAAATAGATGTCGTTACTACTGGTACCTTTGGCCCCATGTGTTCATCGGGCGCCTTTATAAACTTTGGGCATTCCAACCCTCGCATCAAAATGAAAAAGGTATGGCTGAACGGGGTGGAAGCTTATACCGGCATAGCTGCGGTGGATGCTTATATAGGAGCCGGCCAGCTTCCCGAAAATGATCCGGAAAATAAGGTTTTTCCTGGCCGGTTCACATATGGTGGGGGCCATGTGATTCATGATCTGGTAGCAGGTCGTGAAATCAGATTGGAGGCAGTTGGATACGGTACGGACTGCTATCCTAATAAGAAAGTTGAGGCCACCATAACCCTGGCAGATGTCAATGATGCTTTCTTGTTCAATCCACGCAATGCTTACCAAAACTATAATTGTGCAATAAACCTGGGTGAGAGGGTAATATACACCTATATGGGAATCCTTAAACCCCGGGTTGGAAACGCCAGTTATTCAAGTGCCGGTCAGTTAAGTCCACTGCTGAATGATCCATATTTTCGGACCATTGGAATAGGCACCCGCATCTTCCTTGGTGGTGGTGTAGGTTATGTAGCCTGGAACGGGACCCAGCATCATCCCAATGTAGATAGGGGCATAAATGGTGTTCCCCTGTCAGGAGCAGGTACCCTGGCTTTAATTGGTGACCTGAAGCAAATGGATCCCAATTGGCTAGTTGGTTTAAGTTTTATCGGCTATGGAGCTACCATGGCAGTTGGGATTGGAATACCAATTCCAATACTAGATGAAGAGATGCTCCGCTTTACTGCCGTCAAGGACGAAGATATATTTTGTCCAATTGTAGACTACAATGAGGGTTATCCGTATTGCAAGCCTATGGACTTGGGCCGGGTAAGTTACAAAGAATTAAAGAGCGGGAAAATAGTCTTCAACGGCAAAGAGGTAGTGACTACGCCGCAATCCAGTTATCCACGTGCACGGCAGATTGCTCAAATTCTAAAAGATTGGATTAAACAAGGTAAGTTTGAACTTACCCAACCGGTAGCCAGCCTGCCTTCCGCTGATGCTGATATAATATTTAAGTCAATTCCCCAAAAGCAAACCGGTAATAGCGACGCAGAAGGCCAGGAGAGGAGGTAATAGCATGAAAAATAAGTTGGTATGTTATTTTTCCGCAGCTCAGTCAGAGCAGCCGATTATCTATAGGTTGGTGAAGAATTATGATCTTATAATTAATATTCTTAAAGCGGATATCAATCCCCAAAAGGAGGGTTTTTTAGTACTGGAACTGGAGGGCGACAAGAATAGTTATGATCAGGGAGTGGCTTTCTTAAAGAGCCTGGGTGTAGCCGTGGAGCCTCTAAGCGAGACAGTGGTATGGCAGCCTGATGTGTGCATACAGTGCGGTGCCTGTGCATCGTTCTGTCCTACTGAAGCGCTCAAAATTGAACGGAGTACCATGGAAGTATCATTCGATAACTCCAAATGTGTGGTCTGTGGCATGTGTCTGGACTGCTGCCCAACCAGAGCCATAAAATTGCATTTTGAGATAAAAGAGGCTGTATAGCTTCATGTACAATGACAAGAATTCGAATAATGTAGCCCGCAGTTACAGGTCAATGCATGCCGCCTCTGATTTGATATATTTTCAGGTGGGACTGAAAGAGACCGACCTCTCTGTAGGTGTTGACAAGGAAAGTTTCAATCAGAGTCTGGTCACAATATGTGAACAAGAAATCAGAATGCTGCGAGGCAGTCTGGAATCATATATTAGCATACATCCTGAATTTCAGCGTTCACTGGTTCCTTTAAGCTTACTGCCAGGTGCTCCGTCCATTGCTGTTACCATGTCTAAGGCGGCCTGGCAGGCTGGAGTAGGACCTATGGCGGCTGTTGCCGGGGCATTCGCAGAGACGATAGGGCGGAAACTAAAAACAATGGTTAAGCAGATTATTGTAGAAAACGGAGGAGATATTTATATAGACAGCTCGCTGCCTCGTCTCGTCTCTGTTTTTGCAGGACAATCCCAATTTAGCCACAAGATAGCCATTAGAATTTACCCAGAGGAGAGTCCCCTTGGTATATGTACGTCTTCAGGCACGGTTGGGCCCAGCCTTAGTTTCGGAAAGGCTGATGCAGTAGTCATAAAAGCTCTAAACATTTCGTTGGCTGACGCTGTAGCGACGGGGGCAGCCAATCGTATTCAAACCAAGGACGACTTTATGCTGGCAATTGAATATGTTAAGAAAATCCCAGGTGTCAGCGGCATCTTAACAGTCAAGGATGATAAACTGGGTGCATGGGGTAATATTGAGTTAGTTCCAGTTGGCTGATATTTCGATAGGATTTTTTCAGAACAGGAAAAGCGCAGGAATCGGATCCCTTTTTGTTGAATAAATCTCTTTCAATATGAAGGTCAGTTCAATGAAACTACTATTAGGGGGTAATGTCAGTGTCAGGACATAATAAATGGTCAACCATCAAACACAAAAAAGCCCGCACCGATGAAAAAAAAGGCAAGGAATACACAAAGCTAGCCAAAGAGATCATAATAGCAGCAAGAGCTGGGGGAGGAGATCCCGATAGCAATTCTAAACTCAAACTGGCTATTCAGAACGCCAAGGCCATTAACATGCCCAATGATAATATCCAACGAGCCATAAAGCGAGGGACCGGGGAGCTTGATAGTGATGCTATAGAAGAGTTGACCTATGAGGGTTATGCTCCTGGGGGAGTTGCAGTTATGCTAGCCATAGCCACAGATAACCGTAACCGTACTGCAGCTGACATTCGTCATCTCTTCGCCAAACACAATGGTAACTTGGGTGAGAGTGGCTGTGTGTCCTATATGTTTGAAAGGGTAGGCCTTTTATCCATAAGTCGTGGAGACCTGAAAATGGATACCGATGAGTTTATGATGCTGGCGCTGGATGCCGGGGCAGATGATGTGCGGGAGGAAGGAGATGTTATCGAAGTGGTTACTTCTCCCGATAGCTTTATGGCAGTCAAAGAAGCCTTAGAAAAGGGAGTTCAGTTTGACGAAGCTGACATTATCTTGTCACCCAATAATACAGTCGACATCAATGATGAAGCCTTGGCGGCAAAAGTGCTGAAGCTCATTGATGTCCTGGAAGATCATGATGATGTTCAAAACGTCTATGCCAACTTCAATATCCCAGACGAGATAATGGAAAAACTGATGTGATCTGAGTTCCAAAGATTAATTATTAGTAGCGAACCAAATAATAAGACGATCTGTTTACTGGCCAGGCATTTATATATGCCTGGCCCCAGACCATCAAAAAAGGCTGATAGCTGCGTTAATACGAATTACCGTTCAATCGAAGTGCCTCATGTACGTTCCGATCACGGACCTTCCTATTAATTTGCTCTGAGCCTTTTTAGTTGGTCTGATTATGGTAGATTTCGTTGACGGCCTGTGGGCAGTGCTTATTTATGCCTGGCCTTTGCCCTTTTAATAATCAGGTTCATGACTGCCATCATCATTTCTTTCGGGTAGTAACTCAACCCATCTTTCATGTACTTATCGTAAAGTATGGATGTCAAATCATCTTCACTCATACCTGCCTGCAGTTGTTCCATAACCCAGGAGGCAACATACTCAGCCGAGGCCAGGGAATTTTCATAAAGCTGGGATACTTGTTCCCCGACTGCCAATTCTCCATGGGCTCCACCTAGGATTTGAGTAGGGTATTGCCTAAGCTTTTTGATCGTATCAACATAAAGGTCATAACCTTGGAAAAATATTGGGGGCATTACCCCGCTGGTGGCCGCAAATCCAACCGCATCTGATACCAACATAACCTGGTCCAGAGGTATATAGGCAGCTATGGAACATGCACTATGCCCTGGAGCATCTAAAATTTTAATGCTTAGGTCAGGTTCAATATCCAGAGAATCGCCTTCCCCAACTACCATATCTACTTTCAAGGTACCGGATTGCTGGCCAATATCGGTAATTTTATCGATAAATCCATTTTTTAAATAAGTTTGCGAAACAAGAGCATCATTACGGAAATGATCGGCCATCACGTCCTCTCTGGACATGGTTTTCTGAGCTGCGCTACTAGCTACCACCTGTGCATCCGGGAATAGATTAAGCAGGAGCGGGAGTCCGCAAATGTGGTCAAAGTGAGAATGAAGAGCAACTATGTATTTAATCCTGGGTTTATCAGAAATGGAGGCCCATTGTTCCTGGAATATCTGCGCAGCAGCAGTTGTGCCGCATTCAACCAGAGCTGCTGTTTCATTACCTACAAGGTAAAAATTGAAAAAGCCATTACCCAGAAGTCTAACATGGGGGCTAATTTGTCGCATCAACAACACCTCGCTTTCTATTATTAATATCATACTAACATCGGAAATGAGTTATGGTCTATCGCAATATTTTATGATGGGCCAGGAACACTAACCCAATCCAACAATCCCAATACATAATTGAACCAAGTATGCCAATAATCACCTATATTATCCGCCGATAGAGTATAAATACATGAAAAAGAGGAGAAAATAGGGAGCAGAGGTGATTGAAGTGAACAAAAAAGCTGTATATGCTTTATTAGGTATCAGCATAATGGCGGGTTTGGTCATGGGGTATTATTTCCGCAGCGAATCCTTCAAGTTTTTTAGCCCTGAACAACAGAAACCCACAATAAATACTGGGACTGCGGAGATAATAGTTGATTTGGATACTCCCATAGTTCTGGAAACTGAATACTTGCGTTCCCAGAAGATAATAATTTCTGAGTTTGAAAACCGCACGGATATAGTTGGATTGAGCTTGGCGGAGATACGCACTAAGTACACTAATGCCAATGGCTACTCGATAAGTTTTAACAACGGCAGCTTGGTGATCCGGCAGTCCATCGATGATTGGTCCCCTGAAGATAAGGCTAAGTGCCGACTTAAGGAGTACCAGGATATGGTAGCCATATTCAATGGCCCTGATCCACAGCATGATACCTTGATGAAGGTCACCGCCATACATTTTTCGGGATTGCCTGCAAACATTAAGGAGGCTATTTTAGACGGTGAGTACGAATTCGAAAACGAGGCGGCAGTAAACGATGCTTTGGAGAACCTAGACGAATATTTTTAACCCGGCCCCCGGTAAGCGCCGGGTTTATATAAGGGGTGAGGTTCTACGGGACCTTACCCTTTTTATTTTCTACATAGCCCAGTAAGGTTATTTGAAGTATCATATTAGTACATTTATACCTTATTGAGGTAATTAAGTTTATGTTAGTATTAGGAATCGACCCGGGTACTGCTATTACAGGATTTGGTCTGGTTGAGGGTAGTCGGGGAAAAGAAAGGCTCATCCATTATGGGGTAATTAGGACTTCCCCAACCATTGGGATGCCCCTGCGCTTGGCTAAAATCAACCGGGATTATGAACAATTATTAAATGATTACCAGCCCGATGCGGTAGCTGTGGAGCAGATATTTCATCATAAGAATGCCAAAACAGTAATAACAGTTGCCCAGAGCCGGGGAGTAATTATTATGGCTTCGGCCTTACGGGAGATATACGTGGCTGAATATACACCATTACAGGTAAAACAAGCAGTCACCGGATATGGTAATGCCGACAAAAAACAGGTACAGACAATGGTCCAGAAAATATTGGGGCTTGATGACATTCCACGTCCAGATGATGCAGCCGATGCTTTGGCTATTGCCCTATGTCACCTTCATTCCTATCGGCTGGGAGGAATATTCAAAAAGGGGCGATTAGGCTGATTGCATTTTTGCGCGGAAATTTAGCACAATCAAAAGCAGATTCTATTATTATCGATGTTAATGGTATTGGTTATGAGGTGGGAGTTCATGGCCGTACCTTGTCTTTATTACCGGGGACTGGGTCTCCTTTAACGCTTTTCACTTTTCTTCAGGTTCTTGATAATGACTTGAAACTGTTCGGTTTCTTAAACACGGAAGAGTTGGAACTCTTTAAAACTTTGATTACTATATCCGGGCTTGGAGCCCGTACTGCGCTGAACATACTCTCGATATTAAAACCAGAAGAATTCTATCAGACAGTGATTAGTGCAGACGAGAAAAGACTGTTGACCATTCCTGGTATTGGCAAAAAAACAGCCCAGAGATTGGTATTTGAACTCAAAGATAAGGTGGGGAAGGGTCAGGACATGGTAATAACCGCCGTTGAAGACGGTGCTATGATAGAAGAATTGTTAGAGGCCTTGGAAGCGCTGGGATACCAGCGCAGTGAGGTGTTCCCGTTGATCATGAATATGAAATCGCAGGGTGAATTAGCAGAACGGCTAGAGGATAGCATTAAACGGGTTCTGCGCCATAAAGCATTACAGATGAAAAAATAGGGAGAGATTGGCTTGCAGGAAGAGCGTCTGGTATCAACCCAGGCTATAGGTGATGATGAAAGTGTTGATCTTGCTTTAAGACCTCTGCGGCTAACTGATTACATAGGTCAGGACAAGGTTAAAAGCAACCTGGCAGTGTTTATAGCGGCAGCCCGGGCAAGAAACCAAAGTCTTGATCACGTGTTGTTGAGTGGGCCCCCAGGATTAGGTAAAACTACCCTGGCTTCAATTATATCGCAGGAGATGGGAGGTTCGATTAGAAGAACCTCGGGCCCGGCTATAGAGAGGCCCGGCGATCTGGCCGCAATACTGACTAATTTGGAACCAGGCGATGTCCTTTTTATTGATGAGATTCATCGCATGAACCGGAGTATAGAAGAGATTATGTACCCGGCGATGGAAGACTTCAGTATAGATATTGTCATAGGCAAGGGACCAGCAGCCCGTACCCTGCAGATTGATCTACCTCCTTTTACCCTTATCGGAGCTACGACCCGCCCTGGTCTATTAAGTTCCCCGCTTCGCGACCGGTTTGGGATTACTTTTCGACTTGATTTTTATCAGGAAAAAGAACTAGCTGCTATAGTCACCCGTGCAGCATCGATTTTAGGAATTGTTATTGACCAGCAAGGCGCAGCTGAAATTGCCCGCTGTTCACGGGGAACACCTCGGGTTGCCAACCGCTTGCTGAAAAGGGTAGGAGACTTTGCTCTAATCAGAGGCGGCGGCCACATTGACAGGGAAAACGCCATTAGGGCTCTAGAAATGTTGGAAATAGATGATCATGGGTTAGACATGGTTGACAGAATGATTTTAGAAGCTATAATAGTGAAGTTCAGTGGTGGACCGGTCGGATTAGAGACTCTTGCAGCTAGTGTGTCTGAGGAGACTGATACCTTAACCGATGTATATGAACCATATCTTCTGAAACTGGGACTTATTAATAAAACCCCGAGAGGCAGAGTAGCTACGGCAGAAGCTTATAGAGTTATGGGCTACCTAATCAAGAACCAAGGCAATGAAGATAGTCTTTTTGACGATTAGTTGAATGAATACCAAACCACTTTTTATTTAGCAACAATACGAATAATTCAGCAAGACCGTTTTAGGATGTGATATATGATGCCCCGGGTTTTATTGCATATTTGCTGTGGACCCTGTGCCACATACCCGGTTCCCGCTCTGAGAGATGAAGGATTTGAATTGGTTGGGTATTTCTTTAATCCCAACATTCATCCCTACAATGAATGGATGCAGCGTAAACAGGCCTTGGAGCAGTACTCTGGAGAAGTTGATTTAAAGGTTATTTATGATGAAAAGTATAATCCCCGCGATTATTTCCAGAAGATTGCCTATCGGGAAAGCCACCGATGCATGATCTGTTACCAGATGCGGCTGGAGCAGGCAGCCCATATAGCTAAAAGGGGCCGCTTTGACTGTTTTTCCACTACATTGTTAGTTAGTAAACACCAGAAACATGATTCTATCCGAGAGCTGGGCCAGGCTATAGGTGCCCAGTATGGGGTGCCCTTTCTGTATCGGGACTTTAGGGTAGGATTTAAAAAGACTGGTGAGATCTCAAGATCATTGGGATTATACAGACAGCAATATTGTGGCTGCTTATACAGCGAGGTAGAACGCTACGCATCGCGCGAGGTGCGCCGTTTACTAAAGTAAGATTACCAAGACAAAATGGCGTCGTCTCGGTGTACCGGATTTATATATTGGAGAGAATAAGGAGACCATATAATCAGATGCCAGATCGCTCCTCTGACAGAGATGTATTCCTGCTAGATTCATATAACTATGATCTTCCCCCAGGATTAATAGCTCAGTACCCGGTAGTGCCCCGGGACAGTTCCAGACTTCTGGTAATGGAAAAGGACAGCGGCCGGTTGCGTGATCGACATTTCAATGATGTAGTAGATTTCTTCGAAGCTGGGGATACGCTGGTTTTAAATGAAACCAGAGTAATTCCAGCTCGTTTATGGGGTATTAAAGATACTGGAGCCAAAATAGAGCTGCTTTTGCTTAAACAGGTTGGGGATAACTGGGAGGCTCTGGTTAAACCTGCCCGACGGATGAAAATAGGAGCGATAGTAAGATTTCCTGGTACAGCAGTATGGGCTGAAGTTGAAGACGTACTCGAAGGTGATGGCTGCCGCTTGATCAGGTTCAATAATTGCCCACATCTGGATGTGTTTCTAAACCAATCGGGACAAGTGCCATTGCCTCCCTATGTAGACAGAAAGGCTGAACCGGAAGATCAAATACGTTACCAGACAGTTTACGCCAAGAAACCCGGTTCTGCCGCAGCTCCAACCGCTGGCCTCCATTTCACCACGCAGCTAATCGATCGAATTAGGGCTAAAGGTGTTAACGTTGCTACCATAGTGCTTCACGTGGGCCTGGGAACGTTTCGTCCGGTGACCCGGGAAAATATCAGGGAACACCATATGCACTACGAGCATTTCCAGGTAAGTCCGGATACAGCAGCTATTTTGAATGATACCCGCAGGCGGAAGAGCAGTATTATTGCTGTTGGAACTACAGTGGTACGCGCTTTGGAATCTGTATATGATGACGAATTGGGATTCACAAGCCAAGAAAGTGATACGAATATATTCATCTACCCTGGCTATAGGTTTAAAGCCATTGATAAACTAATTACCAACTTCCATTTACCCGGTTCATCCTTATTGATGTTAGTGGCAGGCTTGGCTGGTTTTGACAATACTATGGAAGC
>JAXDBN010000135.1:0-30389 GCA_034678805.1 Syntrophomonadaceae bacterium
CCAATTCCTTATAAACTGGCACATCCTGGAACCGTATGGCATCGGTAGGACATAGCTTTTCGCAGATGCCGCACTTGCCGCTGGTCAGTTTGGTGCAGTGGTCTGCATCTATATAAGGCTTACCGGGAACCGCCTGGGGAAATAGCTTGTGGATAGCGGTTCGATTACCCATGCCAAAATCAAATTCATCCGCGATTTTTTTAGTCGGGCATTTTTCAATACAGGTGCCACAGCCTGTACAAAGATCCCAATCCACATATTTGGGTTTTTGTTTGACAGTAACCTTAAAGTTACCGATATAACCTTTTACTTCAGTTACTTCTGAATAGGTCATCAGTTCAATGTTAGGGTGCTGCGCCGCAGCAACCATCTTGGGAGTGCCTATTCAGGCGGCACAGTCCATGGTGGGAAAGGTCTTGTCTAACTGGGTCATCTTCCCGCCAATCGAGGCCTCTCTTTCCACTATTATTACCTGTTGTCCCCCCTCGGCAATATCCAGGGCGGCCTGCATACCGGCAATACCGCCGCCAATTACCAGGGCTTTCTTGGTAATAGGCACCGTGGATATCTGGAGCGGTTTATTGCGCAGCACCTTGGCGACGGCCATGCGCACCAGCGACTGGGCCTTGGCGGTAGCCTGCTCCTTATCATGGGTGACCCAGGAATCCTGTTCGCGGATATTGACCATTTCCATCATGTAAGCATTTAATCCGCCCGCAGCAGTCGCCTTACGAAAGGTTGGTTCATGCATGCGCGGTGAACAGGATGCTATAACTACCTGTTCCAGCTTTTGCTCCTCAATGGCATTACGGATCAATTCCTGGCCGGGGTCGGAACACATATATTTATAATTGGTGGCGTACACTACGCCGGGCAGTGTTTTAGCGTATTCGGCGACCTTGGCGGTATCAACTGTAGCAGCAATATTGGTGCCGCACTCGCAGACAAATACGCCCACTCGTTTTTTCATCTCTCCGTCTCCCTCCTGGTGGACTTACTCTATATATCCGGGACTTCGCTAGTCCTGGCATTCACCCTGGCGTTTCAACTCCTGCTGCACAAAGGCTCCAGCTGCCTTTTTGGCCAACTCCATATCCTTGACCATCAGGCTGGCCAACTTGCCGATCTTTTTGTCATCCAATACTGATATCAGGATGCCGGCCTTGGCAGGATCATCTACTAATTTGGCCGCCATTTTATCTGGGTTCTTTTTGAAGGCACCTACAAAGGCATCAACTTTCTTCTGTTCTGCATCGGCACTCGCCTCCGCTGGTTTGGCTTCCTTGCTTTCAGGCTCCCCGGCGGCTTTAGCCTTAGCCTTGGCTGCCGCCGCAGCTTTGGCCGCAGCGGCGGCTTCGGCCTTAGCACGAGCCTTTTCAGCTGCTTCCTGGGCTGCCTTTTCAACTGCCGCCCTGTGTTCTGCTCCTCTAATGGCAATTGACTGCAGGTATTGTCCTGCTTCTACGAAATGCTTCTCCAAGCCTACCTGTTTGGGTTGATCCCCACAGGCTAAGGCCAGTAATTCGGTTACATAGTAAACCGGCAGGTTGAATTTCTCCCCAAACTGTTTCTCAACCGCCGCCTGACGCATATCCAGGTTCAACATACAAAGCGGACAGGCAGTTACTATACATTCAGCCCCTGATTCCTTGGCATCCTTCAAAACCCGGTAAAGCATACGCATACCTACGTCGGGCCGGGAAGTAACCAGAGCTGCACCGCAGCACTCGGTTTTATGCGACCAATCTATCGGGTCTGCGTCCAGAGCCTGCATAATCTTATCCATGGTCTGGGGATCTTCCGGGTCATCGAACCCGGTATGCTCAACCGGCCGCACCAACAGGCACCCATAATAACAGGCTGCCTTCATAGTAGTAAACGGGTTGGTTACCTTAGCCTTAATAGCGTCAATTCCAATTTTATTGACCAGCACGTCCAAAATGGACAGGGTTTCGCTGCTGCCCTGCAATTCGGTTTCGAGCACCTGTTCTATCTTCTGGCGCATCTGCGGGTCATGTTGAATAGTGTGTTCGGCATACCGGTGCCGGCTGTAACAGGCAGCACAAGGTGCTACCACCATATTCAGCCCGCTCCTTTCAGCTATAGCTAAATTCCGAGCGGGTAGGGCCAGCGATAACAACTTGTCGGTATTATGGCCCGAGGTGGCTCCACAGCAATTCCAATCATCCAATTCCTGAAGCTCAAAACCGAGTATTTCTGCGGTTCTCTCCACCGACATACCATACTCGACCCCACTGCCGTCTGCTGCACATCCAGGATAATAGGCAAATTTCATTATTCCTCACCCCCAACCTGGGCAACCCGTTCGAAGATTTTCTTTATTTCATCCCGGCCCTTTACCTTTTCCGGGAATGGGCTGGCTTTGCCCCGCTTCATCATGGGCAGGCCCAGCTCCATGTCCTTGAAAGGCTGACCGGTAGTCAGGTTATATTGCAGCAGTAATCCTACTTCGTAGGCCCGGCCAAAGTTCTTAACGTTGGACAAAAAGGCCTTATTGAATGCGGCTACCTTTTTATCTTTTTTACCCCGCTTGAGTGCTTCACGCCTCAAAGTATCCATTAGAGAGGCTATGTCTACCCCACGCGGGCACCGGGTGGAACAAGTTTCACAGGAAGCACAAATCCATATGCTATTGCAATTCAAAGCTGCTTCGGTGAATCCCAACTGCAGCAAACGGATTACCTGGCGAGGAGGATAATCCATCGCAAATGCAGCCGGGCATCCTGCCGTACACTTGCCGCATTGGTAGCATAGATTAATACTTGTACCTGCTTCTTGTTCCAGTTTTTGAATTAAGGCTTTCTGGTTACTGGTGGTTGGAGACACAATAACTGAATTCTCCACAAGATCTCTCCTCCTTCAAACAAACCCTTCTATAAAGAAAAGGGTGACCTAAAGTCATCCCAAAAAGGCTTAGAATGCAAGATATTGTAACACATTTCGAGCAATTTGATAAGAATTTATTATTGGAAAAATCAAATATGAGTTAGCCAATACCAACATAGGTAAAAAAATGTATAGGAATTTACTCTAGTTGAAATTCCTAATTATATTATTCAGCTCAAAGCAGATTTAGGAGAATAAAAATATAATTAATACTCCATTTTCCTATAAATGACAGAATATTATTGCTGTGTTTGTACAAAATATACTCAGAGGCAACGAAAGTTGTAGGGAGTCGCGACTAAAGTCTAAGTCCCCTAAAGGGATAAATCTTAGACTGGATACCCTGAATTCCTATATGGAATAACGACTGAAGTTGCTTCTTAAAAGGTCCGCTGGGAACATTTACTGCAACCGAAGTATCGGCTGCAATTAAATTGAACCAGCGGATCGACTTTTTTGTGGTTTGGTTAGAGACCTGGGCAAATAGTAGTACAACGACATTAGCGGGACAACAATAAATAAGAGGTAATAATATAAAGGACGGTCCAAAATCGTCCAGACCGGCAGGAGAGATATGAGAGGCAAGACAGGCGTATCCCACAGTTCCAGCATGAATATAAAATAGTAGCCAAACTGTGAAACGGCATCTAAAGAACACAATATTGCACCGGCTAACAGATATCCCGGTAGTTGCCATATTATCGCAATGATTGCTCTCTGAGCCCGGTTATTAAGAATTAATCTGCTATACTGACCTTCCTTCCAGACAATTATTAGGTAGAGAAATGCCAGCAGAACATCCAAGCCTGGAAAGTACATAGCCAGGCAAACCGCTAGTATGGCACCTATGTTGATAATATATCCCCTTATTAATAATCTGCTTATTTTTAGATCCCCTTTTTGTAAATAATGGTTACATCGCGGCTCTGGGCCAGACTCTCCGGAGCTATCCATAGATCACCGATTTCATCAAGATCGATTCCCTGTGCCTCATAAGCGCGCCAGATGATTTTGCTGCAGTTCCATAACCTATCCCCGCTCTTGAAAGCCAGTGGATAAAACATTTTCTTTTCCTGAGCCAATGCATAATCAACTGCTTTGGCTTTGGTCTGATCGGAAGCATTCACCTTGAGCAGACATATGCGGGAATAATCCGCATAGGTACTCAAATCTTGAATGCTTAAACCGTAATCGACATAACCCTCCATTATCTGGTTATTGCCTATATATAATCCCGCATGGGAGAACTTGCCATAGGCGGTGTTGGGCCATCCACCCAGTACTATGTCCCCGGGCTCCAGCAGAGAAAAAGGCACCGTTCCCGAGGTCGGCAAACCATATCCGGTACCGATTTCTCCTTTGACAAAACTAGCCGCATAGGTGTATATTACGGACCCTGAATTACGCGAAACCAAATGAGGATTACCGGCCAGGATAATACCTAACAAAAGGATGCCAAGCATAAAAAAGATCAATACCCTCTGCTTAGCGTTTAAAAATTCGGATTTTTTTTCCTGATGCTCCACCTAAATTACCTCTCTGCTAATCTCAAGCCTCTAACAGGCTCACATGCTGCCAACAAATTCTATGGCTAATCTGCAGGTATCAGGTCTAAAATTAGTATTATCAATATAATTATGGCGAATTATGTTCATAGACTGAATACGAATTTAGTAATAAGGAGGACAAGATACATGAGTAAAACCATCCACTTATTAATACTTGCTCTCATAGTGATTATACTTGGCTCCCTATCAGGCTGCAAATCGGGTATCCCTGTACCTAATTCAATCAGCCCACCTCAAAATACTATAAATGAGCCGGAAAATCCTGCTCCTACTCCAACCCCGAGTCCAGAGCCGACCCCTGTCCCGGAGCCAGTCCAACCAGATCCGACACCGGTGTCACCGGATAATAAAACCCGTTCCTGGTGGTTTACCAGGAACCAGCAGCACCAGGTCCCCACTATCAACCAGGAGGCTGTGCAGCTCTTATCTCAATACAATGGTTTTTATTGCCTGCCTAATACTCAGAAAAAGATTTATCTAACCTTTGATTGCGGCTATGAATTGGGTTATACTTCCACCATATTAGATATACTTGATCGGAAAAATGTTAAGGCCGCCTTTTTCATTACCGGTCAATTTATCGAAACCCGTCCGGACCTGGTGAAAAGAATGAACTCATCTGGTCATTTGGTATGCAGCCATACCTGGAGCCATCCGGATCTAAGCACGATATCCCATGATACTTTCATCCAAGAGTTAAGCCGGTTGGAACAGAAATATACTGAACTGACCGGAGTTCAGCTGTACCATTATTTGAGACCGCCCATGGGCAACTATTCAGTCACTTCATTGAAGTGGACCAAAGAGGCAGGCTATCAAACCGTATTCTGGAGCATGGCTTTTGCGGATTGGGACCCTAATAACCAACCGGGAGCAGAATACGCTTATCAGCATGTGGTCAGCAATATTCATCCCGGCGCAGTAATTCTGCTTCACGCCGTATCGAAAAGTGATACCGAAGCCCTGGAAAGAATAATACCCGATTTACAGGCTCAAGGTTATAATTTCAGTACCTTTAAATAATTATGAAACCTATTGTATTTTAAGGAGGGTGTTGGGTGAGGGCCATCCTGCGAAAACTATATCGTCATCAGGAATTGACCGGTGATGACTATGATCGTCTGATGCAGTACGCCCAGGACCTGCGGCAGTCATGCCAACCATCCTACGAGTTGTTTTACCAGCGCTTCGCCACTATTTTGTATCAGGATTATCATATCTCTTTACCCTGCTTTTACTATGGGATCGATGATGTCTTTGATTACCTTATTTCTAATCCCGAAGTGGTTAAAGAATTGTTTAATAAACCCAACTCCCAGGAAATTTTCCCTTCTTACCTGCAGGACTACCTTCAGTCAATTGATTATCGAGACACCCTCTTTAATCACGTACTGCCAACCCTGGAACTGATTAAAGATGAAGGCGATATCGGTGATTTGCCCCGGCCGCGCAGCGCCAGTCTGGTCTGCAAATTTGAAAGCGGTAACCCTCTCAAAGAGACTGGACTTAAAGCGCATTTTGACCGTGTGGGTAGCTATTCATTTATTACCCGCCTCCAAAGTATACGTTACCTGCGTGGGGCCAAAGCCAGCCAGGACAAGTTTGAAGTCATTTCCGGCGATTGTCTGGGAGGTATTTTTACCAATAAAGAGAAATCAATATATTATTATGCATTCCTATCCGAAAATGACCTTGATAAGGCTGACAATGCCTGCCGGGTACTGAATGGAGCTCTTTATGGATACGGCCTCGAAGGCAAGTCTGATGCAGACAATAATTGAAAAATTCCAGGCGGCATCAAAAACTGGTGACCTGTTTGGCTATTGGCAGCAGGAAATGCAGTTGCGCCAAGCGCTTCGCAATGCTGAAGATTGGATAAATATCCGGATCTCGGACCCGGCCGAGTATGACTTCTTGAAACGTGGACTGTATTACGGACCCGGGCATGATATATTTCTGGACGTTGTCATTCAAAACATGGATAACCAGGCTGTAGTCGATAGTGTTATTAACTCATCACGGCAGTTCGTAAGCGACCTCCTGGGCCGTCTTAAAAGCCATATAATAAGCCGGCATCCTGCCCCTCAGACCCTGGGCTTTTTGATCAATGTTTTTAATGACAATATTTTTTCCGAATACCAGGATCTGGTCAATGTAATTGATGAAGATCTTTGCAGTTACCTTATGAGCCGGACCAGCAACAAGACTCTGCGCCGCCTCTTAAAAGATCGTCTTGCCACCATAAAAGAAGAGAAGAATTATTCCGCAGTCACCGCGAAAACAGCCACACCAAAAGAATGGTCCACCATTCACGGGGATAAGATCCAGCTCCTAAACCTATCAAGTAAAATGCTGCAGGAATTAAATCAGAATATACTGGTGAATCAGGCACAAACCGTGGTTGATAAGCTCTTGGATTGTGCCAGTTTGCTGTTTCGGGCTGGATTGCTGGCAGATTGTATGGGATTACTGGCCAAAACCCTCATTGATTCCGGGTTCGAGAAAGACAACCCGTTCCTGGATCGTTCTGATTCATACTATAGACAAGTCAATCGTTTGCTGGGTAAGGTAGTTCCTTTACATAGCTTGCTTATCGATCCCATCCATCCGCGTGCATATGCCCTGGAAAACTATCGCAGTCTTTTCCCTGGATTCATGCCCGATCCGGCAGCCCTGCTTTATTTGGACCTCTATGCCATTACCCTGAAAGGCCTGCAGGGGCAGCGACAGTATGCCCGCTATGAAATACTGCAAATAGCTGCCAAGCTGCATAATTCACGGCGGGATGATTGTTTGGCCGCCGGGTTGGTAGATTTAAACCGCAGCCGCTCGCTCAGCAATGTTGATAATCTGGTGAAAAACCTCAGTACACAACTCAAGCAGTACCCCCACGAGACTTATATTGGTCTGGAAATAATACGCTTCTGCCACCTGCAGGGGCTTACTTCCCTGAACAAAAAGGCCGCCACCGATATGTTAAGAACCTATTTAGAGATGTTCTATTGGCTGCCCGGCGCCGCATTCTTGAATGACACTTTGGTGAAGCACTTGGGTCCATTGGCTGAAGACGATTGCAGGATTGAAGCTGAGGATATTTTATCGGGCCAGCATATATATATGCGACAGGACCAGACTGATTCACCAGGTCAGACTCCAACATATATCCTACAACCGCCTCGTTTGAAAAAGATAATGGCAATGAGCAAAATAATGGGGGTATTCTGATGTCGGAATCCATAGTTGAAGCCTCTCAATACACAGCATTAATAGATGATTTTCTCCGCCGCGTGCGGGAAAACCTGGACCAAAAGGTCAGCGCCTCTCCCATGGCGGCTATTGACCTGCCAATCGCAGACCAGTATTGGCTGGATCTAAACAAATTCTATTATGAGAGCTTTAATGAAGAGTTTATGCCCCGTTATAAACAATCCATTGAGAATGATATCCGTGGTCTATTGAATCTGAACCGACAGGATTCTGCTTTGAAAAACAACCTGGTAAGTACCTTAAAACTATTTATGCAGTCCTTTAATCGAACTAAATTCACTCTGCGCCAATTGCAGCAGCAACGCCAGGAGATCGAACCACATTGGCTGGCTTTACAATCAGGCAATGATATTCGCAGCGTCGATTTGTTATACCTGCTTAAAGAACTGGGTGATGCTTGGGTTTTGTTCAGCAGTCAAGCCGAGATCGCCCGAACCTTGACCGGTGATGAACAGCTGCAGACTATTCTGGGGATGTACCCTGCCTGCAGCCTGGCCGCCGATTTATTTCAAGCCTGGGAACCCCAAGGGCCGAAAGAAAGACGATTGCTCAACCGTTTATTGGCCGACTGGCAGTTGGGTTTAAAAGTCCTGCAGAAAATACGAGAGACTCATCAAACCAGTAAAGACGTCGTCAGTTTACAGATTGAGCAGTTGGAAGCGATAAACTCCAACTGGGACAACCGCAAGGTAATTCCCGCCATCCGCACCTGGTATCAACGCAACATGCAGAAGACTTATCTCTTTTATCTTGACGCTGTCAAATTCGCCATCGGTGTAAACGACGTCAAACGCACTCAACGTTATACTGGTCAATTTCATGATTGGCTGCAAGCCTGGCTTAACGTGCTGGAAGAATGTTTATTATGGGAATCACGGGGATGGGGCCCATGGGTAAGAGAGCTTAACCAGCTTCAATTCCTGGATCCAAAAATATGCCGGCAATTATATGATTACAGCCAGAAGGGTATAAAATCTCTCAATGCTTTAATCGACAGCTTATCTGCATCAGGGGAAGCCAATTATCAATATCATAGCGAACGAAGCCGGCATATCCTGGCAGAAGCTTTCCGCTGGCTGCAGCAGGAGACAGCCCAGCTAAATAACTCCAGGTTCGATCCATTAACCTCAGCAGCTCTGCATCTAAAATCGCAGCTGGATCAGAGCTTAAGCCAGCTGGACTTAATTGATGAGCGCGAGTCCCATGCCAAACAAGCCCTAAAAGGATTTGCCGAACTGTTATCGGCTATGGATACCAATATTGAGTCGCTGGAATTAACCCTGGAGCAAATGGGCAAGCTGATCAGCTCCCGCAATCTCAAATCTATTTTCAATGATATGAACCTCTCGATTGAACAAGCAGCAATCGAAAAAGGATCAATCTTCCCGGCTGCCTTGGCCAGCCTGGCGGAGAAGAAGCTGATAGAGACACGGACAGAAGACACCGCTGAAGGTACCGTCTTGCACGCCGAAGGTGATATATTTCTGATTAATCTGGAAGGGCTCCAGTATGAAGAAGTGCCTCGAATCATAATTGCCAGGAAAGGTTAAATATATGCATATAGCTATTGACCTGGGATTGCATAATTCATTGTTGGTATGCTGGAAACAGGGCCAGCCCCTGGATCAGCCCTCCATATCAGTACGATTGCCTGGTTTGGCCGTATTCAAGCCGGAACCAGCTGCTAATTTATGGAGCCGCCCCAGCCTGGAATCATACCTGGGCTATCTTTACCGGGAGTATATGCTGCCCAGCCGTATGGTTATAAATTCAGCGGCAATTGCCGTACCGCAAATCATGGGACTTAAAATCCGGCGGCAGCTTTTAGACATTATGGAGGAGGTGATGGGGATAGACAAAGTGACGATCGTTCCCCGTTACCTGGCATTGGCAGCCGGGTACTATCTGAGTAATGAGCTCACTTCCGGTGACATTATAATAGTGGATATAAAGGATACCCAGGCTGATTTTGCTTTTGTATCCGTCTGTCCGGAAGTCATAACCCTGGAGAGACAAGCAACCGGCGGTCTGACAGAGCTCAGGGAAGAAGCAGAACGACTCGGATATTTATCACCTTCAGGCTGGAATATAGATCATGTAGTGGTATTTGGGGATGGCAATGATCAAAATGAAATGAATATTTGGTTATCCAGTCTTGCCAAAAAGATCAACATAAAACCTGAAACCAATCCTGCGATTAGAATTGCCGAGGGCCTCACCATAACCAATCCTGTTAATAATCCCCGCCCTCCCATACGCTTAAGTATGATATATCCTTTTAATTTCTACCTCGCTGATATTGATCCTGATCCCAGCCAAGCCTCGATTACCCGAATACCTTTTGATACGGCTAATCTGGAAATAGACCGGGACTCCAGATTAAAGCTGATCAGGTATGATAGTGCCGGCACAGATGTAAGGAAAGATCGCATAAAATTGCTGGTATATGAGATGAACAGCCATATCGAGCTCGATCTTAAGGAAGTCGAAAATAGTCCCTGGGACATTGTTTTGGAGATCGATAGCGCCAGGGAGGATTTTCCTGCCCGGGTGGACCTTATGCTGGATATGGAAACTGCCATTGTCCATCCGGATTTGCCTTCCATTATCGAAGAGACGGTTCGATTCACGGAAACAGATTTCTGGAAACGCTGGGCAGTCAATATGGCCAACCTCAAAAGCCCTGAATTTAATGATACTGACGACGTGCATTTCGATAAGGACTCATCTATCCTCCCGCACGCCTCTTTTAACTCCGACCTGACCCTGCAGATCGAAGACTCCCTTTCCCGCATTCAATCCCTGTTATCCCTTTGGCAGAAGATTTAATCGATCCAGTGAAAGATAAATTTTTGTTGTAATTTGAAGGAGATCATATTTTTAACGTCGAATTGTCACTTGTTCAAAATTGTACAATCTCTATTAAGAAAGGAGGGAGTGATCGGGAAGTAATTCCTGGATATTGTTAACAAAATTAGGAGGTAATCATGTCAGCAGAAAACGAAATGAAAATCTCAGGACACGTTCAAGAATTGGTTGGCAACCCCACCCCCTTAGGATTATTGGGGCTGGCCATAGTCACCCTGGTAGCCTCTTCCCAGAAACTTGGAATCACCTCGGGTGTCGCCTATATGATTCCCTGGGCCATTTTCCTTGGTGCCACCGCGCAATTCGTGGCTGGTATAATGGATTTCAAACACAATAATACCTTTGGAGCCACCGCATTCTGCGGATACGGCTTATTCTGGTTTGGGGTTGGCACTACCTGGTTGATGCAGAGTAATGGACTCATTCAGAAGGGTGCATCATTTGATGCGCACCAGCTTGGCTTTGCATTCCTCGGTTATTTCATTTTTACAGTGTTCATGACCATCGGTGCAATGGGAACCAACAAGGTTTTATGGTTTATTTTCTTCCTGATCGACCTGCTCTTCCTGGGCTTATTCATGAGCACCCTGGGTTGGGGCGCAGAACATACCTGGCATCAACTGGCTGCTTACGCCGAATTGGGCGTTGCTATCTGTTCTTTCTACCTATCTGGTGCGGTAGTCATAAATACCCAGTATGGTTTTTCAGTATTGCCTATCGGAGCCCCCTTCGGCTCACTGTATCGTAAATCGGTGGCCGCCAAAGGTTAGGGATTTACATATAAGATAGACACAAGACAGACTATACCAGGATAAAAAATACCGCCGGCAGGATTAAATCCGCGGCGGTATTTTACTGGTTATTTCAATTAATAAGCTTTTTTGAAGTAATCGAAAATTATGCTTTGTCCGTAGGTTGTTCCGGGTACAGCCCAACGAGCGTTAAGCCCCACCCACGCAGGCGCAATACCTCTTGAAACCAGCGTGAACCTGGGATCAACCAGTACTTTACCGGCGGGCAGATCTTTTTTGGAAGCATAGGCACAGAGATGTTGGATGTGGGCTTCCACACCCGCTTTAGGGGTGGCAAAGACAGCACCATGAACACCCGGCATTAACCAAACCAAACTAGACTCAGCCCCATTGATTGACTCCGACCCGCTTAAAGCACTGCCAATGGCATACAAGCCACAATAATTATTCTGCCAGGGCTGCACGCTCCCCATAAACTGCCAGTAGCCGGTCTCTTTGGCTGCCTGACAAAAAGCCAAATCCCCTCTCACTCCATATTCTGCTCCAATCTTCAGGTACAACTCAGCCAAGTTAGGGGTCATATTTATTATCCTGCCCTGGGCAAGCAAAGTTGGGGTCAAACGCTTAACCTCACGGGTCACCCAGGCATTAAGTTGATCGGCGGTCAGATATGACTGGCCCATGATACTTATATCAGCTGCATTGATTGTCTCCCCTGTGGGCAGCACCACGTTGGCACCATACTTGGCTAACTGATTAAGATAAGTTCTGAGAACATCCAATTGCTCAACGCTGTATGAAGAAGGATCCTTGCTGGCCAGGATGGCTGAATTGATTACGGTTCCATCCATAAGTTTCAGATTAGTTTTATACGCGGCCAGATCCATAAACAACCGCTTCTCTGCTGATAATTGCTTGGACTCAATAACTACCGTATAAGTGTCCGCCTGCCATTGTACATCGCAATCCAGGGCTTCCCCTACTGCCCGCAAGGGGATCATGGTACGCCATTGACTGTTGATAAAAGGTTTACCGTAGCCAGCCGGGATATCCAGTACATCGCCGTCTAAAATAATAGCAATATCATCAGCATCGGTGCGGGGTAGTTGGAGCGTATTTTCAGTGCGCCAATTTATGACTACCTGACGGGTATCCCCCATCCATGAAACCTTGGCCCCCAGGCTTTCCGAAACCACCCGCAGCGGCACATAGGTTCGTCCCGACACTATAACCGGTTGGACATCGGATGCGATTTGCTTTCCGTTGATTATGATTTTGATACTTTGTGCTCCCTCAGCAACATTTGGCGGCCCCATAGTGAACATTAAGACCAGCAGCAGCGCGATGGTCATAAACAGGCCGCAGCGGCAGCTCAGCAGCTTCATATCGACACCTCTCTTGTTTATGTATTGTGATTATGTGATCTGGTAATACAAGAATAAACTACCTGGTAAAGATATTCCCCCATTTCGCGATGATTCCTGCTTTTCTTCAATCAAATCCTGCCACCATTTCTTGGTAAGTCTTTATTTTTATCCATTGATTGATACGTTTATCAAGTCAGGATTCTTGCATTTTAACAAATATTTTATTTAGTCAAGCCGATATTGAGCCCGAATTGTAGGCATATCCTTATTTTTGGTCAATTTATGACTATCTTCGTCAGTAAAATATCAAAAGTCTTATGCCTGCGCTGCCATAAGATGACATAATTTTCCTGATAGATGGTTTATGCTATTGCTATAATGCATCGGGCGGAATTTCGGGAAAGGAGGTATTCTTTTGAAGAACCCGAATTCTAATTCGACCAGCACACCGGTTGAAGAGTGTTTCAACCCGGTATTTTCTCAATTTTTCGGCAATGGTATAGGCGGACGCTCTTCAGCTGACAATTTCATAACCAATCTGGCCCATGAATTGCGAACACCCATGATCGGAATCTTAGGTTCAGCTGATTTACTTGAGCAAAGCGCCCTCAACAATGCGCAGCTGGCTCTGGTAGATGACATCAAGGCTTGTGGCGATGTGCTTCTTGCCAACATCGATGACATGTTGGAATTGATAAAACTAAACTATGGCCTGGCAGAAATAAATCCAACCGCAGTCAATCTCCATGACCAGTTGTTAAAATGGCTTCCCGGCTTTGAAAAGGGTCTTCATGACCAGGGATGGTTACTTGAGGTTAATCTCGATCCCAGCCTTCAGATCAATGCTGCTCTGGATCCTGCCCGGCTGCAGCAAATTATAAACAGCTTGCTGACAAATGGCCCAATTTTTTATGGATGGCATGAGGTGCATCTGTCGGCCCGGGTGGACGCATCTCTTTCCTCCAACCATCTTTATATAACAGTTTCGTATGTATGCGCAAATATTCGTATGGATTCGGCTAAGACCCATCCCCTACCCGGCCAAAGTTGCATGACCAGCCCAGTCAAAGGGAACGTTCTGGGTGCAGTTCTATGCCGCCAATTGATTGAGCTGATGGGAGGAGAAGTATATACCCAAGGCCGGCCTGATGCCGGTGCTATTATCGAGGTTAAATTGCCATTTGAATCCGTTCCCCAGTCATTGTCGGAAGAACCTGCTGCCACGGGTACGAATTCTAATCTGGATGATGAGTTCGCTGCTTCCTTTGTTCCAGTTTCAATCCTTTTGGTAGATGACAATGAAATGAACCAGAAGCTGATTGGGCAAATGCTCACTAATTATGGTTTTGAAGTCATTACCGCCAATGATGGACTGCAGGCATTAAACATGCTGCAGCGCAAGGTATTCGATCTGGTTCTTTTGGACATGCAGATGCCCCGAATGAATGGTTATGAAACTGCCCGTTTGATCCGCGAAAATCATGCCTGGAGCCATCTGCCCATTATTGCCATAACCGCTAATTCGCTCAACGGTGACCGGGAAAAGTGCCTTAATTACGGCTGTAACTCATACCTGGCCAAACCGTTTAAATCAGAAACCCTGGTCCGGGAAATCAAACGGCTGCTCAGAAATGATTTCATCAAAGATAAAAATGCTGATTTGTTTTCTCAGCAACTCATAATCGAATTGCTGCCTGAATTCCTGGAGATGCTGGATGAAATGCTGGCTGAATTAAAGGCAGCGATAAAAATTAAAGATGAAGTCCAAATAAAAAGCATCAGCCATAATCTTAAGGGTACCGCCGGAATGTATGGATTTATGAAGATTTCTCAGCTGGCCGCCAACATGGAAAAAGCGGTGGGGGAAACGAACTATACTCTGCTCTTGTCTTTATACCAGCAGGTAGTCACACTGGCCCGGGAATCACATGCGCAGATGATCAGCCAAGGCATTATTTAAACCCATAACAATTAATCTCTATGGACTGATAAAATTTCTTCTCAACAAAAATCGGGAGACCTATTATGATACATACCAAAGGTATGTAGATTAATGGGCCTCCCGAACTGGTTCTATTGTCGGCCTTGCTTGCCTGACTATGAGTCTTTTTTGCCTGGCTGCTGCGAGGACTCCTGGCGTTTATTCCGATTAACACCCTCGGCTTTTTCCGTAACAGCCGAATGATCCCGACCGGTGTAATAATTATACCAGGCGGAGGTTTGATACAAGTCCCAATTTACGGGGGGAATATATGATTTTTGCAGCTGTTTTTCCTCGTTGGTGGCCTTCAGCGCTTCATAGGCCTTCACCCAGATACATCTCTTTTCACCGGGATAAACCTCGCACCAACCATCATGACTGCCTCCGCAAGCACCGTTACGCTGGTTTTTAGGGCATTGCGACATGGGGCAAAGATAAGCCATATCCAGCAATGCACAGTCACCGCAATCCTTGCAGTCATTGCCGATCACTTTAGCAAGATGCTCCAGGGGGTATTTTCTGGGATCTCTAATCCTATGATAATAACGGCTCATGGCTGGATACAAGTTTTTGCCCGGCGTAAAAAAAAGATCATGAATCATACGCATTAAACGATAATGATTTCCGGCAGGGATTTCCGGCTGCCGGCTCGGATTAACCGGTTTATCAGTATTGAGGCCGGTATGAGCATCTCTTTCGAAATAGTAAAATCCCGGTGACTGAGGGTAATCGAATTCGGCAACTAGTCTCTGCCATTCGGAGCTTAGTTCTTCCCCTTTATCGAGGATATATTTAACCTGTTCATACTTGATATTGTGACCGCCAATATGCACCCCATCGAAACCCATACCTTTCATGAAGGCGTACATTTTGGCCGCCCGCAGCAATCGTAAACTAACGCCTTTATCGGCAGCTTCCCTCTCACTGTCAATTTCAGCCAGTAGTTGGCCGGAAACAACACAACCGGGTAATTGGTTGGCATTCATCATCTTGGCCGCACCGAAGGGCAGGATATAAATATTGCCTATTACCGGAATATCAGGGTTAATACTCTTGGCTGCTTGTAAAGCTTCGTGGAATTTGCGCGCATCGAAACCCAGCTGGGTTACTGCAAAACCAGCTCCAGCGGTTATCTTCTTGTTGAGTTTATAATACTGAACCATAAGCTCCGCTTCCATGGCCTTAAAGGGTGATACCACGCAGCCCGCCCAGAAATCACTGGGCTGATGAACCGTCATCTTGCCCGCTTCCTGGTTCTCCATTCCGCTATTCATGGCTGTGATCAGCTCCAGGACATGGACCGGGTCCAGATCAAAAACGGGTTTGGGGCGGCCTTTAAAACCACTGGTAGGATAATCGCCGCTCATCACCAGGATATTTCTGATCCCGGCCCGGTTCATAGCGTAAAGCTCGGACTCAATTTGGTTGCGGTTTTTATCCTTACAGGTGAAATGGACCAGGGGTTCAATTCCTAACTTGAGGATTTCCATACCCAAGTAGGCAGCTGATAAGGCTGGTTTACCGCCCGGGTTGTCGGTAATAGTCAAAGCGTGTACCCGCCCATCCCGGGCCGCCTGTTCAGCAGCCTGAATTGCATTGGCCTGGGATTTCTCAAAGGCTCCGCGGCCGGGAACCAATTCCCAGGTAACTGAAAATCCATTCTTATCCAATAATGAATCCTTGAATTTATTGTTGATTTTCTTCTCCTCCTTGAAGCAGAAGTCCTGACCAATCGTCAATTTCTATTGAATTATAACACAATTCCGGTCTTGTTATGTTTACCCCTTGTCTCCACAGCCAGGGACAAGCAGATTGAAGGCAACATACATTCATCTCCCGGCAAACTACAGAAATACTCTTTAGCGTGAGGATAAGGTATAATATCAAAAAGCTTGTTACAGCCAATTGCAACAAGCCATATTTTTTTGATCTATTGTATCCGTGATATTGATCCATTTAGTAATATATTCAGATAAAGGAGAAAGATTTGGTGACAGATCCAAAAATAAAACCATTAGTATTCGATGGGGCCATGGGTACCTACTACGCAAGTATAGCTGACAATCCATTTAGTCATTGTGAGATGGCTAACCTATATGATCCCAATACTATTTTAAAAATTCACCGGCAATATATCGCGGCGGGATGCCAGGCTATCAAAACCAACACCTTTGGAGCCAACCCGGTCAGTCTCGATTGTGATTTTGACGTGGTGGCCGAGGTGATAAAGCAGGGTTACCGGCTGGCCCAGGAGGCATGCCAGGGAACCGATGTGATAGTATTTGCCGATATTGGCCCGATTCCCGAAGAGGATGAGACCGACTTAGGGAATCAATATCGAAAAATTGCGGACCTATTTCTGGCTTTGGGAGCATCCAATTTCTTGTTTGAAACCTTCAGCAGCGACGAATATTTAGCCGAACTGGCCTGCTACATTAAGGATAAACAGCCCCAGGCCTACATTATAGTGTCTTTCGCAGTCTCCCCGGAAGGACTGACCAGGCTGGGCAAATCGGGTCGTAAATTACTTGAGGCCATTTCTCTGGTTCCAACCATTGATGCCTGCGGCTTCAATTGCTTTTCGGGCCCCTCTCATCTGCTGGATTATATCAAAACCATTGATATCGCTGGTAAAACCATCTCCATAATGCCTAACTCGGGATACCCGACCATCATCAACAACCGAACCTTCTTCCAGACTACCAAGGAATATTTTGCGGCTAAGATGTTGGACATAGCCCGTCAGGGGGCAGCCATTGTGGGCGGTTGCTGCGGCACTACTCCGGATTATATCCAGGAAACAGTTAATCGTTTGCATGCCTTCAGGCCTGACCAGGTCAGAATTAAAGCCCAGGCTGACAAAGTCCCCCAGCCCAAGGCTCCTGCCAGCAATGTTCTTATCGACAAAATTAATGCCGGGCAGAAGATTATCGCGGTGGAGTTAGATCCCCCGATTGACACCGATATAGACTTTTTCATGAATAGTGCTCGAACCCTCAAAGACCAGGGAGTCGACGCTATAACCATCGCCGACTGTCCGCTGGCCCGGGCCCGGGTAGACAGCAGTCTCATGGCCTGCAAGCTTAAAAGAGAGCTTGATATAACCACAATTCCGCATATGACCTGCCGGGATCGAAATATCAATGCTGCCAAGGCTTTGCTGTTGGGACTGAATATCGAGGGAATTAACAATGTATTAGTAGTCACTGGCGACCCGGTTCCGACCGCTCAACGGGATGAGATTAAAGGTATATTCAGTTTCAACTCCGCCATTTTGGCCAGATATATCAGTAATTTCAACGAAACCGTATTCAGTTCTCCTTTTAATATCTGTGCAGCCCTGAATGTTAATTCCCGTAATTTTACCGCTCAGTTACAGCGTGCGCAAAAAAAGATCGATAATGGTGTGAATATGTTTCTAACCCAGCCAATTCTCGGCCAGTTTGCCCTGGATAACCTCAAACAAGCCCGTACGGTTTTGGACGCCAGGATCCTGGGTGGTATCATCCCGATCGTGAGCTACAAGAACGCCTGCTTCATGAACAACGAGATAGCAGGAATTACTGTAGCTGATGATATTATTGAATTGTATCGGGATCTATCGAAAGAAGAGGCCGGTGAATTGGCGGTCGCTATTTCAACCCAAATGGCTGAAAAAATGTCTGCTTACGTCGATGGTTACTACCTGATAATGCCCTTTAAGAGGATTGATCTAATCTCTGCCATCATTAGCGGCATAAAAGATTTAAGCAAGCAGTAATTCCGTAAAAGAACGTTTCCGCACATAACAGGCGAAAAAGGCTAGAAGCTTGTATAGAGGCTTCGGATCAAAGGCAGACCCTAAGGGTGCCAAAGAAATTAATATAGGCAGACCGAACAAAAAAGGGGGTTAGATTTTAGCTAACCCCCCTGTTATTCTTTTTCTAACTGTCTTGCCGGAATCCTACAGATTCCTGATCAATTCATCCGCAAACTCGGAACATTTCACCTCGGTTGCTCCCTCCATCAAACGGGCAAAGTCATAGGTTACTACTTTGCTGGCGATAGTTTTTTCCATGGAAGCCGTAATCAGATTGGCCGCTTCGTTCCACTGCAGATGCTTCAGCATCATTACCGCTGACAGAATAACCGAGGATGGATTCACCTTGTCCAAACCTGCATATTTCGGGGCGGTTCCGTGGGTAGCCTCAAACACGGCATGCCCGGTAAGATAATTGATATTAGCACCGGGAGCAATGCCGATACCCCCTACCTGGGCAGCCAGGGCATCGGATATATAATCTCCATTCAAGTTAAGAGTCGCTACCACATCAAACTCGCGGGGCCTGGTCAAGATTTGCTGCAGGAAGATATCGGCAATCGCATCTTTAATAATCAGCTTCCCGGCCTTCTCGGCCTCAGCCTGGGCTTGGTCAGCCGCCTGGGTGCCCTTTTCGTCCTTGATGCGGTCATATTCGTCCCAGGTAAACACCTTGTCCCCGTATTCCTGTTCGGCTACCTCATAACCCCATTGTTTGAAGGCGCCCTCAGTAAATTTCATTATGTTACCCTTATGAACCAGGGTCACACTTTTACGGCCTTCCCGCAGAGCATAATCAATAGCCGCCCGGACCAACCGCTTGGTACCTTCCTCGGAGACTGGTTTTATCCCCATGCCGGAACTTCCCGGGAAACGAATCTTGGTGACCCCCAATTCGTCCTGCAGGAATTTGATTAATTTCTGAGCCTGATCTGATCCCATCGGATACTCGATTCCAGCGTATATATCCTCGGTATTCTCCCGGAAAATAACCATGTCCACATCCTCGGGGTGTTTTACCGGTGAGGGCACCCCTTGGAAATACTCGACCGGCCGCAGACAAGTATAAAGATCCAGGCTTTGCCGCAGAGCTACATTCAACGACCGTATACCGCCGCCAATCGGGGTAGTCAAAGGACCCTTGATCGCAATTATGTATTCATTTATAGCATCCAGGGTTGCCTGGGGAAGCCAATCCCCGGTCAGATTAAAGGCTTTCTCCCCGGCCAGCACCTCTTTCCATACTATGGACCGCTGGCCGCCATAAGCCTTGTCAACCGCGGCATCTATGACCCGTGATGCCGCCGCCCATATATCAGGACCTGTCCCATCCCCGATAATGAAAGGAATTATTGGGTGATCAGGGACATTCAGCACCCCATTCTGAACTAATATCTTTTCTCCCTGCGTCTGTACCATATTTACCTCCATAAATTTGTTTTTTATCCGGCCTGGTTTTGATTCTTTCCTTCCAGGTAAGCCTCATAAATACAAACCAATTCCTTGTCAAATAATGATCTCTTCTTATCGATAGCCATCTGACGGCACTTGGATAGAACCTCGTTGGCATCCTCATCGCTGATTTCGGTTCCGTATTCCCTGAACTTGGACTTAATCGATGCTGAGCCGGAATGTTTACCGATCACGATTTGGCGTTCCAGACCTACCTCTTCCGGTTTGAAGGCCTCATAAGTAAGCGGATTCTTCAAAACCCCATCGCCATGGATTCCGGATTCGTGGGCAAAAATATTCTTTCCGACAATAGGATTATTGAGCCCCAATACCCGTCCGGAAGCGTCAGCCACAAACTGGGCCAATTCCCGGAACAGGATGGTATTATAATTGACATCGACCTTCAGTAAGTGTTTCATGCCCATGATGACTTCCTGAAGTGAGGAATTGCCTGCCCTCTCCCCTAGTCCATTCACGGTTACTCCCACGTGATTGGCCCCGGCATATATACCGGCCAATGAATTAGCAGTCGCCATACCGAAATCGTTGTGGGTGTGCATTTCAATATCCAAACCAACCGCATCGTGGAGGGTTTTTATATAGCGAAACGTTTTCATCGGATCCAATATGCCCACGGTATCACAATAGCGCAGCCGATCCGCGCCCGCATGTTTGGCTATTAAAGCAAATTCGGTTAGATACTCCAGATTTGAACGCGAAGCGTCTTCAGCATTTACCGAGACATATAACCCCTTATCCTTGGCAAACTTCACGGCATCAGACATCCGTTGCAGGACATCCTCCCGGGTAGTCTGTAATTTGTGCTCGATATGGATATCGGAGGTACTGATAGAAATAGCGACCGCGTCTACCCCGCACTTGATCGATTCTTTAATATCAGATATCACTGCACGGTTCCAAGCCATAATACTGGCCTTGAGCCCAAGTCTGACGATCTCCTTAATACAATCCTGCTCGAAGCCACCCATGACGGGAATGCCGGCTTCGATCTGGTCAATCCCGATTTCATCAAGATAGCTGGCGATGCGCACCTTTTCTTCATTAGAGAAGACTACCCCGGCGGTCTGCTCTCCGTCCCGAAGGGTTGTATCTACTATACGAATTTTAACGTCTGGTTCCAGAAACCAGTCCCGGTTTAATAATGTCCAAGTCATCTTTCTTCCTCCCCTGATCCAATATCATAAACAAATCCATTTTGATGATCATATTATTCTATATTATTCAATATATCTTTGAGCAGTGTATTTACTATGGCCGGATTTGCCTGCCCTTTGGTAGCCTTCATTATCTGGCCGATAAAGAATCCAAAGGCCTTCTCCTTGCCGTTCTTATAATCTTCTGCCACCTTGGGATTGGCTTTCACTATTTCTTCTATTAAGGGAACCAAGGTACTGGAGTCAGAAATTTGCACCATACCTTTCTCACTGATTACTTCTTGCGGGCTTTTACCGCTGTTAAACATCTCTTCAAAAACTGTCTTGGCCATCTTGCCACTGATGGTGCCGTCATCGATAGCCTGCAGCATCTGGACCAGGTGGACCGGTGTCAGCTTACTATCGCCAATCTCCAGGTTATTCTGGTTCAACAACCGGCTGAATTCCCCCATCATCCAGTTAGAGACGGTTTTGGCATCAGGATAATCCTGTACGCATCGATCAAAAAAACTCAGGCTTTCAGGGGTTATAGTTAAGATCTCTGCATCATATTCGGGCAGGCCGTGCCCCTCTACCAGTCTTGTTTGCGCCTGTTCCGGCATCTCCGGCATGGCGGCCCGGATCTCTTCTACCCACTCCCGGCTTATAATCAATGGCGGCAGATCGGGCTCGGGGAAATAACGATAATCATGGGCTTCTTCTTTGGAACGCATCGAGCGGGTGACCTGTTTATCCTCGTCCCAGGTCCGGGTTTCCTGAATTATTTCTTCCCCGTCCTCCACCGCTTCTATTTGCCTCCTGGCTTCGTATTCAATCGCCCTCTCCAGTGCCCGGAAGGAATTCAGGTTTTTGATTTCAGTACGGGTGCCGAGTTTACTCTGCCCAAACGGTCTAACCGAGACATTAGCGTCGCAGCGCAATGAACCCTCCTGCATTTTGCAGTCTGATACCCCGGCGAAGAGCAGCATGGAACGTAATTTCTCCAGATAGGCACGAGCTTCCGCAGCTGAGCGCATATCAGGTTCGGATACGATTTCCAATAGGGGTACACCGCAGCGGTTAAGGTCGACCAGGGAAAAGGGAGTAGTAGTGATATCGCCCTGATGGACCAATTTTCCGGCATCCTCCTCCATATGGGCACGGGTTATGCCCACCCTCTTTTTTTGCCCCTTTACATCTATATCTAGAAATCCTTTTTTACATACCGGCAAATCAAATTGCGATATCTGGTAAGCCTTAGGCAGATCCGGGTAGAAATAATTCTTGCGGTCGAATTTACATAATTCAGGAATCTCGCAGTGCAGAGCCAGCCCCGTCGTAATCGCCAATTCGACTACCCTTTTATTCAGAACTGGCAGCACTCCCGGAAAACCAGCACACACTGGACAAGTCTGGGTATTGGGCTCTGCACCGAAAGCCGTGGAGCATGAACAGAATATTTTGGTCTCAGTCTTGAGTTCAGCATGAACCTCCAGCCCGATGACGACTTCATAGTCTTTACCCATTTATCTCACCCCCAGTTTGGGCTTCATGGTATGAAAGCCGGTATTTTGTTCAAAAGCATAGGCAGCTTTGTATAATGTAGCTTCATCAAAAGCCTTGCCGATAAGCTGCATACCCACCGGCAAACCCTGCTCAAAACCGCAGGGAATAGATATCCCCGGTAAACCAGCCATATTGACCGGAACGGTAAGAATATCATTCATGTAAATAGTCATTGGGTCCCCGGATTGTTCGCCAACCGGAAAGGCTACGGTCGGTGCGGTTGGTGAAGCAATGATATCATAGTCGGCAAAGACGCGGGTAAAATCATCGGCAATAAGCCTTCTAACCTTCAGAGCCTTTAAATAATAGGCATCATAATAACCGGAACTTAGAGCATAGGTTCCCAGCATTATGCGCCTTTTAACTTCGTCTCCAAAACCTTGATCCCGAGTCCGGGAAAACAAGTCCACCACATTCTCAGCCTCGAAATCGCGATATCCGTATCTTACTCCGTCAAAACGTGCTAAGTTGGCACTGGCCTCTGCCGGGGCTACCAGGTAATAGGCGGGCAGGGCATACTCGCTATGGGGTAAGGAAACCTCCTCCACAATAGCTCCCAGTTCCTCATATTTTTGCAGAGCTCGCTTGACAATAGCCCGGATTGGTTCACTTACGCCACGGCCAAAATATTCCTTTGGATAAGCTATGCGCAGGCCCTTTACCGATCCATCCAGGCAGCTTGTATAATCTGGTACGTCCACGTTGACACAGGTTGAATCCAAGGGATCATGCCCGGCTATGATGCTCATGATAATAGCGTTATCGCGAACGTCTTTACTAAATACGCCTACCTGATCAAGGGAAGAGGCAAAGGCTACTACCCCCCAACGGGATACCCGCCCGTAAGTAGGTTTCATACCTACAACCCCGCAGAAAGAGGCTGGCTGTCGAATGGAACCGCCGGTGTCGGTGCCCAGGCTGAAGGGCACTTCATCTGCAGCTACCGCACTGGCCGACCCTCCTGAAGATCCTCCCGGCACTTTAGTCAGATCCCAGGGATTACGGGTTACAAAGAAAGCTGAATTTTCAGTCGAAGAACCCATGGCAAACTCATCCATATTAAGTTTGCCTACCAGGATTGCCGATTGCTCATCTAAGCGGCGCGATGCAGTTGAGTCATATGGTGGTACAAAATTGGCCAGTATTCTGGATCCACAGGTGGTCTTAACTCCCTTGGTACAAAATATGTCCTTTAAGCCCATGGGGATGCCGGCGATACCACTGATATTGCCAGTAGCGTCCAGGGCTCGCGCTTTATTTAAAGCCTGCTCCTCAGTCAGGGTAAGAAACGATTTTACCTCTTCATCCACAGCCTGAATACGGGCCAGGATAGATTTTACTATCTCCTCGGAAGAGACAGCCCGACTCTGCAATAATGCCTGCAGCTCATGCACAGTAAGTTCGTACAACTCCACCGGTGTAACCTCCCTACAGTATTTTAGGAACTTTATATTGGGAATCTTCGGCCAGCGGAGCATTGGCCAGTATTTCCCGGCGATCCATACTGGCCTTTACCTCATCCTCCCGGAAAACATTCTGGATAGGCAGGATATGGGTAAGGGGTTCCACCCCCTCAGTAGGGATGGCATTTAAACTGTCAGCGTAATCAAGAATGGAACTCAATTGCTCAGCAAACTTCCGTTTCTCATCTTCACTGAGGCTCAACCGCGCCAACAGGGCAACATGCTCAACTTCTTTTATGGTTAAGGCCATTTATATACCTCCTTGATGGTCACATAATACGTGAATATTATAACAAAATGAGCCCTCTTCACCTAATTTTTATGCAGGCCGTCTACCAGGGCCAATGACTAATGATGGCCATGGCTATCGGTACCAGGAACAAACCAGGTAAAAGATTGGCAATCTTGATGCGGGTTACGCCCATAGCATTAAAACCAATCCCCATTATGAGTACCCCGCCGAGAGCATTTATATTGTTCAACATGGGATCAGTCAACAGTGGTTTTATGTATCCAGCCGCCAGGCTGATGGAACCCTGGTAAACAAAAAGCGGCAGGGCGGAAAACAACACCCCCACCCCCATGCTGGCTGCAAATAACATGGAAAAGATACCGTCCAGCATAGATTTTACCAGCAGTATTTCATAATTATGAGTCAATCCATCCTGCAGTGATCCGACAATCGCCATCGCTCCCACACAGAACAGGAGAGTAGCCGATACAAAACCTTTAACAAACAGGTTTTCGCCTTCCCCTTTATCTTTGCCGCCCACTGCGCGTTCCAACTTTACTCCTACGTTTTCCAGCCGGCTTTCCCAGCGCTGCCACTCTCCCACTATCGCTCCCAAAGCCAAGCATACCCCGACCAGGGCAAGGTTGTCAGCTTTAAAAGCGTACTGCATACCAATAGCAACGATTAATAATCCTAACCCATCCTGCATGGTGCGGCTGATATTGGCAGGTATTCCTTTACGGAAAACCAGGCCCAGCAAGCCGGCCGCTATTATACTGATGGTATTAATTATGGTCCCGGTCACAACATTCCCCCCCGTATTTATGGCAATGCTGAAGCCATCCCCCCAACGGCGAGGATGGCTCAAAAGCTGTATATATTTTATTCCAACAACCTGTTTCTGACAAGCATGAGGTTAGAAGTGATGACAACCTTTCCGCTTTATTTAATCATCTCCACAAATTCATCCTCGCTTAAGATCTTCACTCCCAATTGCCGGGCTTTATCATACTTGCTGCCCGGATCTGACCCTACCACGACAAAATTAGTGTTCTTACTGACACTCGAACTGGTTTTGCCCCCCAGTGCGGTAATCTTTTCTCCTGCTTCAGACCGGCTCATGGATTCCATAGTGCCGGTAAGGACGAAGGTCATCCCACCCAATCTGCCATTATTATTGACCGCTTCCGTTTCCTGCATATTCAGTCCAGCCGCCTGAAGTCTATCCAGCATGGCTAAATTATGAGCCTCGCTGAAGAAGTTAACCAGGCTTTCTGCCATTTTCGGACCTATCTCCCCTATTCCCACCAGTTCCTCGACGGATATATTCTTGAAATCCTCCATATTTGTTAATACGCTGGTCAAAATACGAGCAGTCTTTAATCCTATGTGCCGTATCCCCAAAGCAGTTATCAATCTGTATAATGGCCGGCTTTTGCTGTTCTCTATAGCCTTGATCAAATTGTCCGCCGATTTGGGGCCCATACGTTCCAAACCGGCAATAACAGCTTGATTCAAATCATATAAATCAGCAATGTTGCTGACAAGATTTTGGGCTACCAGCTGCTCGACCAGTGCTGGCCCCATCCCGTCGATATCCATGGCATCGCGCGAGGCAAAGAACACCAGGCTTTCTATCAGCCGGGCCGGGCAATTTACATTTTCACAGCGGTAAGCTACCTCGCCTTCCGGTCTTATTGCCTTACTTCCGCAACTGGGGCAGTCAGCCGGCGGGTTGATTATCTCTTCCTGACCAGTACGTTTTTCCGTTACCGGTCTAATTACCTCAGGTATGATATCGCCGGCTTTATGAACCAGCACGGTATCTCCAACCCGGATATCCCTGTCTTTTATCAGGTCAAAATTATGCAGACTGGCCCGGCTGACGGTGGTCCCAGCCAAGGATACCGGTTCCAACAGGGCGGTGGGGGCAATGATACCGGTACGTCCCACATTGAGCTCGCATCCCCATAACCTGGTTTCCTTTTCTTCGGCCAGAAATTTGTAGGCTATGGCCCAGCGGGGGCTTTTGGCGGTCTCCCCCAATACCGGGCGGGGTGCAAAATCGTTCAGTTTCATTACCACCCCATCAATCTCGTAAGGGAGGCTATGCCGCTCCTGCTCATATTGCTGACAATAAGCATATACATCATCGATCCCGTGGCACAGCTGGGCCATCTGGTTGACCGGAATACCTTGCTCCTGCAGAAAGGCAAAAGTCTCGACCTGATTGTTTATTTCCTGTCCCTCAATATAAGTAATGTCGTATATAAAGGCTGACAAGGCGCGGCTAGCTGTAATCCGGGGATTTAACTGGCGCAGGGAACCGGCAGAAGCGTTGCGGGGATTGGCAAATACCTTCTCCCCCTTTTCTTCACGTTCCTGGTTCAGCCTCACAAATTCGCTTTTGGGCATAAAAATCTCACCCCGCACCTCCAGGCGCGGGATCGGCGATCGCAATTGCAGGGGTATGGTCTTTATGGTCCTGACATTGGCGATTACATCCTCACCGAGCAGTCCGTCCCCGCGGGTGGCAGCACTGACCAGCAGCCCATTAATATATATCAGGGCAATCGAAACGCCGTCAATTTTTAATTCGGCCATATAGGAAGCAGCTGTAAACTTGCTGATCCGCCGGTCGAAGGCCTGTAAATCAGCCAGAGAAAAGGCATTATCCAGACTCAGTAATGGGGTGCGATGAACCACAGTAGTCAAACCGCTTCTCACTTCCCCGCCTACCCTCTGGGAAGGGGAATCGGGGGTAACCAATTCCGGATAGATATCTTCCAATTGAATTAATTCCCGCATCAGGCGGTCAAATTCCTGGTCGGTTATCAGGGGATCATCCAACACGTAGTATTGATATTCATGTTTGCGGATTTCCTCCCGCAGCTTATCCAGGCGAGCTTTAATATCACTCACGCTAGAGCCTCCTCTGTTGCCGAACATTTACGGAGTACTATTTATAATTCTATCTTTTCCAAAGGGGCCATATCTAAACGCAGCATACGGGTGCCGGCACGTTCAAAGTCAATAACCGCTATATCGTCTTCCGTTAATTTCAGGACCTGTCCGACCCCAAACTTTTTGTGAATTACTGTATCCCCTTCAAACAGCTGGCCTGCCACCCGTTTCTTCTCTTGAGGGGTGTCCATAAGTTCTACCGGGATCTCCTGCAGGAATCTTGAGGGAGGATTATTTCTCTCGTAGCCATATAGCAAGCGGGAAATAGCATTGGTGAGATAGAGCTGTTCCCGGGCCCTGGTTATGCCCACATAGCACAACCGCCTCTCCTCTTCCATCTCCTCCATGGTTTCAATACGATAGGAAGGGAATACCCCCTCCTCCATTCCGGTCATGAAGACGGTAGGAAATTCAAGCCCCTTGGCTCCATGAAAAGTCATCATAACGACTGAGTCATTGTAGTCAATCTCATCGGTATCCTGGACCAGCGCAATACGGGCCAGGAATTCCTCCAGGTCCTGAAGTCCTTCGTTTTCGAATTCTACGGTCAGTGATCTTAGTTCCATCAGGTTGTCGATACGGGCCTGGGCATCGGCAATATTATATTTTCTCAGGTCCTGCAAATATCCAGACATATCCAGCACCTGATCCAATATCTCTGTCAGTGATATCCCGGATTGATTCAGGCTGCTGAAATAGGTTATCATTCCGAAAAATTCAACCAGAACAGCCGCCATCTTCTTGCTGATACCGGGTATCTCACCGGATTGGGGCAGGATATCAAGTATCGCCAGACCCTCCCGGAGCGCGGCTTCCTCCAGCTTTTCCACCGTCTTATCGCCAATCCCGCGGCGGGGAACGTTTATGACCCGGCGAAAACTTAAACGGTCATTTTTATTACAAATCAGTTTAAGATAGGCGATAATATCACGAATCTCTTTGCGTTCATAGAACTTGCGGGCGCCAATAATCTTATAAGGTATGTATTTACTGACCAGGGCTTCTTCAATAATCCGGGATTGTGCATGTGTTCGATAGAATATGGAGCAGTCACTGTAGCGGCGCCCCTCCCGGTCGACCAGATCAGCTATGGTATTAGCTACAAATTGGGCTTCCTGGAAACTGTCTCCGGCACAAAAATAGATTATTTTATTCCCTTCAGCATTATCGGTACAGAGGTTTTTCTCTTCCCGGTCTATATTATGGCGGATTACCGCATTGGCAGCCGCAATAATTTGCTGGCTGGAACGATAATTTTTTTCCAGCTTGACCAGGCGGGCATCGGGAAAGTCTTTCAGAAACCGTTTAACATTACCGGGATCCGCTCCCCGCCAGCTGTAAATTGATTGGTCGGGATCACCTACTACGAATATATTGCGATGTTGGGCAGCCAGGAGATTGGCCCATATATATTGGGCGTTATTGGTATCCTGATATTCATCCACCATGATATAGCGAAAACGGTTTTGGTATTTGCTTAGAACCTCTGGATATTCCTTAAACAAGCGGATACACAGTGTAATGAGGTCTTCAAAATCAAGAGCGTTGAACTCTTTCAGCCTGGCAGCATAGATGCGATGAATGCGGTAATACTTGTCCCGCACAAAGTTGGGAAGGGGCAGGTTCTGGTAAAAAGCATCAACATTTTCCATGCTGTTTTTAGCCTGTTTGATTACGTATAACACTTCCTCGGGTTTGGTCTCATAATCATTTTCTTCCTTGAGGATTTCTTTGATCAGGGTCTTCCCTTCTCCTTCGCCCAAAATGGCAAAGCTGCGATCATAGCCCAGATGGTGAATTTCCATGCGCAGGATTTTATAACAAGCGGCATGAAAAGTCTGAATCCAGCGGCCGCTGTAGTCGGGAATCAGGCGGGACACCCTTTCCCTCATTTCCTGGGCAGCCTTGTTGGTGAAGGTAATAGCAAGGATCGAATCCGTTCCCACCCCGTTATCGATCAAAAAACTGATGCGGCTGGTCAGTACTTTGGTTTTACCGCTGCCGGCCCCGGCTAAAACCATGCAGGGCCCATTAAAATGAAAGACCGCTTCCTGCTGGCGGTCGTTTAAGCCAGTTAAGACATCAAGCATTTTCCTTACCTGCTTTCGTTATTCAAGGAACTACAATTTATCTAATGATAACACATATTCCCGGCTTAGATTAATCGCTCATCTGTGCAAAACGTGAATTGCTTATGCCAATTATAGGCCCTTATGGCTGATTTATTAGAGCCGGCTAAATTTAGGCAGGCAATTCAAACATAAAAATCAGCCTGCGTCCCGGCCTATTAGCACCGGGGCAGGCTGCCTAACCTATATGTGAACTTATATCACTGAGCCATGATTAACGGCGCGATTTTAGTTCCGCAAATATGTCTTCGAGGTAAATCCCCTGTTCAACCAGTAGAACTAACAAGTGATAGATGAGATCGGAACTTTCATATATCAATTCCTCTTTACTGCGATTCTTGGCAGCGATAATAACCTCAGCGTTCTCTTCCCCCACTTTTTTCAAGATCTTATCCAGACCCTTTTCAAACAGGTAAGTGGTATAGGATCCCGCCGGCATATTCGCTTTACGGTCGGTAATAACGCTGTACAATTCATATAAAATCGCCGCATTGCCCCGCGGATTGTAAACCTGGTCCGGATCAAATACGGTTGGTTCCACCTCTTCCCCGCTGGCGTTACGGTAAAAGCAGGAATAGTGCCCGGTATGGCAGGCCGCACCGCTTTGTTCCACCTTAATTAACAGGCAATCCTCATCACAGTCATAGAACATATCCTTGACGGTTTGAATATGACCGGAAGTCTCGCCTTTCATCCATAGCTGCTGGCGGCTGCGGGAATAAAAACATGTCTTCCCGGTCTCAATGGTTTTACGCAGCGACTCCTCATTCATGTAGGCCATCATTAAGACCTGCCCGCTCTGGTAGTCCTGGATGATAGCTGGCACTAAGCCTCGTTCGTCAAATCTGATTTTATCAATCATATTCTTATCGTTACTCCTCTTGTTATAAGGTATTGCTTGGCCTGGTGTATAGTATACT
>JAXDBN010000136.1:0-8802 GCA_034678805.1 Syntrophomonadaceae bacterium
TCGCGCTTAACCGGGATGACGGTGGAGGAGATTCAGCATAACCGGATTGAGGCAGCCTCCCGCTATGCTGTTTCCTGGGGTGTAACCGTGGTGCTAAAGGGCCATAATACAGTTGTAGCCTGCCCGACCGGGGAGGTATTTATCAACAGCAGCGGTAATCCAGGTATGGCTACCGCTGGCAGCGGTGATGTTTTAAGCGGCATAATCGCCGGTTTCATAGCCCAGGGACTCAGGACCCAGGACGCAGCCATTGCCGGGGTTTATATTCACGGCCGGGCCGGTGACCGGGCGGCGGCCGAACTGGGCCAGAGGGCACTGATAGCCGGGGACCTTATCGATTATTTACCATATACCTTGCTGGACATAGCAGGAGAATAAAAGGAAGCAGGTGCGTATATGCTGGTGAAGGATGTTATGACCAAAGACGTACTGACCGCCCATCCGGAAGAAAAAGTGGAGAAGGTGGCCCGGCTCCTGCTGGACAACCAGATCAGCGGTGTGCCGGTGGTGGATGAGCAGAACCATGTGGTTGGAATAATAACCGAAAAGGATCTGTTGGTAAAGGCCAGTGAGCTAAAGGTTCCCTTTTATCTCACATTATTTGACAGTATTATATTTTTGGAGAACCCCATACGATTTAACAATGACCTGAAAAAATATACTGCCACCTATGTTAAGGAAGCCATGACCGAAAAAGTGACAACCGTTCCGGAAGACTGCCCCGTCAGTGAAGTGGTGGCGATCATGCAGAAAAAGAAGATCAACCGTGTTCCGGTCGTAAGGCATGGCAAACTAATTGGGATTGTTACCCGAAATGATATTCTAAAAGCAATTGTAGAAAGAGATGGATAATCAGATAATGAGCTGGGCAGAAATAGATCTAGGAGCTATTAGAAGCAATCTAAGAGCGATCAAAAGCTTACTGGCACCGGAAACTGGACTGATGGCGATTGTGAAGGCTAATGCCTACGGCCATGGAATGTTGGAAGTATCCAAGGTATGCATCGAAGAGGGGGTAACCTACCTGGCGGTAGCTAATCCCCAGGAAGCTTTGACTTTAAGGGAAAATAATATTGAGGTCCCTACCTTGATTTTAGGATGGATGCAACCGGAATATGCGGTTCAGATGGTGGAGAATAATATTGATGTGACCGTTTTTGACAGCGAAGCCGCCCTGGTTTTATCCCAAGCCGCGGTTGCCACCGGTCAGCCGGCCAAGATCCACCTCAAGATAGACACCGGTATGGGCCGGATCGGATTTGATCCCAGTGAGGCTTCCCTGCAAGCTATCAAAGACATAGCTGATTTGCCGGGGATTGTAATACAAGGGATATTCAGCCACCTGGCCACCGCGGATGATGCCGATAAAACATTTGCTTACCAGCAATTGGAAATGTTTAGGCAGTTTGTGACCCGCATTGAAGAGATGGGGATAAAGATTCCTTTACACCATATTGCCAACAGCGGGGCAATTATGGAAATGCCTGCCGCCCATCTGAATATGGTCAGGGCGGGTATCATTCTTTACGGGCTTTACCCTTCGGATGAGGTAGACCACTCGATTATTAAGCTCATACCGGCCATGAGCCTGAAAAGCTGGGTCAGTTTTGTGAAAACCATTCCCGCCGGCCAATCGGTTAGTTATGGGCGCACGTACATCAGCACCCAGGAAACCAGGGTGGCCACAGTGCCGATCGGCTATGCCGATGGTTATAACCGTTTACTGTCCAATCGGGGCTGGGCGATAATCCGAGGACAAAAGGTGCCTCTAATCGGGAGAGTTTGTATGGACCAGTGCATGTTCGATGTCAGTGCCCTGGCCGAGGTGAAACCCGGTGATGAAGTAATCCTGTTCGGCAAACCGGAGGATGGCGTTACGGCAGATGATCTGGCTGCTATCATAGACACTATAAATTATGAGATAGTCTGCTCGCCAAGTAACCGGGTGGTTCGTACCTTTAAAGAGTAAAATGCGGGTCTCCATAATTAATGGTTTTCAGGCCTTTTGGCCGGAACGCGGTGACTTTTGGCAGAGTTTCATGCAATTATTGGATTTGCGGCCCTGACCCCTTGTCTATATAATAAATATATATCTGTGTATATTTGTTGTGGGGGTGCTCGCTTTGCCAGCTTCGAAACGCATCATTGTTACTATTTCCGATAACCTCCTTTCTGAAGTAGATCATGTTATGGTGGTGGAACAAAGGAATCGCAGTGAAATAGTACGCGAAGCGATTGTATTCTATTTAAAAAGCCGCAAAAAGGAAATGATGATAGAGCATATGAAAAGGGGATACCTGGAAATGGCCCCTATCAATTTAAATATAGCCTGTGAGATAAGCAGTCTGGAGGAGGATTTTTAGAATAGTTGGGAATTATTATTCCTGGAGTGATAAAAAATGATCAAACGAGGGGAAATCTATTTCGCCCAGCTCAATCCCGTAGTAGGCTCCGAGCAAGGAGGCATCAGACCCGTTCTTGTGGTTCAGAATGACGTCGGCAACCAGTATAGTCCTACCACCATAGTGCTGGCTATCACTTCCCAGATCAACAAAGCCAAACTGCCCACCCATGTGGAACTGAAGGCTCATACCTACGGAATGGAACGTGATTCAGTCATTCTTACCGAACAGATCCGCACCGTTGATAAAACCAGGCTGAAACAAAGGATCGCCGTACTGGATGAGGCTACCATGGCTAAGGTCAATGAGGCCCTGGCAGTAAGCCTCGAATTGAAGGAAATCTAATACATAGCAAGAACATTGAAAAAGCCCGCTCTCGACGTACCATCGTACGATCCCGGTCCGGGCTTTTTTCATGCCCTGTGGGCAGATGGATAATTGTCTGGCCGTTTTAAAGGCCGCACCAAAAATAGCGGGATAAGGAGAAAATCAGGGAGGGATATGTATGCAGCCGATAGTAGGCATAACCGGCACCAACCGGAGCAGCGAGCATGCACTGCTGTTTAAGGATTATTATGTTCAAGCCGTACAAAGGGCGGGGGGCCTGGCGGTATTACTTCCCCCAACTGCCGAGGAAGCGCTGCTGAACGATTATATTGAACTCTGCCAGGGCCTGGTCTTCACCGGGGGCGGGGATTTCGATCCCGCCTGCTGGGGTGAGGAGGCTTCGCCCGAATCCGGGGATATCGATCCGCGCCGCGACCAATTTGAACTGGGCCTGGCTGCCCGGGCCATGCAGCAGCGCCGGCCGGTCCTGGGCATATGCCGGGGCTGCCAGTTGTTAAATGTAGCCGCCGGGGGCAGTTTGTGGCAGGATATTCGCAGCACTATCGGTCATGCCCAGAAAGCTCCCCGCCATTATCCTATTCATGCTATATTTATAGAACCGGGAAGCCGGCTGGCCGGCATCATGCAGTCAACCGAGATAAGGGTCAACAGTTTCCATCACCAGGCGGTAAAACGCCTGGGACATGGCTTGGCCATAACCGCTATGGCCGGGGACGGCACCATTGAAGCCATCGAGAGCCGGGGAGCGCATTTCTGTATAGGAGTGCAATGGCATCCCGAGTGCATGCGCGATATATATTCAGCCCGTTTATTTAAGGCTTTTATTGCCAGCCTGCGCAGCTGAGCCATTTGCGCCGGGCAGATAATGGAAGCCGGGGATTTGAACCATATGTTTGATGCAGTCATAAAATATAAGTGCAGAGGAGGAACCATTTCGTGATAGCAATTAAAGGCGGCAAGGTTTTGACCATAGAAGGCGGGATATTGAACGACGGGGTAATCCTGGTTGAAGGTGAATTCATTCAGGCCGTAGGTGATAGCATCGATGTTCCTGCCGGCTGCACGGTGATAGACGCCCGAGGTAAATATGTTTGCCCCGGTTTTATCGACGCCCATACCCACATCGGCCTCGAAGAAGAAATCTATCGGATCGAGGGTGACGATGTTAACGAGACCAGTGATCCGATCACCCCGCAATTGCAGGCCGTGGATGGAATCAACTTTATGGACCTGGCTTTTGCGGATGCCCTGCGGGGAGGGGTAACCAGGACCATGTGCATGCCCGGCAGTGCCAACATTCTCGGCGGTCAGGCAGTGTTCCTGAAAAACCTGGCGCCCAGTCCGGCAGAAATGGTTTACCACAATCCCTGGGGATTGAAGGCGGCCCTGGGCGAAAATCCTAAACGGGTCTACGCTGCCCAGAAGAAAACCCCCAAGACCCGCATGGCCAATGCCAGCCTGCTGCGCGAAGCTTTGTCAAATGCCCGCAGCCTCATGGATAAGGCTGATGCCAAAGCTTCAGAATTATACCGAAGCGCACCGCTATTCAAAGTACTGCGCGGAGAGATGCCTCTGCTGCTCCATGTGCACCGGGCAGACGATATATTGACAGCTTTAAGGATAAAAGATGAGTTCAATATAGAGATGCAGCTCCAGCATGGTACGGAAGCGGTGCTGGTAGCCGACGAACTGGTGAAAAGGGCTGTCCCGGTAGCATTGGGGCCTCTGCTGGTAAACCGTGCCAAAGTGGAAATGAAGGAAGTTGCTTTCAAGAATGCCGCGCTCCTGGCCGAGCGGGGCGTAAAGTTCAGCTTTATAACCGATCATCCGGTGGTTCCGATCGAACATCTGCGGGTATGCGCTGCCCTGGCAGTGCGCGAGGGCCTGGCCGAGGAAACCGCCCTGGAAGCGATAACCACTGTACCGGCCCAGATGCTCAAGGTTGACCATGAATTAGGGACTATCCAAGCGGGTAAGCGAGCTGATTTGGTTGTATACGACGGCCACCCGTTTGATTTCCGGTCGCGGGTGGAGAGGGTGATGGTGGATGGTTACTTGTGGAGGGATAAGGTTGAATAAAGGAGATTTGTTCACCGTCTACATGGATGGCAGCCCCATGACTATCTGTGTTTTAGGTTCATATAAGGAAGAGTTGAGCGGAGAGGAAATGGTTATCCTGGCGGTGGTCAGCCAGGAGAATATGGTTCACATCCCGGCTGACGATCTAAACAGCTTGTTCCTGCGCGGTAAGTACAACAATTGAGTTCCTGCTGATACTTGGTTAACCCAGCCGCCCCCTTTTTCTAAAGGGAGGCGGTTTAAATATTCCACTATTTACCTCAAGGAAATTCCCAGTTTCCTTAGAATTATACAAGTAATTGTAAATTGAGGAGATAGGGGAATGCAAAAGGTTATAATCACTATTTTTGCGTTTGTGCTGCTAATAGTGCCAGCCAGTGCAGCGTTAGGAAATTGGACCCCAACAGTAAGAATAAATGGAGAGCTGCAGCAATTTGATCCCGGCTGCCAAATAGTAAACCAGCGTATAATGGTCCCGCTGCGTTTTGTGATAGAGGGTGAGTGTTTACAGGGCTCGGTGCTCTGGAACGGCGATGCCCGCCAGGTGAATGTAACCTGCATGGGCAGGAATTTTGAGTTTAGGATCGGCAGCAGCGGAGTACTCATAGACGGCAAGCTTTATCAGCTGGACAGCCCGCCCTATATATATCAAAACCGCACCTACCTGCCTTTGCGTTTCTTCGCTGAGAATCTGGGCGGAAAAGTCACCTGGAACAGCAGCCAAAGGGAGGCATCCATATTCTTTGGCAGCAGCCCGGCTAATTCGCACCGGGTTTTCGCGTACTATTACTGGGGCGGTTTCCCGGAACTGCAGGAAAATGCGGATTTGTTCAGTGATGTAGCCTTGCGTTGGTTTGAAACCAACAGCCAGGGTGATTTGTTCTACGAATATCAGGATAATTATTCGCAAGTACTGAGCTTTTTAAAGCAGAGGGGTATCAAAGCCCATGCCAGTGTGGTATTCATGGACAAGGATGGTCTGCATGCATTACTGAGCAGTCCGGCTCGCCGCAGCCACCTGATAGACCAGCTGTGCGCCCAGGTACAGAAGAACAGCTATGACGGAGTCAATATCGATTTCGAGTTCATACCGGCCGCCGACAGCGGCTGCTTTACAGCCTTTCTGCAGGAACTAAGCAACCGTTTAGATAACAACAAGGAATTATCAGTGGCGGTGTTCGCCCGGACCGCGGCCGATAAGTGGCCTACCGCCTATAATTACCGCCAAATTGGCCAGATAGCCGACCGGGTGGTGGTTATGAGCTATGATTATCACTATAAGACCAGCGGGGCCGGAGCGGTAGCACCCCTGTGGTGGGTGGAAGACGTTATAAATTACATGCGCAGCAATGCCGGAATCCCCGCCTCCAAATTGCTGATAGGCATGGCTACCTACGGATATGACTGGGCCAATGGGCTCAATACAACTACCGTTACTGAGCAGAAACTGGAGCAGCTGAGCAGCCGCTATCGATTAAATGCCCACTATGACCCGGCCAGCAGCAGCCCCTATTATACATATACAGACAGCAGCCAAGTCAGCCACCAGATATGGCTGGAAAACGAGCGCAGCCTGGATGAAAAGCTGCAGCTGGTGAAGAACAACGACCTGGGTGGTATAAGCTTCTGGCGCATCGGCAATGGTTTTGAGGACTTGTATAACTTGCTGGAAAGAGATCCGCTCCTGTGAAAACTCGCCGGACCAAGTAAATCATTGCCAAAATTTTAACATTGGGTTTAAATGAGATATAATATGTAAAAATAACCGCCTTTAAAGGCGGTTTTACATTGAAGAAGCCTATTTGCCGATGTTTTCAGGCAGGAGGGGAGAGCAATGGCAATTGAGCAGCCAGGGTTGTTCGGCGAATTAATCCCACCGGCAGCGGAGGTTAAACCGCCTGCATTGCCCGCAAAGGGTCCGGCAGCCTTTCTGCCTGGTATTAAAGAGGGAGATGGCTATCCCGATATCAAAGATATCAACCAGCTGCAGATCGTGGCGGGGAACTGTGAGCGCTGTATTTTGCGTTCAACCTGCCAGCAGGTGGTGTTTGGGGATGGCAAACTGGATACGGTTATCATGTTTATTGGCGAAGGGCCCGGCAAAGACGAAGACAACCAGGGTATTCCTTTTGTGGGAAGGGCCGGCCAGCTGCTCAACCAGATACTGGCGGCTTCCGAACTGCCCCGGGAGCAGGTCTATATTACCAATGTGGTCAAGTGCCGCCCTCCGGGCAACCGTCTGCCTAATCCGGACGAGGTCAAGGAGTGTCGCAATTACCTGGAGGCTCAAATCCGTCTGATTAAACCCAGAATAATTATTTGCCTGGGGGCCGCGGCAGCTCAGGCGGTGATAGATCCCAAAGCCAGGATAACCCAGATCCATGGCCGTTGGTTCATGCGGGACGGGGTAATGATGATGGCCACTTTTCACCCGGCTGCGCTGCTTCGCAACCCCAATTATAAACGACCAGCCTGGGAAGATTTTAAACAAATCCGGGATGAGTATAAGAAGATTTGCGGCCAGGTTTAGACCCGAGGTGTATAAATGGATGTAACTGTATACAATGAGGAAGAGATGTTGGAGCTGGGACGGTCCATAGCCGCCATTTTAGGACCCGGCGATATCGTATATTTAAGGGGAGTACTTGGCGCCGGCAAAACCGTCCTGGTCAGGGGCATTGCCCGTGGCCTGGGTTACGGGGGAGCTGTAACCAGTCCTACCTTTACCTTGATGAATATCTACTCGACTGAGCCGGTGATCTACCATTACGATTTTTACCGGTTGGACAGTCCTGATCTGGACGACCTGGGTTTGGAGGACTACCTGGAGAAGGGCGGAATTTCGTTACTGGAGTGGCCGCAGGTAGGGATGGATATACTGCCCCAGCAAGCCCTGGCGGTAGACATAGAATTGACCGGCGACGATTATGAACGGGAGCGACAGGTTCATATATCTGCCCAAGGAGACCAATATAAGGAAAAGCTGGAGAGGTTGAAGACCATTGCTGATACTGGCAATCGATAGTGCTACCCCGGTAGCCGGAGTAGCTCTGGTGAACGATGATAACCTGATCCGGGAGGAGTTCATCAATTATAAACTGACCCATTCCGAAATTCTTATGCCGATCGTCAATGAGGTTCTGCAGGGCTGTGAGTTGTCGCTGGCCGATGTGGATGCGCTGGCTGTTACCATGGGACCGGGGTCTTTTACCGGATTGCGCATAGGCATGGCGGCGGTCAAGGGGCTGAGCCTGGCTGCAGACCTCCCGGTAATCGGGATTTCAACCCTGGAGGTCATAGCCCATAATATAGCCTACAGCGATACCCTGGTATGTTCGCTGCTCAATGCCCGCCGCCAGGAGGTTTATGCTGCCTGTTACGACAACCGGGGATGTTATCCGCAGCGCTTAAGCGAGGAAATGGCCTGCCCGCCGGAAGCACTCGCTTGGCAGGCAATCGGGCTGCGTGATGAGCTGGGTTTTAACGGGATCACGCTTTTAGGGGATGGTTATGCCCCTTACCGTGACTTGTTTAAATTGGAACTGGGGGAAAGATTACGGGTGGTTCCTTCCCATTTGATGCTGCCGCGGGCTTCAGCCCTGGCCAGTTTGGCCATGGTCAAAGCGACCCGGGGTGAGTATGAGAACACTGTAAATATGAGACCGCGTTATATACGTTTATCAGAAGCTGAAAGGAAACTCGGCAAAGGAGAGGTGTAAGTGCTGAATAATGCGTTCATGCTCAGACAAATGACCGTACAGGACTTGGACCAGTTAATGGTGATCGAACATCAATCATTCAGTCTGCCCTGGTCACGGCAATCATATGAGGCAGAGCTGCAGAATGCTTTTGCGAATTACCTGGTATGCGACTCAGCTGGAGAGTTAGCCGGCTACATTGGTATGTGGACGGTAATGGAGGAAGCCCACCTGACTAATGTAGCGGTAGCCCCCAAATTCCGCCGCCAGGGCAT
>JAXDBN010000137.1:0-5373 GCA_034678805.1 Syntrophomonadaceae bacterium
TGCCTATGGTCATCCGATCGGTGCCACCGGAGCTCGTATTGCCATGACTACTGCTTATGAATTAAAAAGACGCGGTGGCGGCTATGGCGTATGCGGAATCTGTTCCGGCCATGCCCAGGGCGACGCCATGCTGATTTATGTTGAACCGTAAAATTTGCACTATTTAAATATCATATTTAAGGAGGTTAGAGTATATGGAAATCAAGAAAGTGATGGTAATCGGTGCCGGCCAGATGGGCGGCGGAATCGCCCAGGTTTCAGCCCAGGCTGGTTTTGAAACCGTTCAGTATGACATCAATATGGACCTTGTCAACAAAGGATTAGCCCTGATTAAGAAAAACCTGGCCCGTGATGTGGAAAAAGGCAAGAGAACCCAAGAAGACATGGATGCCATCCTGGCCAAAATTAAACCTTCAGTTAGCCTGGAGGATGCAGCTGACTGTGATCTGGTAGTAGAAGCTATCGTTGAAAACTTCGATATCAAGAAAAAGGTTTTCGAGGAATTGGATCGGATTGCACCTCCGCACGCCATCCTAGCCAGCAATACTTCTTCACTGCCCATTACCCAGATTGCTGCCTGCACCAAGCGCCCGGGACAAGTAATCGGTATGCATTTCATGAATCCGGTACCGGTCATGAAATTGGTGGAAGTCATCCGCGGTTTGGCCACCACCGATGATGTATATAACACTATTGAAGAGGCTTCCATCAAAATGGGCAAGACCCCGGTGTGGTGCAAAGATGTACCCGGATTCATTTCCAATCGTGTTCTGCAGGTGATGATCAATGAAGCCCTCTGGGAACTCTATGAGGGAGTTGCTCCGGCCGAAAACATTGACAATATCATGAAACTGGGTATGAACCATCCCATGGGCCCCTGCGCACTGGCTGACCTAATTGGTCTGGATACCGTTCTGGCTATCCTGAATGTTATGTACACCGGTTACGGGGATCCCAAATACCGTCCTTCCCCCCTGCTCAAACAGTATGTCCAGGCCGGGTGGCTGGGCCGCAAAGTTGGTAAAGGAATCTTCGATTACAGCAAATAAGTCCAACTAAAATTCAGCAAGGGAGGGAGATTAATTGGAATTCGCTAATGTGTTGCTGGATAAAATCGACAATGTCGCTTTGCTTACCATAAACCGGCCTAAGGCTTTGAATGCTCTCAACAAGGATACCTTGTTGGACATTAAAACCGCGGTTGAGAACTTTCGTGATGATCCGGAGGCAGCAGTTCTGATTATAAAAGGTGCTGGCGACAAATCATTTGTGGCCGGAGCAGATATTACCTACATGCTGGATATCAACGCTCTGGATGGTAGAGAGTTCGGCCTTCTTGGGCAAAGTGTATTCAATTTGATAGAGACCATTGAGAAACCAGTTATTGCTGCGATCAATGGTTTCGCTCTGGGCGGCGGATGTGAATTGGCCATGGCCTGTGATTTTAGAATCTGCTCTGAAAAAAGCAAGTTTGGTCAGCCCGAGGTGGGATTGGGAGTTACCCCTGGTTTCGGAGGAACCCAACGTTTACCGCGTATCGTTGGCACCGGTATGGCCAAACAATTACTCTACAGCGGTGACACCATAGAGGCTGATGAAGCCCTGCGTATCGGCTTGGTCAACGCTGTGGTGGAAGAAAGCAGTCTCATGGATTATGTTATGAAGCTGGCCCAGCGTATCGCCTCCCGCGGTCAGATCGCAGTTCGGTTCTGTAAAGTAGCGGTTAACGAGGGAATGCAGACCGACATCAACCGCGCACTTACCATTGAAGCAGATGTCTTCGCCATATGTTTCGCCACTGCTGATCAGAAGGAAGGTATGGGAGCATTTGTAGAGAAACGGAAGGCGCAATTTACAGGTAAATAGAAAGGAGCTGTAATCATATGGATTTTAAGTTAAGTGAAGAGTCACAAATGATGAGAGATATGTTCAGGAAGTTCGCTAAAAATGAGGTAGAACCGATTGCAGCGGAGACTGATAAAACCCACCAATTTCCCATGGAGAATTTTAAGAAGATGGCCAGCTTGGGCTTAACCGGTCTGCCTATTCCGGAAGAATGGGGCGGAGCCGGAGCCACCTACCTGGATTTTGCTATGTTCGTTGAAGAACTGGCCAAATGCTGCGCATCCACTGCGGTTATCATGAGCGTTCACACCGGTCTGGGCTGCATGAGCACCTGGCTGTATGGTGGGGATCGGGTTAAACAAAAATACCTTAAAGCCCTCGCCAGTGGAGAAATAGTCGGCGCCTATGCCCTGACCGAACCTAATGCTGGTTCCGATGCAGCTTCAATCAAATGTAAGGCTGAAGACAAGGGAGATTACTTCCTGGTCAATGGCAGCAAAATATTTATTACTAACGGCGGTATTGCCACCACTTATTGTACATTTGTCAAGACCGATCCCACCCAGGGAGCCGGCAGAGGAATTACCTGCCTGCAGATCGAAAAAGATACCCCCGGTTTCACCATGAGCAAACCGGTTGAAAAGATGGGGATGAACGGATCGCCCACCGTAGAACTTTATTTTGAGAATGTAAAGGTGCCCAAGGAGAATATGCTGGGTGTACAGAATGATGGATTCCAGGTAGCCATGGGTCTCCTGGCCGGTGGACGCGTTACTATTGCCGCCCAAGGCTTGGGTATCGGTGAAGGCGCACTGGAATTTACCAACCAGTATATTAAAGAAAGACAACAGTTCGGCAAACCACTGGCGGCTAACCAAGGCGTTCAGTTCATGGTTGCGGATATGGCCACCGCTCTGGATGCCGCCCAATTATTGGTTTATCGGGCAGCCTGGCTGAAAGACAACAAAATGCCGCATAACAAGGAAGCCTCCATGGCCAAGAAGTTTGCTACCGACACCAGCATGGAAGTCTGTACCAACTGCGTACAGCTTATGGGTGGGTATGGTTATTGCAGAGAGTTCCCCATCGAGCGCATGATGCGTGACGTAAAGATCACCCAAATTTACGAAGGTTCCAACCAGATCCAAAGAATGATTATCGGCCGTGAAGTTATTGGCAAATGGTAGAAGATACACTTTCTGGCGGGCGATTTTCGCTTCGCCAGAAAGTTGATCAGCCCCCCACACACCCCCACACGAACAGCGCTATCAATTCAACATCACCATGGGCAGAAAAAACATTTAAGAAAGAGGAGGTAGGTCAATGGGTAAGATCAATAAGATTACACTCAAGGAGGCAGCCGGTCTGATCAATGACGGTGATATGCTGTCATTCAGCGGTTTCACCATTTGGCGCCGCCCGATGGCCATGATCTATGAAATGGTACGTCAGGGCAAGAAGAACCTGCATCTGTTCGAAGTGAATGGCGGCACCCATACCGAGGTACTCGCAGGAGCAGGTTGTGTGAAACTATGGGAATCTTGCTGGGTAGGACATGAACTGTATGGTAAACTCGGTGAAGCCGTGGCTCGTGGACAGGTTGAAGGAACCATTGTGGTAGAAGATTATTCTCATGCCCATTGTGTTGCTCGACTCTTAGCCGGTGCGTATGGTCTTCCTTTCTTCCCGACAGCGCTTTCTATGGGGACAGACATACTGAATCCTAAATTCGATATGTTTGGTAAAGCCGGACTTAGGGATGGTTCTAATCCCAAGATACCCTTAAAGAAATATGACGTTATCCCCGATCCCATGTACGGGAAGGGCGATATACTTCTTATGCCGGCTGCCAATCCTGATTGGGCCATAGTATATGCCCAACAAGTTGGTGATGAAGGAACAGTAAGGGTACTTGCGCAAACGTACGTCGATGCTGAAGTAATCAAGGCAGCCAAAAAGGTTATCGTGATCGCTGAAGAGATTGTCCCGGATAGCTATCTAAGAGATGAACCGGCACTCAACATCGCTACCGGCTATGCCATCGACTATGTAATCGAACTTCCTTATGGAGCACATCCGACCGGCTCCCAATTCTTCTATGACGTAGATGCCGATTTCATCAGGGCCTTCTATCAGGCCTCCAAGAGCGGGGACGGATATAAGAAATGGGCCGATGAGTGGATTTTCGGCGTTGCTACCCATGAGGAATATCTTGAAAAACTAGGTGCTAACCGCCTTATGAAACTAAAGGCTAACAGTGTCATGGGTTACTCAACTACTGTGAAAAGGGGGACGAGATAGATGACTGCAAAAAACTATGCGGAAAACTATAAAGGCGCCGATTTGCTGGCAGTTGCAGCAGCCAGAGAAGTAAACGACGGAGACATCGTTTTTGCAGGCACCGGACTGCCGATGTTGGCCATTGCTTTGGCCCAGATTACTAATGCCCCTAATGCAGTATGTATATATGAAGCCGGCAGTATCGATGGCAGGCCGAAAGATTTGCCGGCATCCGTAGGTGATGCCCGTTGCGCAACCCAATCTTCTATGTGCGCAGGTTTGACGGAAGCCTTTTATGGGCAACTCCATTGTGGTTATGTCGACCTGGCTTTCCTGGGCGGAGCTGAAATCGACCAATACGGCAACGTAAATACTACCGTAGTCGGCAACTATGCTGCCCCCAGCAAGCGTTTTACGGGCAGCGGCGGAAATCCAGACATCAATTCCTTTGCCAGAAGAACAGTATTCATTATGGTTCAGGAAAAACGTCGTTTCAAGGAGCATGTCGACTATATAACATCTCCGGGATGGGTAATTCCACAGTGGCCATCGGGAGAAATGAAACCCAAGAAGGAAGTCTATGGTAAGTTCTTCAATGGCGGCCCCAGTGCGGTTATTACCAATATGGGCGTTTTCCGTTTCGATGATAACGGCGTCATTTACCTCGATACAGTACACCCGGGATTCACGCCGGAACAGGTAAAAGATAACTGCAGTTTCGATCTTAATATCTCCCGCTGCAAAGGTGAAACGGAAAAACCCACGGTAGAGGAGATAGATCTTCTCTACAAAAAAGTCGATCCCGAAGGTATCTTCCTTCCATAAGAATATCTCCGATCACTTTACCGGGGGTAATGTTTTGGCACAGGAGGTTGCTCGACTGCCGATAGTACTTTGTTAATCAAATTCTTGGATAACACCTCCCCTTCTATTATGCCCTGGCATTCTCCCATTGCCAGGGCGTCTTTTATTAAAAAACCTAGTATAATGTTTAATATAGGTTAGTTTTCTATTATGTTACAGAAGAATGGAGGGAGCTTATGAGTTTACCATTGGAAGGAATCAGAGTATTGGATTTGTCCAGGTATCTGCCCGGTCCCTTTTGTACCCAGATTCTAGCAGACTTCGGAGCCGAGGTAATCAAGGTAGAAGATCCCCGGGGCGGCGACTTGGGCCGAATGCTGACACCGGTGGTCAACGGGGAAAGTGCTCGTTTTCCCACGGTAAATCGCAACAAGAAGAGTATTA
>JAXDBN010000138.1:0-8259 GCA_034678805.1 Syntrophomonadaceae bacterium
TCTCAACATTATTGCCGATCTCCGCCCCGCTCTCTATCACCACAAAGGGGTGAATGGTAACATTGTCGCCGATTCGAACCCCGCTGCGTATCACCGCAAATTCCATTATGTTGACGTTATCACCAATATCTTTGGTCTGCACTACCGCCCGGTCGCTTATCATGTTTATCTCCTTACTCTGGTTGTTCCGCTGTTGTCAACTGCTGAAAATCGTCATATTCCCTAATGTAATCGCCCTCATTATAATAATCACTGGCTAAAACCAACAGGATACATCCCGGCGAAAAATCATGCATCTCATGCCAAATCATCCGGTCAATCATAATTCCCCGGGAATTATTCTGCATGGTTACCGTGATCCTTTCCCGGCCATCGTCCAGCAATAGCTGGCAGGACCCGTGCAGACACATCATCACCTGCTGCAGCTGCCGGTGGGCATGCAATCCCCTGCGAACCCCTGGCTGGGTATCGAATATATAATAAACCCGGCGAATGGTAAAAGGGATATCGCGCTGCTCCTCGATGGCAATCAAGGATCCCCGTTCATCCCCCCGCACCTTAAAATCAAATATAATAGGCTCCACTATCTGTACTCCTTCAGGTACCACTCTACTGTTTTCAACAGGCCGCTCTCGAAATCCTCCTCCGCCTGCCAGCCCAACTCGGTCTCGATCTTGGCAGCATCGATGGCATAGCGGCGGTCATGCCCGGGCCGGTCAGTGACAAAGCTTATCAATTCCTTGTAGGACTTTAAAGCTGCTCCCCGCTCGCCAGCCGGTGCCAATCGATCCAGCAGCTCACATATCAGGGTGGCAATATACAGGTTTTCCCGTTCATTGCGGCCGCCGATATTATAGCTTTCCCCGCTGCGTCCCTGGTGAAACACCATATCGATACCCCGGCAGTGGTCCAGAACATAGAGCCAGTCCCTCACGTTGCGGCCGTCACCATAAATGGGGATCGGCTTGAAAGCCAGGGCGTTTCTAATAATGGTTGGGATAAGTTTCTCACTGTGCTGTTTGGGACCGTAATTATTGGAGCAGTTGCTGGTCACCACATTCATTCCATAGGTATGGTAATAACTGCGGACTAACATATCAGCACTGGCTTTGCTGGCGCTATAAGGACTGTTGGGGGCATAAGGTGTGGTTTCGGAAAACAACCCGGTCTCGCCCAGACTGCCGTACACCTCATCAGTGGAAATCTGCTGGAACCGGCAGCCCTTATAGCCAGGTTTGGATACAGAAGGACCTGCCATCCAATACTGGCGGGCAGCGTCCAAAAGGTTAAAAGTACCGTTGATATTGGTCCGGATAAAAACATCAGGAGCCGCTATAGAATTATCCACATGCGATTCCGCCGCGAAATGAATAACACCACGGATATCGTATTTGATAAATAACTCATCAATCAGCTCACGGTCGCGGATATCCCCCTTGATAAAATTGTAACGGGGATGACCGGCAACTTCTTGCAGGTTTTCTAGGTTTCCCGCATAAGTGAGGATATCTAGATTTATCACCCGGTATTCGGGGTGTTGTTCCAGGAAGTAGGGCACAAAATTAGAGCCGATGAAGCCTGTTCCACCGGTGATCAAAATGTTGATTATAGAACTATTCTCCAGCCTCAATGCTCCTATACCTCCTTAAGCTGTCTCATGAGCACAGCGCATTTGTCATTCCGAGCACAGCGAGGAATCTCATCCAGCAGTTAGACTCTTCACTTCGTTCAGAGTGACAGCATCGTTCAGAGTGCACATCCCTCATCCCTGCAGGGGTCTGCTGAAATCGCTGGCGGCAATATCCAGTAGGTACTGTCCGTATTCATTATTACTTAAATTAGCTGCCAGAGCCATCAACTGCTCCTGATTTATCCATTTATTATAGTAGGCAATCTCCTCCAGGCAAGCTACTTTGAAACCTGCTCGGTTCTGCAGGGTTTCTACGAAAAGGGCGGCCTGCTGCAGTGCCTCGAATGTGCCAGTATCCAGCCAGGCAAATCCCCTTCCCAGCAATTCCACGTTCAGTTGATTCTTCTGCAGGTACAGTCGGTTAAGATCGGTGATCTCCAACTCTCCCCGCTTAGAGGGCTTCAGACTCTGTACTAACTCCACTACCTGCCGGTCATAAAAATACAATCCGGTTACCGCAAAATTGGAACGGGGCTGGGCCGGCTTTTCTTCAAGCGATACTGCTCTTAGTTCATTATCAAATTCAACAATACCGAAACGAGTCGGATCCTTGACCCGGTAGGCAAAAACGGTAGCCCCTTCCTCCCGCGCCGCCACCCGGCGCAGCATAGGAGTAAAGCCCTGCCCATAAAAGATGTTATCCCCGAGAATCATGGCCACCCGATCATTGCCGATAAAGTCAGCCCCTATAATGAAGGCCTGGGCCAATCCATCCGGGCTGGGCTGGACCGCATAGGATAAAGATAAACCCAGCTGGCGGCCATCGCCCAGCAGGGTTTCAAACCGGCCGATATCCTGGGGGGTGGAAATAATCAAAATATCCTTGATATCCGCCAGCATCAAAACCGACAGCGGATAATAAATCATCGGTTTATCATATATAGGAAGCAATTGCTTGGATATGACCTGGGTAAGAGGATAAAGGCGGGTGCCGCTGCCGCCGGCCAGGATAATTCCTTTCATCAATAAAACGACCTTTCCGACAAATACTGGTCTTTTACTCAAAGGAATTATACCAGATTGACCTATTATTTCAAAGAACAGCGGCTGCCTGATAGCACATAAGGCAGAAAATACGAAGCATTAAAAATGCACATAAAAAGACTCCCTCCGTAACATTACCGAGGGAGTCTACCAGTAACATAATAGCAGATGGTGATTAATTGGCGGCACCGTAAGCCCAGGGCTTCTCCAGGGCCTTGGCCAAAATTGCGTGTTGATAAGACATGCTGTCCAGATTTTCTTGGGCAGTATTAGCTGCAATCTCAGCAGCCGTAATATCCAATTTGGTTCCCATTCCTACCTCGTACATGAGTTTAGCTATGCGCAGGGCTTCATTGGCAGTGCGAAGGCTGTCTTCGGCAGCTGCATATGAATCTTCAATGGTTTTCAAACTATAATAAATATTGCGGGTGACCTGCAGCATGCTATCCTTGGTAGAAATCACGTTTATGTCTGCCTTTTGTTCATTTATATAATCCAAATCATCCGATCCTGAGTTTCCGGCAGTATCCAACAATAACTGAACCGATTCATTGGCCAGCCATACACTGGGACTGGAACTAACGATCTCCTGGAACCTGGATTCCGGATTGACCAGGGTAATCGGTTCATAAGTAAGCTCCCTGACCAGCGCCGGCCGGCTGGATGAACCCATCCCGATATATTCCATCAGGTTGATATATTTCTGATCCAGCTCCTGCTGGGCGTTAGCCCAGGAAGAATTGGCCGAGGCTGCTTGGGTCTCGGCCTGGAAAAGGGTAAACTTGGTATCCATACCCAATTGGGCCCGCAATTTAGCTATTTTAAGTTTTTCCTCAGCATGCTGGCTGGCTAATTTTTGCGCATCAGCATTATCCAGAGCCGACACTACAGCATAGTAGCGCTGATAGACGGAAAACTCCAACGATTCCAATTTCAAATCATAGGCCTTTTGTTTGGCTTTTTCGTTATATTCCGCATTAAAAACCTGCAGATAAGGATCATAACCCAAGTCGGCAAAATAATCAGTACCTGGGATATGGGCGGCGGCTTCAGCTTCCGAGGCACTATCCCAAGCCAGATCAGTACTGACTCCGGCAGCCTGCAGTTCTAACCAGGCTACCTGCACATCATTGCGTTTTTCCTTGGCCATTTCAATTGCCTGATCTACCGTCAAGGTCGCTGTCGAAGGCGCAGCATCGGCAAGGCAAGAAGCCGGAAACAATCCCGACAACAAGAATATGATCAACACAGGTATGATTTTCCTGCCCATTGGTATCAACTCCATATCAGATTATATTTGTTTCTTCAGTATAGCTGCTGCCGACTCATGGGTCAATATTCGGGATGCTTAAACTTGGCTGAAAAACCGGTTGTAAGGAATATAACTTCGGGCTGCTGTTGTTTTCTCTGAACCAAAACGCCGGCTCCCCGCATATGCAATTGGCGGGGACTACCGGCGTTACACGAGCATCTGTTCATTCTTGGATCTGTTTATTCTCCGCTTAGCCTAATAGATAGTCACTGTTTTGGAGATACCATCCCAGACGGCGGTGTGCCCGAATGCAGCAGCTACCCAGGCAATGGGCAGGCAGGTCCGGCTGTTGGTTATTTCCGGGGCCACATCCATCGTAATCGCGGTACCATTACTATATATGGTCTTGCTGCCTATGTTGAGTATTACCGTTTTGGAACCATTGGTTAGGGTAACCTGCTGAGCAGCTTCATTCCATTGGATCTGAGCATCACTTAGCCCCATCGCATATCCTACATAACGGATAGGCAGATAGGTCCGGCTGTTCTTAATATAGGGAGCCGCATCCATCATTTTATAGGTGTTGTTCTGGAGGTAAAAATTCGAACCAATGGTAAACACTGCGGGCGATACTACTGCCACCCCTTCTTTAGTTGTAAACGACTTTACAGCACCGTAAGCAAGTCCCGCACTATTTCTGCCATAAGCCTGGAAATAGTATTGGGTATCTGCTTTAAGTCCGGTCAGTTCATAGTTGAAACTGTCGCCCTCGTCGATATTATCGGAATAATCGCCTACCTTCTTTTTGGTTGTAGGCGATGATGAAGTCCCGTAGTAGAAACCGTATTCAGTCATTTCATTGTCATCGCCATACGATTCTATGGTCCCGTTGAGAATAGCGGAATCGCTGTCGATGCTTGATGCGCTGTTAGTGGTTACCTCGGGATCATCGTTGGATTCACCAGTGGAAAAAGACTCTACATCGCCATAAGCGGTATTATCGTCACCATCACTGTCTTCATAATCAACGTAAGCCATGAAGTAATAGGTTTCATCTTCATCCAGATCATCGATATCGAGTTTGAATTCGTCGCCTTCCTCCAGCTCATCATCGCCGGCCTCTTCCCAGTAGGCATCGCCGTCCTCGCCGTCTTCCACTTCGTTTCGATCAGTGTCCCAATAAAAGCCATAGCCGGTAATAGTGTAATCGTCAGTATCAATGGTATCTATTTCCCCCACCAGGGTGGCATAGTCGTCACCAATATCCTCTGCCCCGACCGTATTGACTTCGACATCACTATTACTCCCGTCCTCATCGAAAACAAATAGTTTGATGAGGCCCACGTTTTCTTCTCCATCGTCAAACTTGACATAAGCCCGGTAATAATAAATGCCATCCTCAAAATCGGAGACCGGTATCTGCAGGTAAAATTCACCGTCATCAATGCCGTCGGCTTTCGATGACCAGCTATCCCGGCTGGATACCTGGGCTTTGGAATCGTCCGCATAAAAGCCGTATTCGTCCACCGAATAATCGTTATCAGAATCATATAAATTGGCATAAAGGGTCACATAATCATCGTCAATATCATAAGACAGGGTTTTTACTGAAGGTTCAGCAGCCGCTGCGGTGGCTGGCATGCCTAAGGTGGGCACCAAAAAAGCCAGGGCAAAAATGAATACCATCGCCATCGACAAAATCTTATTTTTGGATCTCATTCACATTCCTCCAATCAATCATAGCTTCTTGTATAACGCCGGGTTCTCGGAATTTATCTGAATAGTTAAAAACCCCCTTCCCCATTCCTTATTATATATTATAGAATATAATGGTTTTTCTTGCAGGCCGTCCAGGCTTAAAAATAACTTAAAATTAACAAATATCAGGTTAAACCTTTAATCAAAGCGTTTTTATGTAATTTCATAATTGAATATGTTCCTAAAAGAAAAGGACCCGGGGTTAGCCGGGTCCTTTGGAGTTACTGATGCGTTATCGGACTGTTATTTAATGGTAACAGTCTGAGTAGCGGCATCCCAGCTGGCGGTGGCGCCAAATGCCTGAGCGATGAACGCTGCCGGCAGCATGGCACGGCCATTGCTGATTTCGGGAGCAACATCCATGGCTATCGGAGTTCCGTTAACCAGCATGGTGGTGCTGCCAATGGTTACTTGAACAATCTTGGCACCCTTGATCAGGGTTACCTTGGAGGCAGCGGCATCCCACAGAACATTGACCGGATCGATTCCCAGTCCGGTAGCAATATCGCGGATAGCCAGGTAGGTACGTCCATTCTTGATGTAAGAAGGAGTTACCACACTCTGTACTGCACCATTTACGGTGAAGGTGGAAGCACCGATCACATAAACGGAAGTTGGGTTGGTGGCAATGGAACCAAGGGCTAATTTCTCCAGCGGTTTGTCGCTGGCCAGGTTGTAGTCAGCACCCACTTTGGCAACCATGTCGCCCAGTGCAGGCTGGTTGAGCACATCATAAACCACGTTGGAGATGGTAATCTCACTTAAGTCAGTGCTGGTTTCGTCGATTTCGATGCGCAGGGTGTCATTGTCCAGTACGCTCACGTCGCCCAGATCGATGTCGCCTTTGGTAACTTTAACTGTGGGAGTTCCATCGAAGCTCATGCCAGCCGGCAATTCGATATCGAAATAGTCGCCATCGTTGTGCATGATAGCACCTTCAAAGAAGGCATCCCACATTTCTTCCCATTCACCTTGGTACCAGTAGTCTACTCCGCCGTGTAACCACCATTCTTCTCCGAAGGTAGTTCTCAAGGCGCCGTCATCGGTCTCAGTGATAACGATGTTGGCACCGTTAACTACAGTTGAACCTGCTTGAGACTGGAAGGCAGGAGCAGCAGTGATGGTGAAAGCGTTCTTGACTGAACCGATCTTGTAAGTTCCCTCAACTGCACCGTCAAAGGTGATGTTGAGATCGCCCACTACTGCATCAGCATCAGCGATTACAGCAAAGTCGGTCAGTAAGATGTTGTCATAGATGTCGATCATCAGGTTGTCGTTGTCGTCTTCGTCAACGGTGAACCAGGCAGTCCGGTTATTGTTGAACAGGCCGTCATAGTCCAGATAATCGTTGTCGTCTTCAATAGCGTCGCCATAGTAATCGTACATATTGAAGGGAACCCAGTCCTCATCGCCCTTAATGAACTGAACGCCTTCGGGTAGGGTTACGCTGAACCAGTCTTCGGCATCCAGGGCATGGCCGGGATTCAATTTGACTTCTACTTCGTCAAATACAGCGGTCTGGCCTCTGTAGACGAAATCTTTGTCATCGTTCTTAACGCTAACGGCTACACCGTCAGTGCCAACCTTGGCAATGGTGAAGGTGGCGGTGTCGATATTGTGTTCCTCGTCGGAAACCTCAACGGTGATGTCACCGGTGGTGCCGGGTTTTACCACCAGCAGGGGAGTTAGGACTACATTACCTTTTTCAATGTCATTCAAATCAGACACGGTGAAGTTCAGCACTTTGCCGTTGTTGCTGATCCAGGGTTCGCCATCGAAATGAATGGAACCGGGATCATAGTTAACTTCACAGCCAGTTTCTACAAATTGATCGAAATCGTCGCCGTCATAGTCCAGCACGCTGCTGTCCCAGGTTACGCCGGATTTCTTGATGGTGACCTTGATAACATTGTTAGCATCAAATGAGGAATAACCTTTTTCGGTAAAGGTGATCTTGGATCCTACTTCTTCGTCGCCAACCGTAACGGTTTTAACCTTGGTGGAAGCTTTTACGCTGATGTCAGCGCTGTCAATCTTGGCAATCGGTACTACGGTGTCTTTTTCCTGGTTGACAATGTTGTTATCAGTATTCTCTGCCCATAATTCTACGGCAGCACTGATGGTGCCGGAAGCGTCAGCGGACAGATTAAGATAAATGTCACTAACTTCCAGGAGTAAGTCGCCTTCAACTACGCCGCTGAAATCATCGGTATTGTTGAAAAGCACTAATTCATAGTCGTTTTTGCTTTCCAGTTCCCAACTTCCGGATAAAGTCGGGGTATTGGCAAATTTTACTTCGCCGTCGTCAGGCAGGGTGATGGATGCATAGACTATGTTTAAATTTGCTCCGTCAAAGTCTGCACCTGCTTCTACGGTAATGGGGCCGGCATAATCCTTGGAGTCAGCATCTACGGGAGTCCAGTCAGAAGTAACCACGATGTAATCCTGACCGTCAGCCGCACTGACAGTTCCCAGGCCGACAAACATGGTTGCCAGCATGGCAAGAACCAGCAGTAATGCGATTCTTTTGTTTCTGATTTTAATCAATTACATATCCTCCTTCTAAGAATTGTGT
>JAXDBN010000139.1:0-2508 GCA_034678805.1 Syntrophomonadaceae bacterium
TCTTCATACGCTGGTCTTCACGCGGCCGGTCCTGCCGGTCCCGCGAAACATTGGCGATTTTATCCACCACTTCGAGCCCGGTGATCACCTTGCCGAAGGCAGCATACTGGCCGTCCAAATGAGGTGAGTTGGCATGCATGATGAAGAACTGGGAACCGGCCGTATTAGGCATCATGGTCCGGGCCATCGACAGTACGCCGCGCTCATGTTGCAGGTCATTGCGGAAACCATTACCGGTAAATTCACCTTTGATTGAGTAGCCGGGACCGCCCATACCGGTTCCCTGGGGATCTCCACCCTGAATCATAAAATTGGGTATTACCCGGTGAAATATAACCCCGTCATAATAACCGCGTTTAACCAGACTGATAAAATTGTTGACTGTATTGGGGGCTATTTCGGGATAAAGCTCGGCAGTGATAACCCCGCCATCCTCCATTTCAATAGTCACTATGGGGTACTGGCTCATAAATATCTTCCTTTCAAATCAGTAATAACATTTAGTTATTTTACCCTCATCTCCCAGTTTTAGTCCAGTAAATTCAGCACCCATAATCATGCTGCTTTTTATTGCATCAGCTCTCTGCCAAGATAATGTTCCAGCAAACGCAGGGATATTTCCTGCCGGTAGGCCCGGGTTGAACGGATATCATCCAACGGTTGGATCAAATCCTGATAGATTCTGCTAACCGCCGGTATTATGGCATCCAGCTCATCCTTACCGGCCCCGGCCATGAGGTTTTCAGCGGCCCGGCTTCTAACCACGGTAGGGGCGACTGCGCCCAGGGCAATCCTCACCCAATTAAGACGGTTGGGCTCATAATCGGCTACCGCATAGAATGATACTTTGGATATACTATTGGCTTTTCGGGTGCCGATTTTGCGGTAATAATGGGCCCGACACCTTTTCAGCGGGATCTCTACCCGGGTTAGGAGCTGGTCTGATTTTAAAGTGTTCTGACCCGGGCCGGTGATAAAATTATTAACCTCGACTTCTGTTGTCCCGGCCAGCGATTGCAGGTGGAGAACGGCGTCCAAAGCATACAGCATCGGCAGGCTGTCACCAGCCGGTGAAGAATTGCATATATTCCCGCCCAGGGTGGCGATATTCCGTACAGGCGGTGAGGCCATTTGGCCTAAGGGGATTTTTATATATTCAGGTATTCCAGGGTGGCTGATTATAGCGGCCAAAGTGGTTCCCGCTCCGATCAGGAGTTTGTTGTCCTTAATTTCTATGCCGATTAATTCTCCTAAATTGCCGATTAAGAGTACCGGTCTCTCAAAACGGGGAAGTGTCCCGTTCCATGATCGATGCCGGACCATGAGGTCGGTACCGCCGGCCAGCAGTATGGTATCCTCGGAATTAATTATTTGCAGGGCTTCATTCAGGTTCAAGGGTCGGTAGGTTTTTACCATAACCCTTCTCCTTCCCGGGAAGCAGCCATGATTGCCTCCACTATCATCCCGTATCCGGTACAGCGGCATAAATTGCCTGACAAACCAGCCCTGATATCCGATTCCGATGGGGTTGGGTTAACCGACAACAGCGCTTCAGCCGCCATTATCATAGCGGGGGTGCAAAAACCACACTGGACGCTGCCGGCTTGGGCAAAGGATTGCTGGATGATATCGAATCGCTTGGTACTACGGAAACCTTCTATGGTTATTATCTTTTTACCCTCTATCGCTCCAACTGGGAGCAGGCAGGAGTTAACCAACTGCTTGTCCAGCAGCACCCCACAGGCTCCGCATTCCCCTTCCCCGCATCCCTCTTTGGTGCCGGTCAGCTGGAAGTCATCGCGGAGCACATCCACCAGGCGCCGTAAAGGATTGGTAGTTATAACCCGGGGCTGGCCATTGAGCTCGAATCTAATCGTCATCTGCACTGTTCATCAACTCCATAATGTACTCGGGAGTCAGGGGTATCTTATTAATCTTTTTGCCGATGGCATCTTGGACTGCCAGAGCCAGGGCCGGAGCTACACCAACCACGGGTAATTCGCCAAGACCCCGGGCACCAAAGGGGCCATCAGGATATGGGTTATCATCGATAATTCTGCATTTGATGGGCGGACAATCCATGGCTGTGGGGATAATATAGTTGGTCAGGTTGTTCTGCACCACTTTCCCGCCTGCCATATTGAGGATCTCGATACAGCCATAACCTAATCCCTGGACCAGACCGCCTTCAATCTGCCCCTGGACTATCTTTTTATCTATCGGTGTTCCGATATCATACACGGCATAAATACCCTTGACATCAATCATGAAAGTCAGGGGATCAATTTCAACCTCCACTACATTGGCTCCCCATGAATATTCCGGGTAGGCATGGCCCACGAATTTTTCTTTGTCCCAACTGAGTCCCACCGGGTATTTATAATCCCTGAACACCTCAAATTCCGGTTCCTCCCAGCGGACCTTCATGTCCTCGCAGCAATCCTGCAGCAATCGGCCCACGATCATAATGGTCCGTGAGGCCACCGTAGGGCCGGAATCAGGCGATAA
>JAXDBN010000140.1:0-12953 GCA_034678805.1 Syntrophomonadaceae bacterium
GGGACTCATCGGTGTTGGCCCCGAATATTATGTTGGCCTCAGCATCGGCAGATTCATGGATAATAGCAGCGGCTTCCTGGATTTCGAACAAAGTCAGATCTTCGCCCCCGCTGATATTAAACAGGACTCCCTTCGCTCCTTCAATGGATGTCTCCAACAAGGGGCTTGATATAGCCTGCCGGGCTGCCTCGGCGGCACGATTCTCACCTTTGGCTTGTCCAATTCCCATCAACGCTGACCCGGTATTCTTCATTACTGTTTGTACATCGGCAAAGTCACAGTTGATCAGACCTGGAATGGCAATCAAATCAGATATTCCTTGTACTCCCTGACGGAGTATATCATCGGCAACCCTAAATGCGTCATTCACCGGGGTATTCTTCTGAACCACCTGCAGTAACCTGTCATTGGGGATAGTAATGAGGCTGTCCACTTCTTCCTTCAAGGCTTGTATGCCTTTTTCGGCTTGCAAATTTCTTTTCCGGCCTTCGAACAGGAAGGGCTTAGTAACAACGCCTACCGTAAGCGCGCCTAAACGTTTGGCAACACGAGCAATAATAGGAGCTCCACCTGTGCCAGTTCCCCCGCCCATACCGGCAGTGACAAAAACCATATCCGCACCCTGCAATGCTCTGACAAGCTCATCTTCGCTTTCTTCAGCGGCTTTCATACCTACCTCAGGATCGGCACCTGCTCCCAAACCTTTGGTTAATTTTCCTCCGACCTGTATTTTCTTTTCAGCCTTCGATAATTGAAGGGCTTGCGAATCTGTATTAACCGCTATAAATTCTACACCTTTCAAATTGGCCTCAATCATCCTGTTTATGGCATTGCTCCCCCCGCCGCCAACGCCTATTACCTTAATGTCGGCAAACTGCTGCATCTCCACATCGAAATCCAACGGCATGTTATACCCTCCTCAATAATTAAGAAAATAAGTCCTTAAACCAATCATTAATCCGATGAAAAACACTGGAAACCCCTGGTTGGCTCTCAATCAGCGCGGGGTCCAGACTCTTGAGACCATACATCAAACCTCCCAAGGCAACAGAATTTTGAGGCTGATTTAATTCCGAGCTGAGTCCTTTAATATTATCTGGCCTGCCCAGTCGAACTGGAACCTCCAAATAATCCTCCATTAGAGGTATAAAACCCTGTAGTTGCGCTCCTCCTCCGGTAAAAACAACTCCTCCAGCTATTTTATGTATATCACCTAACTGTTGTAATTCAGTATAAATCATTTCCAACATTTCCAACACCCGCGCGGAAATAATTTCTGCCACCAATTTCTGGGGAACCTGCTTGGTTTCATTGCCTTGAATGTTATGGATTTCAACCATTACGTCTTCTGGGGCTAATTCGGCGGATGCCAAACCAAACTGCTCTTTGACACGGACCGCCTCTTCAAGTGATGTTCTCAGTACAATGGCCAGGTCCTTGGTGATATAGTCAGCCCCGATAGGCAGCACCGATGTTGCTGATATAGTGCCATTAATGAATATGCTTAGTTCAGTAGTGCCAGCCCCCATATCAATCAGCGCAACACCCATCTCTATTTCGGCTGGCATTAAGACTGATTCAGCTATAAGCAGCTGATTATATACTACCTGATCGATTTGAAGGTTAATTCGCTGCGTACTTCTTTGTAAATTCTGCAGAGCTGCAGTTGCCGCGTAAATCAGCAGAGCTTCCGCTTCTAAACGGGTACCTACCATTCCCACCGGGTCATTTACGCCATCGTAGCCATCGATCACATATTGCCTCTCTACAACCTGAACGATGGTTTTATCCGGGGGCAGGGCAATATTGACAGCTGACTGCAAAACCCTTTCTTTGTCCTCTTTGTTGACGACCTTTTCCGGATTACCTACCGCTATTACCGCATGGTTGTTCGCTGCTCCCATGCTAACACTGGAAAAACCAGTTACCGTGCTGATAATATCAATACCTGTGAGTCTCTCCAACTCATTTAGACACTGGTCTATGGAGCGAGCGGTGCTTTCTATGTCAATAATGTTTCCTTTTCGTAAACCTGACGAAGGTGTACGAGCTATCCCCAGCACGTTTACCTCCCGGAGATGGTTCATAACCCCCAGCGCCGCTTTGACTTCACCGGTACCAACATCTAAACCCACTGCAATGTTGCGTTTGATAATTTCTCAGCACTCCTTATTTGGTTTCTACCATCTAAATACTACAAACGCATCTATTTTCCTTTTTTAGGGTCTTTTTTTTATCAGTACTTTTTCAGTAAATATCGACGTATTATTCCCATATTCTGGAACAGCCTTACTCCAAAAACCACCACCGCGGCCAAATACAACTCAAGCCCTAATTTATCGCCCAGGTAAGCAAAAGCAGCTGCCAGCAATGAGTTTGTAAAAAAGCCGGTAATAAATATGGTAGCATCGAAGGCGTCCTCCATAAAAGCCCGGATGCCGCCGAACACCGAATCCAAAGCAGCTAGAACACCAATTGATACATATTCCACCATCGACGCCGGCAGAAATATAGGTAATTGATAACCAATAAACAGTCCCAGCGCCAAACACAGTAAAGTTATCCACCACATGCTTACGATCACCCTTCTTACTTTTGTTTAGGAGTCGTATATTGGAATTTTATTGAACCACTATAGGCAGGTATTTCTATGTTGTTATTCCTGACTAATTGGGTTTGCAATCCAAACGAATTCAACTCATCCAACTTACCACCTTTAATGGTAAGACCGCTTTCCAGGAGTTGTTGGTTACCAATCGCCTTGATCACAAATGGCGGTCCAATTTTATTCCAATTGACCAATATCGTTGTTCCAGCACATCTTATTTCCGACATGGCAATAATTCTTTGATCATTTACTGATATGGCTTCTGCCCCTGATGCCTTTATCTCGTTAACAATACTCAAAATATCACTGTCATGAACAAGATAGGCGTTGGGATCATCCCCAGGCTGCAGAGCACGGGGATTATCGTTAAGGGTTACGATTATCCCCGGTCCAGTTACTGCTGTCACTCCAGCAGCTATATTCGATTTTTTTAATTCGGCTTGTAAGTCTGCATTCAGCTGACTTTCACTGCTTACATTGGTTAGTTTCTCTCTGAGTTCTACAATTTCTTCGGAGAGATTCTGGTTTTCTTTCATAAGGGAGCTATTGATAGAAGCCAAATCGTCCACCCTGGTAGTTCTAAGGTTGGGGCCATAGCTTTCTGATGTCCGGTATTGTACCGAAAGCATTATACCAACTATTACACATATGATCATTATAGCTATCTTACCGCTGGTTTCCCTCATTTTTTCACCTTCTATCCTTTAGTTTTCAGGACAGGTTCGCCCTTAAAACGTATATCTACATAATCCAATTCATCGGAGCCTTTTGCATCCAGGTCATTTTCAATCTGGAGTACTTCACTAAAGGTTTTTATTTTCTCATCCAATCTGTCCAGATCTCCGAATCGCACTTCAGTGCCCTTTAGGGTATAGACTCTTAATGTGGCATCATTTTGGTAATAGATTTCAGATATTAAGGCATGCTGGTCAGCAGGAATTGCCTGCCAAACCTGCCTTATCATATCAGTAGCCTGGAAATTAACTGATTGCCCAAGGTTAACATACTCCGGCATTGTTTCCAGGGTGATTATCAGCTCGCTATCCACTGGCACACGATTCAGTTTGTCAAAACATACCCCTCCATCATCGATACATAGGAATATGTCATTATAAGGAATAACCGCCCAAACTTGTCTCTCAGTAACATTTATATCGACTTCACCCATTAGTTTTCTTTTAATTTCAGCCTGCTTTATCATAGGATGAACTTCAATAGCCCGGGCAGCGGCCTTTTCATTGAACTGAAATATGTTAATTCCGGGCGATACCCCCGACAGCGCCAGTATTTCATCTTGCGAAACCTTTTCGTTCCCGCTTACTTTAACCTCTGATATCGCAAATATTGAACTATGCATAAATAAATACACGGATAGCAGGACAATGAGTGCCAGCAGCACAAAACTGAATAGCCGTGGAAGTTTTTTACGATTCACAAATTCCTCTTCCCATCTATTAATCCTCGCATTTCATAGAGCAAATTATAGCAGAGAATTGGCAGATATTGAAGCAAGCAAAAATAAAGGGTTCATGCAACTGATTATTAATTAGTCGATTCAATATATAAAATATCGGCACAAAAAAAAGGGGGCTTGATTCCACGCCTCCCTATAATTTCAAACCGTATCCTCATTTGTCAATATTACGCAAACACTTGTCTAAGAGCATATGCGTTCTACATCCGCACCCAGCGTTCGCAACTTTTCATGAATCCTTTCATAACCTCTATCGATATGTTCCAACTTGCCTATCTGGGTTTCCCCTTCTGCAAATATGCCCGCCAAAATTAGCGCTGCTCCAGCCCGTAAATCAGTAGACTCAACAGCGGTTCCTTGTAAATTCCTTCTACCACTGATTATGGCTACCCGTCCTTCAATCCTAATATCCACTCCCATGCGGCGAAGCTCTGGCACATGCATAAATCGGTTCTCAAAAATAGTCTCAACTATAATGCTGGTTCCTGGAACAGTAGCCAGCAAAACCATCATCTGGGCCTGCATATCAGTAGGGAAACCGGGGTAAGGCATGGTCTTAATATCAGTAGATTTGTAAAACCCGTTACCCACTACCCTGATACCTCCGGACCAAGGAACAACCTCAACCCCTATTTCAGCTAATTTAGCCATCAGTGGCTGTAAGTGTTCGATTACCACATTTTCTACCCACACATCACCACGACTGATTGCCCCTGCTACCATATAAGTGCCAGCTTCAATCCGGTCAGGAATAACTGTGTGCTCTACACTCCCCAGACTGGTGACACCTTCTATTCGTACCGTATCAAGGCCGGCTCCCTTAATCTTTGCACCCATACGGTTCAAGAAATTCTGCAGATCAACAATCTCCGGTTCCCTGGCAGCATTTCTAATTATGGTTGTACCCGGTGTCATAGCCGCCGCCATCATGATATTTTCCGTAGCACCTACACTAGGTACATCCAACATGATCTCTTTTCCCTGTGCGGAGGCAGCTTTTCCGACCATCAGTCCATGTTCTTCAGTAATTTGGTAACCTATATTTCTGAAACCTTTAAGATGCAGATCCATTGGCCGTGATCCAATAGCACATCCACCTGGATAAGCAACCCGGGTCTGTTTAAACCTGCCCAGCAGAGGTCCCATAACCAGGTTGGACGCTCTCATCCGCCTTGATATATTTTCCGGGAGCTCATAACTATCTGCTGATCTTCCATCTATAACTAATACATTACCTTCCCTTTTTACCTTAGCACCCAATAGTGCCAGAGCCTCAGACATCACTTTTATATCTTCCAACTCCGGGACCCCATTTAGAATAACCTCTCCGGAACTCATTAAACTGGCAGCCATGATTGGAAGGATAGCGTTCTTGGAACCACTAATTTCAACCTGACCTTTTAGGGGCTTTCCGCCCCGTACCAGTAATTTTTCCAAAATAACACCCCCACTAAAATGAAACCAAAAGGTGTCTATATCCTGTCAGCCAACCTAACCCCTATTTTCCAAACGTCCCCCGCTCCCATGGTTATGAGGAGATCGTTGGGCGCCAGAATTTCTTTGATGAATTCTTCGGCAGAGTCGAGATCAGGAACATACTTCGCATTACAGCCTGATTCTTGAGCTGCCTGGTATACCAACTCGCCTGTGATGTTCTCCAGGGGCGGCTCCCCCGCCGAATAAATATCAGTTACTACCACCAAATCAGCTTCCCGAAAGGCATCTCCGAATTGTTCCGCAAGCAGCTTGGTTCGTGTGTAGCGATGAGGCTGAAACACTACAATTAATCTATTCTGATGAAATTGCCGGGCAGCTCTGATGGTAGCACGGATTTCCGTAGGGTGATGAGCATAATCATCAACTATAGTAATTGCATTCTTTGCTGCCATAACCTGAAAGCGTCGTTTGGCTCCCGGAAAATCTTGCAGGGCATTGGCTACTTTGTGGAAATCCTGCCCCAATTCTAACGCTACCGCGGCTGCTGCTACGGCATTTAGGACGTTATGCTGGCCGGGAATGGATAATTTCATCTGCCCTAAGAATTCTTTACCCTTATAAAAATCGAATGAGGACCCCATACCTATAGGTTGCCAATTAGTATAAAAATAATCCAAGCTGTCATCATCTTCGCCATACATCAGGATTCGGGTGGATAGATTCTGTCGGATGCGCTTTAGAATCACATCGCCCCCATATAATAAAGCAAATCCATTGGGCACCACTTGGGACAAGAACTTCTGAAAAGCTGCTTCCAATCTGTCCATGGATTGGTAAAAATCCAGGTGATCATTTTCTACATTAGTGACTATAGCGGCATAGGGTTTGATCTCCAGAAACGATGCATCACTCTCGTCGGCTTCTGTTACAAAATAATCCGTTTTTCCGAGATGGGCATGTAAATCCGTACCCTGTATTTCCCCCCCCACAATAAAGGTAGAATCAATACCGCACCCTACCAGGGCCGAATACAACATCGACGTAGTGGTAGTCTTTCCATGCGCCCCAGCTACGGCCAGACCACGGTACTCATTCACCAAACGGGCCAACATTTGACCTCTCTTTATTACCTGGATATTTCTGGCTTCAGCCTCCTGCACCTCGATGTTATTGGCAGGAATTGCCGACGAGATGACGACTAAATTGACCCCCTCTTCCAGGTTAGATGCAGAATGGCCTTTATAAACCTTAATGCCTATATTCTCTAGTTGTGATGTAATGCCATTAGTCTGCAAATCCGAACCGCTTACCTGAATCCCTTGCTCACAAAGCACCCGGGCAATGCCGCTCATTCCGGCTCCTGCTATTCCAACCATATGAACCCATAACCGCGATTCCGTGGCCATTTAGTCATCTCCTTTGATCATAAACAATTTATGATTCAGTCTATAGTATGCATAATTAAGAAAAGTGGTTACATAAAGCGTAACCAAGCTTGTCTTCTACCCGTACACTAATAATCTTTCGCAAAAATAAGATTATATAGACAAAATTTCATCGACAATTTCGTTCAAAGCATTAGGACGAGCTTCTTTTAACATATTTTGTCCCATTTCCTTCAATAGGGAAGGATCCTTTCTCAAGCGGTCAACATTTTTATATAAGCTGTCCCCATCCAAAAATTCGTCTATAACCATCTCGGCCGCCCCTTTTGCTACCAATGCCCGGGCGTTCTTTTCCTGGTGATTCTCGGCCGCATATGGATACGGCACAAATATTGCCGGCAGGCCCAGCAGTTCAAGCTCGCAAACTGTACTGGCACCGGCCCGGCAAACCGCAAGATCGGCCACTGCAAGAGCTTCTTCCATATCGTATTTATACGGAACCATATCCAATCCGCATTTCATAGCCTTTACATCCAGCTTTTTGTGTAATTCCCGGGTCATTTCCTCATAACCAGATTCACCCGTTATCCAAATAAAATTCATTTCTATATTTCTATACCGGTCTATAACCGGTATCATAGCCTGATTAATGCTTTGTGACCCCAGGCTGCCACCGAAAGCCAGCAAAGTAAACTTATCTCTCACTGGACGAGATTGTTTTATTTTTTCATGCATAGCCAAAATTTGCTGCCGTACTGGCAAACCCGTTACCTTTACTCTTTTAGGGCTCAGGTATTGACCCGCTTCTGGAAATGTTAGCAACACAGAATCCACCCTTTTGGCCAGGTTTCGGTTGGCCAAGCCAGGTATGGCGTTTTGTTCATGGATTACTGTCTTGACATCCATAAAGGTTCCCGAAAACACTACTGGAAAAGAAACATAACCACCAGTTCCAACTATAATATCGGGCCCAAATTCTTTGATAATTTCTCGGGCTTGCAGAAAACTGCCCGGGAACTTAAGGAGAGTTTTGCCCGATTTCAGCATCGAGGAACGATCGATGCCGGTAATATCAACGGTTTTGAAGGGGATACCGCTGCGTGGTACGATTTTATTTTCCAAACCTCTGGCTGTGCCAACATAAAGCAAGTCAATATCTGGAAGCCTGTTTTTTAATTCGCTGGCAATTGCCAGGGCCGGGTATATGTGGCCACCTGTTCCACCCCCGGTTAGTATTATTTTCACGTTATCACTCCCTTCTAAGTCTGCGAACTGTATCGCGATATATTCAGCAGCAATCCTACCATCACCATGGTAAATAGAAGTGATGTCCCTCCGTAGCTAATGAACGGAAGAGTAATACCTGTAACTGGTAAAGCTCCTGATACTACTGCAATGTTTACTATTGCTTGAAACACTATAATGGTCGTAAGCCCCGCCGCTAGCAACCTGGAGAAATTATCCGGCGCATTTATAGCAATTTTATACCCGCGCCAGGCAAAAAGCAAAAATAGGGCAACCACAACCGTGCACCCAATGAAACCAAGTTCTTCCCCTAAGATAGCGAATATGAAATCGGTATGTTGTTCCGGCAAATAAAAAAACTTTTGCCGGCTTCGGCCCAAACCCATACCAAACAACCCCCCTGATCCAAGCGCATATAGGGATTGAATGGTTTGGAAACCTTCATCGCTGGCATATTTCCATGGATTTAGAAAAGCAACAACCCGCTCCATCCGGTAAGGAGCTACGGCAATGGCTGCAGCAACGGCGCCAATACCAGTTAGCATTATGGCACCAAGGTGTGACCACTTGGCCCCTGCGACCAATAACATAAAGAAAACTGTCGCCGCTATGGTAAAAGCCGTACCTAAGTCGGGTTGCAGCATTATTAATCCGCAAGTTATCACTACCATAGCCAAAAAGGGCAGCACTCCTGCTGTAAAGGAGGTAATCTTCCCCAGCTTCATTTCCATGGCTCGCGCCAAAAACATTACCATGGATACCTTGGCCAGTTCAGAAGGCGAAAACCTCATAGGTCCTAAAGCAAACCAGCGGCTTGATCCCTTTACGTCCACCCCAAGAGGAGTAACAACCAATATGAGACAGATTATGGAAAATATCATTAAGGGTATGGCAAAATCCTTCAGACGGGTAAAATTCAATTTCATTACCACAATCATAGCTGCTATACCAATAACAGCCCACATTAATTGCTTCTTGAAAAAGTAATAGGCATCTCCGTAATTAACATTGGCGGTCACCGCACTGGAACTGAAAACCATGACTAATCCGATTCCCAGCAGGGTAAAGGCAGCTATAAATAAAATAAAGTCAGGCGGCCCTTTTTTCAGCCTCATAAACAGCCTCCCTAAGAACTAACTACGGTCCTGATTTATTATTTTTTTAACCTGTTGGCAAAACAGATCGCCGCGATGCTCATAGCTGGGGAACTGATCCCAGCTAGCGCAGGCGGGGGACAGCAATACTACGTCCCCTGCAGTGGCTAACTCACTTGCTTTGTTCACTGCTGCTACTAAATCATCTACCTCATATATATTCCTAAAGCCCTGATCCATTACTGCTGCTTTAATGATGTCTTTCGCTTCGCCCAGCAGCAATAACGCCTTGATCTTAGCCGCCATCAAAGTGGCTACCTTTGTGTAGTCCCCTCCTTTGGGCCGGCCGCCGGCAATGAGGATTATTGGTTCCTCAAAGGATTCCAAAGCCTTAATAGTCGAATCAGGATTGGTGCCTTTAGAGTCGTTGATGTAAAGAACACCGTTATGCTCCGCAACCTGTTCTAAACGGTGCCTTACGCCTTTAAAACTACTTAAAGACTTGCTGATAACCGCTTCTCTGATACCGGCATTCCATGCCATAGCCACCGCACACAGTATATTCTCCAGGTTATGTTTACCCCGAAGGAATATATCCTTTAATGAAGCTACCTTGATTTGAGCCCCATTTTCTGCCACATATATGCTTCCATTCGCTGCGAATACTCCCTGGTCCAAAACCGTGTCGGTGGAGAAAAATACTACTCTCGATTTGGCCGTATCCTTGAAGGACCGGACCCGCTCATCTTCATAATTCAGCACAAGGCAATCTTCTTCTTTTTGCTGGCTAAATATCCTGCTCTTAATTTTCACATATCCCTCAAAGGTTTTATGGCGGTCCAAATGATCCGGGGTGATATTCAGAACTCCGGCTATATGAGGGTGAAATGACTCGATGGTCTCCAATTGAAAGCTAGAAACCTCCACAACTAATTCGCCAGCGGTCATATCTTCAACCAGGCTGCACAAGGCTGTTCCGATATTACCTCCCACCCCTGTACGCCGGCCAGCCTGCTGCAGAATATAGTGCAATAATGCTGTAGTGGTGGTCTTACCATTCGTTCCAGTAATGGCATAGATTTTTACCTGCTCCGACTTAAGCTGATACGCCAGTTCCAACTCCCCGATGACCGGTATTCCCAGCTTATAAGCTTCCACAATTATTTCTATATCTAAAGGAACACCTGGACTTACTATTACCATGTCCCATTCCTGGACAGTAAGCGAAGGTAATACCCCGGCAAAAACTGAAATACTCAATGAATCTAATATCCTTATTTCCTGCTCAAGAGCGTCCGGGGGCTTAGCATCATAAGCAGCGACAATCGCTCCTCTTTTACAGAGGGCTTGGGCTGCTGCCATGCCACTGCGGGCCATCCCGACAATCAAAATCCTTTTTCCGTTGAAAGGCATTGTTTCGCCACCTATCCTATATTTCTGAATCCCAATAATCCAATTAGCACGAAGGCTACCGCTAATCCATAGAACAGATATACGACCCTGGTCTCGGACATACCCTTAAGCTCAAAATGATGATGCAAGGGCGCCATTAAGAATACCCTCTTCCTGGTAGCTTGAAATGATATTACCTGAATAATAACGCTGAGAGTCTCTATAACATATACACCAGCTATAAATATCAGAGCTAGTTCCGACCTGGTTATGGCTGCAATAGCCGCTACTGCTGCACCTAATGCCATTGATCCGGTGTCTCCCATGAAGACCCGGGCTGGATGGTGATTAAAATATAAAAACCCCAGGCATGCTCCAGCCAGGGCACAACTATATATCAATAAATTGCCATGGCCGGTCATGATACAAATCAGACCCATGGCCAGAGCAATAAAAAATGTCACCCCTGCTGCTAAGCCGTCCAGGCCATCGGTTAAGTTAGCCGCGTTCGCGCCTGATATTAAAACCAGGACTATGAAGGGTAAATACAAATAGCCAATGTCTATGATCTTTCCGGTGAACGGAACAATTACTTCTGTTCCCCGCCCTAGTCCATACACAACCAGCAATCCAAACACAAAACTAATTACCAGCTGTAAAATCAGTTTCTCTCTAGCCCTCAAACCCAATGATCTTTTTAACACTACTTTAATGTAATCATCCCAAAAGCCAATTCCCCCAAAACACAATGTCAATAGTACCGCTATCAAGACCTCCTTGCTGCTGCCAGCAAATAAAAAACTGGTTACCATGACCGCTGTAATAATAATTATTCCACCCATAGTTGGGGTTCCAGCTTTAATATAATGGTTGCGGGGCCCATCTTCCCTGATACTCTGTCCCACTTTTAGCCGTCTCAAGAAGGGGATCATAAAGGGACCCATAAATAAAGAAATAAGTATGGCCACACCGGCAGCCAATAAAGCATTTATTATGTAGTCATGCATCGTTTTACCTCCGAGTTAGGTTCGGCCCAGCCATCCCTGCAAGAGTTCTTCCAGGCGCATACCACGTGAACCTTTGAATAATACCACATCTTTCTGCTCAATGTTGCTTTTTATCCAATTTAAAGCTTCTTCGCGCTCTTTGAAGGCAACCACTCGATTAGGTGACAATCCACTGCTTAGCGCACCCTGAGCAATATATGCAGCTCTATCGCCAACTGTCACCAATAAATCTATATTCAATTGAGCAGCGCGACGTCCGACTAATATATGCCCTTCCTGCTCATAGTCACCCAGTTCCAGCATATCACCCAGTACTGCTGCCGTCTTGCGGCCATTGCTTATATCATGGCATACTTCCAACGCAGCTACCATTGAAACCGGATTGGCATTGTAGGTATCATTAATGATGGTACCCCCTGCTGCCAGGTTGGTAATATTCAGACGGTTGTCACTGCTCTGATATAACCGTAAGCCATGATTAATTTTTTCCGGACTTAATCCCCATAAGTAGGCACAGGCGATTGCCGATGCCAGGTTGGTGGCTAACTTTGGAGCGGGTACCGGGAAATAAAAATCTTCTGGTCTGCCCCATAAGCCAAGATTAATATGTATACCTGACGATGCTTGGTTAACTCCCAAAATTTGAATATCACAGCTGTTGCTATATCCAAATGTATATTTAATGCACGAGTACTGGTTGGCTGCTTCCAGCAATAATTGACTGTCACCGTTAATCAGAGCGAACTTGTCTTCGGCAATGAATTCCAATAATTCACACTTGGCCCGGGCAATGTTTTCGAGGCTGCCCATAGTCTCCAAATGGACTGGCTCGACATTAGTAATAATGGCATGGGTCGGCCTTAAAATACCTGCCAGTTGGCGTATCTGCCCGGGAGCACGCATGGCCAATTCGACCACTGCCGCCTGATGATGCTGCTCTAAGCTCAATATAGTCAGCGGTAAACCAATTTCATTGTTGTAATTCCCCGGGGTTTTTAGAGCTACAAACTCGGGGGACAGGCAAACGGCCAATATGTCTTTGGTAGTAGTCTTACCTACGCTTCCGGTTACAGCTACTATTGGAATACTAAACTGGCAGCGGTAACAGGAAGCAAGGCGCTGCAATGCCGCCTCCGTGTCGTCCACCAATATTACAGCTGTATCGCTGTCCTTATATGATAAATCCAATTTCTGCGGGTTGGAAACCACTACCGCTGCCGCCCCCGACTTGATAACCGCATCGACATAATCATGGCCATCAAATTTTTCTCCCTGCAGGGCAAAAAAGAGCTGGTCAGGCTCATAACGGCG
>JAXDBN010000141.1:0-19755 GCA_034678805.1 Syntrophomonadaceae bacterium
GCACAACTGGCTGCCAGCGAGGAAGCTAAGAAGGTATTAGCTAACCCTAAAATATTAAGAAACTTTTTCGCCCAAGACGATAGAATGTCGGATTTGCTGAAACAGGAAGGAATCATAAACGAAGAGGTAATAACACCTGCACCGGCAGAAATAGCGGTTGATACCATAATTGAAGGGGGGGACTACATAGACCTGGACCAGGGATTGAAACTGGAAGTGATTGATGCTCCTGGTCATAGTCCCTGCAACCTGGCATTTTACCTGCCCGTTGACCAGGTTATGTTTCCGTCTGATACAGCCGGTTTTCAGATTTCAGATCAATCAATATTCCCTATTTTCTTCCAGGATTTTCATCTATACATGGATAGCATCCAAAAGCTAATGAAGTATCCGACCAAAATCCTGGCCATTCCTCATGAAAGAATCTGGGTAGGCGATGAAGTTCCGCGGTTTTACCAAAGGGCTCTGGATACAGCCCAGAATGCCTTTGATATGATAAAAGAAATGCTGGACCAAGGGCTAGATGACACTGCCATAAAAAGGAACCTTTTTAACTTCTACTATCGGGACAGGTTAAAAATATATGTGCCTGAGAATATTAGTCTTTGTGTAGAACTCTTGCTTCGTCGCGTAAAGCAATGCCTCTAGAATTAAGAAGCAGGATTTAACCTCAGGTCCATGATAATCCAGCGCTCGCCATTGAACCGAGCTGTAATTTGATACAAATAACAGTCCCCGTGTATATAGCAATCGCTATAGAAACGATTAATTACTAGTTTTTGAGGGGACAAGTGGTGGACCTCCATATAAGGTTCGTCAGCAAAAGTAATGATCGGTATGGATTCAATGGGTACAACTGCTAACTGGTCGAGTTCGGGGACGTAGATGAAATAATATGCGATTATGGTTTGTGCCAGGATTTGATCAAAACCCTGGGCCAGGTAGTCAGCAGCAGAATCATAATTATAGGCGTGGTTGGTAATTAAGTACTGATCATAGATGGAAATATCCCTAACCAATAAACTCAACAGCTGAAAATCATTAACAATATCATCTATTATTATTGTGCGCTCAGATACGGCTTGATGGTCTTGTAATGTGGGAGCAAGGGACTGTGGCACCCAGCAAATGATGATCAATATCGAAATTATTATGGCTAGCCGTAATTTGGGCATATAAAATGGTCTCCCATTACTAATGTGAGACCATTATAACTTTATGGAAAATATTAGGATACAGATAAATTCAGTCAAAATATCTTTTGGCTGGACTCATTCGGCAAAATCGGTTTTATTTCTACAGGCAGTTTGCGTTTAGAGACCTGTTTACACCACACCGAGACCAAATCCTAAGATTCATAAAAACAGACAGCTAACAAACCGGGTCCAGTATGCACCCCCAGAGCAGGACTGATATCAGAGAAGATAAATTCCTTCAGATTAGACATTTTGCTCAATTTAGCAGCTACCTGTTCGCCTACTTCCCGGGCCCCTCCATGCATGACTGCTAGGCTAAAAGGCCGGTTACCTACAGAATCTACTACCAACTGCATTAGTCTTTCGATCGATTTGGTTCTTCCCCTTACCTTGGCATGAGTATAGTACACACCTTCCTTATTCACCCCGATAATCGGCTTTAACTGCAGGAGTTCCCCCAGCATCCCGGCTACTTGTCCAATCCGACCTCCTTTACGAAGGTATTCCAGGGTTTCCAGAACATAAAAAGCCCGAACCTTAGGTTGGAGGTTATTCAGCTTCTCCATTACTGTGTTAAAACTGAGTCCGCTCATAATGTTTCGCGCTGCATCCAAAACCATCCAACCGGTAGCCATTGAAAGGGTACGGGTATCATAGACCTTGATGATAATATCTTCGAAATCACGCGCAGCCAATTCCATTGCCTGGAAGGTTCCGGATAGCCCGCTTGATAAAGTCAAAGCTAAGATATGGGTAAAACCGTCTCGCCGTAAATTTTCAAAAACCGCCTTTATTTCTTGAATATTGGGCATGGAGGTACTCGGGATTTCACCGGGCATTCGTTTATAGACGTCCTCGGGTTGGATATCGACCCGGTCGGAGTATTCTCCGTGTGGATAAATAACCTTTAAAGGCAGGATATTAATGTTATATTCCTTGATGTATTTTTCCGGTAAGTCACAAGCGCTGTCAGCTACTAGCCCGATCTTTTCCATAAATCACCCGCTCCAATACTTCTATTAATAATGTCTGTATATATAATCATTCTAATGGTATTTTGTATTTTTACGCAAAAAAAGTAAAGGTTTAAGATTATTAATAAAGCATAAAGCTTGACAGTTCAATTATGACAGTCTAAAATTTGTTGGGTAAAGCAAAAAAGCTTTACGAACAAGGAGCGAGACACATGCTGGAAAAAATCAGCCATGTTATACTTCTCAAAGATTTTTACGGTCCGTTGTTAACTGCCAAGCAACAGGATGTACTGAATATGCATTATGAAGATGACTGGTCCTTGTCTGAAATCGCCGATAGTATGAATACCAGCCGGCAGGCTGTATATGATTTGGTGAAACGAAGTGAGGGCATATTACAGGAATACGAGGATAAGCTCGGATTAGTAGCTAAATTCCAGCACACCCGGCAGAGGCTGGATGAGCTCCAGACATTACTGGCAGAATGTGGTGTGGGTAACAGCAAGTTAAACCATGCGATAGCACTGATCACTGAGATTTCCAACCAATTGTAAGCAAAGGAGAAATGGTGTGGCTTTTGAAGGTTTATCCGACCGGTTGCAGGAAGTTTTCAGAAAACTGCGTGGCAAAGGTAGAATAACCGAGCAGGATGTTAAACTCGCTATGCGTGAAGTCCGTCTGGCTCTCCTGGAAGCCGATGTAAACTATAAAGTCGTAAAAGATTTTGTAGCAACAGTCAGCGAGAGAGCAGTCGGCCATGAAGTATTACAGAGTGTAACACCCGGACAACAGGTTATAAAGATTGTTCACGACGAGATGACCAGATTGATGGGGGAGGCAGAAAACAGATTAATCATGTCCCCCAAACCACCTACTGTGTTTATGGTAGTAGGACTGCAGGGAGCTGGTAAGACTACGACTGTGGCCAAACTGGCCAAAAGCTTAGTAAAACAGGGACGACGCCCGCTTTTAGTTGCTTGTGATGTTTATCGTCCTGCCGCTATTAAACAGTTGCAGGTATTAGGGGAACAAGTAGGGGTTCCGGTATTTTCAATGGGCCAGGAGGATCCGGTTAAAATCGCTGCCGCTTCTTTGGAATTTGCCCACAATAACAGCCGCGACATAGTTATTGTTGATACAGCGGGTAGATTGCATATTAACCAGGAGTTAATGGATGAACTGAAAAATATCAAGGAAATAATTAATCCTCAGGAGATACTGTTGGTAGTAGATGCCATGACCGGACAGGATGCCGTCAATGTAGCCCAAGCATTTAATAGTGATATGGCCTTGACCGGTGTAATTCTAACCAAGTTGGATGGCGATACCCGTGGCGGGGCTGCTTTATCAGTCAAGGCAGTAACCGGGTGCCCGGTTAAATTAGTGGGAATGGGTGAAAAGCTGGATGCTTTGGAAGTATTCCATCCGGATAGAATGGCATCGCGCATTCTTGGCATGGGGGACATCTTAACTTTGGTAGAAAAAGCCCAGGATAGCTTTGATCAGAAGCAAGCCCGGGAAATGGAGAGAAAAATTCGGCAACAGGAGTTTACCTTAGACGATTTCCTGCAGCAGATGCAACAGGTCAGATCTTTGGGGCCCCTTGAGGATTTACTGGGTATGATCCCGGGCATGGGCAAACATGCGAAATCCATGCAGGGCGAGATTGATGAAAAAGAATTATCTCATGTAGAGGCAATCATTAAATCGATGACACCTGCTGAAAGGCAGAATCCTAATATCCTTAATGGCAGCCGGAAAAAGAGAGTGGCCCGGGGTAGCGGCACGAAGGTTCAAGACGTTAATCGTTTAGTAAAACAATTTGAGGATGCTCGTAAATTGATGAAACAATTTACCGATATGGCTGGCAAGAAAGGTAAAAGGCCAGGTTTTCCCAACATCAAGCTGCCATTTTAGATGGACTTAACACCTGGTAGGTCGTGATCAAATCAAATTGGCAAAAGACAGCCCAGGTTTTAATTTAGAACATATTCAAGGAGGTGAAAACATGGCAACAAAAATTAGATTAAAGAGAATGGGAGCTAAAAAGAATCCATTTTATCGTGTTGTAGTAGCTGATTCGAGAACTCCTCGGGATGGTCGCTTCATTGAAGAGATTGGATATTATGATCCAGCAACCAATCCCGCTACTATTAAGATCGATGAAGAAAAGGCACTCAAGTGGCTGGCAACTGGTGCTAAGCCTTCCGACACCGCCAAATCTCTCTTGCAGAAGCAAGGTATTATCAGTAAATTTGCGGCATCCCGCAAGTAGTGAGAGAAAAATCGGGGGGTGTAACCAAGTGAAAGAACTAGTAGAGTTGATTGCCCGTTCATTGGTAGATAAACCCGAGGAAGTTGAAGTTATTGCTACTGAAAATGAAAGATCAGTAGTTCTGGAAATCCGGGTTGCTCCTGAAGATATGGGCAAAGTCATAGGTAAACAGGGGAAAATAGCAAAGTCAATCCGTACCCTGACAAAAGCAGCGGCAGCTAAAGCTGGCAAAAAAGTAGCCGTGGAGATAATGCGCTAGCATCTAGGATCAAGCGCTAATTAAGTCGGAGGCCATCTCAGATGAATCCCAGGGAGTTAATCAAGGTAGGCAAAATAGTCGGTACTCATGGGTATAAGGGCTCGGTTAAGGTTCAACCGCTAACTGATTTTCCGGAACGTTTTCAATCCGGAAATAGGTTTATAGTAGTCCGGGGGGAAGACATCAAGGAGCTGATTCTGGTTTCATGCTCTTCCCAAAAGGGACCTTTGTTAATGAAGTTTCAGGACATTGATGATATGGAAACAGCTGAACAATATCGCAACCTTTTCCTGAGCGTTACCTCTGATCAGCTGTACCCTCTTCCTGATGGCAGCTACTATCATTTCCAGTTAATCGGGATGCGGGTAGAGGATATTGACAAGGGATATCTGGGGGTACTAAGCGAGGTCCTCGAGACCGGGGCCAATGATGTATATGTGGTCAAATCCGATACCTACGGTGAGATACTGATACCAGCCATAAAACAGGTTGTGCTGAGCGTGGACGTAAATCATCAACTTATGCGAGTTAGACTGTTGGAAGGATTGCTGGGAGAACAATAATGATAATCGACATCCTGACCTTATTTCCTGCCATGTTTAACGGACCGTTTGATGAAAGTATCGTTGGCCGGGCCCAGGATCGTAATTTGCTGGAAATAAATATCACCAATATAAGAGATTATGCTCTGGACAAGCACCAGCAGGTTGACGATTACCCCTATGGAGGGGGAGCCGGCATGGTTATGAAGGCTGACGTATTATGCAGGGCGATGGATGATGTCAGGAAACCAGGTTCCCATTTGGTATATCTTTCCCCTCAGGGGAAAAAACTAGACCAAAAAATAGTAACCGATTTAGCTGCGCGACCTCATCTGATTCTTCTATGCGGCCACTATGAGGGCATCGATGAAAGGATCATGTGCCAGGTAGATGAAGAGATATCTATAGGTGATTATATACTAAGCGGTGGTGAGATAGCTGCCATGGTGGTAGTAGATGTGGTGACTCGTCTCATTCCCGGTGTGCTTGGTGATCAAGAGTCAACCATAGAGGAGTCTTTTTCCGAGGGCTTACTGGAATACCCCCACTATACCAGACCCAGGGTATTCAAGGATATGGAAGTCCCCGACGTACTGCTCTCAGGACACCATGAGAACATTCGCTTATGGAGAAGAAAACTCAGCCTGGAGCGTACTCTGATTAAACGACCTGAGTTATTAATTGGCAGGAAGTTCGATTTAGAAGAGAGGCAGCTATTGGAAGAAATATTGTTTAACGGGGAGATTAGGGTCAGGTGAGGCGCTCCAAAGTATACATCGCTTTGTTGCATTATCCAATGTATAACAAGAACATGGACATTATAACTACATCGATAACCAATCTGGATTTACATGATATTGCTCGGGCGGCAAGGACCTATGATGTGGAAGGAATGTATATTGTTCACCCGTCACCAAACCAGCACAAATTAGCCGGAGAGATCCTGGCCTATTGGCAGGAGGGCTATGGGGGGAAGTATAATAATGACCGCCAGGAAGCCTTTCGATTGTTGAGGTTGGTTGGGGATCTGCCAGCGGTAACCGAAGCAATAAAACTGGAGACAGGGCAGGACGCTGTTGTGGTGGCTACCGATGCCCGCCCGTATTCAGATACGGTGAAATATCGCGATCTAAGAAGTGACATTTTAGAGACCGACCGCTCTTATTTAATACTTTTCGGAACCGGTTGGGGCATCGCCCGCGAGTTGCTCAGTCAATGTGACAGGATTTTAGAGCCGATCGCGGGAACGAGTGAGTACAATCATCTTTCGGTCCGCAGCGCGGTATCCATAATATTGGACAGACTGTTAGGAGAAGCCTGGTATAACATATAGGATTTTCTTGAGATAGCCATTAAGCTATGTTAGAATAGGTTTGTTCTGTAATCAAAGGTGGCAATATATCGGCGAGTTGCAGACCACCTGCAGAAAGGAGGTAAGACATAATGCAAGAAATAATTCGTTCTATCGAGGAAGAACATTATAGAAAAGACCTACCCGCATTTGGCCCCGGTGATACTGTTAAGGTGCATACCAAGGTTGTTGAAGGCACCAGGGAACGCATTCAGATGTACGAAGGCGTGGTTATGAAGATTAGGGGAACTGGTCTATCCAAGAATTTTACGGTTAGAAGAATAACCTACGGAGTAGCGGTTGAAAGGACATTTTTGATTCATTCACCCAAGATTGCCCAGATTGAAGTAACCAGACGAGGCAAGGTTCGTAGAGCAAGACTCTTCTATCTCCGGGGATTAACCGGTAAAAAGGCCCGGGTTAAGGAAAAGGGCCGGTTTTCAAGATAAGGCTTATAAGAGAGGAGAATACTTCACAGTATTCTCTTTTTTCTTAAGCAAGTATGGTACAAATGGGGGAGTAAGTTGGCAATAAACTGGTATCCCGGACATATGGTCAAAGCTAAACGGGAGATACAGCAAAACTTAAAATTGGTCGATATAGTCGCTGTGCTTTTGGATGCTAGGGCGCCTTTTTCCTGCCGAAATAAGGACCTGGAAAAGATGAGCAGCCGGAGACGAATGCTTTTTATTCTTAACAAAATGGACCTGGCTGATCCTGAAGCTACCAGTCGATATCTAATAAGATTAAGGGGAGAAGGATTAACAGCTGCTGCCATGGATTCCACTAGTGGCAAAGGCATGCATGAGGTTTTCCAGGCAATAAAAAATCTATACCAACCCCAAGCGGAAAAAATGACCGAAAAGGGACGGCGGGTTAGACCAGTCAGGATGATGGTGGTGGGCGTGCCCAACATCGGTAAATCCACCTTTCTTAATGCTTTGGTAGGTAAAAAGATGGCTCCCACTGGTGCCAAACCAGGCATAACCAGAGGAAAACAATGGGTACGAGTAAGAGAGGACATTGAACTTATGGATACGCCAGGACTTATGTGGCCTAAAATCGAAAATGATGAACAGGGCTTGAAACTGGCTCTCCTCAATATAGTTGGTGAAAATGCCTACCAGGAAAATGAGGTGGCTCTATATTTGCTGGAAGTGCTTAAAAACCAGGCGCCCTCTGTTCTAATAAATAAACTAAAATTGAATGATCTCGACAAGAGCCCCATGGAACTTCTTGAACAAATAGCCCGGCAGCGGGGCCACCTGCTAAAAGGGGGGCACTTGGACCTTGGTAAAACCTGTACTGCACTGCTGCAGGATTTTCGCAAGGGCCACCTGGGTCCAATCAGTTTAGATTAATCGGGGAGAAAGACCGTTCTCTTAGTATGGTCATTACTTGCTGCCATACCTCATAAAAACACCAGACCTTTAAATTAATCCACTCCATCCTACCGGGAAATAATATTTATATGGGCAGATACATCGTTGTACCATCGATTTATTAATATTTTAGTTGAGATTGTGTTTATCACAAATACGCCAGCCATAGTGGTATTACTCACAGCGTAAGAGTGTATACAATAATACTATGGGCTGAACAAGTAGAAAACCAATGTATGGATGGTTATAATAAAAAATGTGTCGCATTTGAGCGGCGGATGTGGAGAATGAACCATTGAACCTGGAGTGGAGCAACCGGTAATGGCAAACCCGAAATTTGATCTGGCCCAAGAAAAGCAGCGGATTAAGAAACTCAAAATCTATGAAAATAAGGCGTATCAGCAAGGATTTCAGTTAGTGGCAGGCCTGGATGAGGTAGGAAGAGGTCCCATTGCCGGTCCTGTTATGGCCGCCGCGGTTATACTTCCGCGTGATTTTTTTCTGCCAGGGGTGAATGATTCGAAATTGGTTAGCCCCAAAAAGCGCCTTGAATTGGCGACCGAGATCAAAAAAGCTGCCGTAGCGTGGTCAATTGTAGCAATATCTTCCCGGATGATCGATCAGAACAATATATTGCAGTGTACACGTGAAGCGATGAGAATTTGTGTTACTGAGCTTCAGCCTCAGCCCGATTATCTGCTCATAGATGCAGTAAAAATTCCCAATCTGGATATAAATCAATATCCGCTTATTAAGGGTGATAGTCTAAGTATTTCAATTGCGTGTGCATCTATACTCGCTAAAGTGGAAAGGGATGCAGTAATGGAATCTTATGACACGCTCTATCCGGGATATGGTTTTATTCACCACAAGGGTTATGCCACCCGCGAGCACTGTCTAGCCCTCGAAGAAAAAGGACCTTGCGCTATTCATCGCAGTACATTCGAACCGGTAAAGACAATGTTGAGGGGAGCGGGTTGGATTCAGCCGAATCTATTCAATATATAAATATATATTTTAAGCATACATAATGTAGACGAAATCATTGCTTTTTCAGAGCCAACTGGTGATAGGAGCAAAAGTGAAAAAGAAATTAGGAAATAAGGGTGAAGAAATTGCAGCCCAGTATCTGGAAGGAAAAGGATACCAGATTATACAGCGCAACTATCACTGCCGCAGCGGGGAAATAGATATCATTTGTAAGCAAGCGCGTACTTTAGTGTTTGTTGAAGTCAAGACCCGTACCAGTACTAGCTTTGGCTCACCGGAAGAAGCAATTACCAGAACCAAGAGAGACCATATAAGAAAAGCCGCATTGGAGTATATACATCAATCATCACAACCATTTTTGGATATGCGGTTTGATGTAATAGGAATAATGATGGAAAAAGATGATCCACACATTAACCATGTTGTGGGGGCTTTCTAAAATCAGCGGATCTTTGAGGTCAAGTCTGATTTTAGCTGAAAAAAGTATTGGGGGTAGGGGAATTGTTGATTTATGGTAAAGAAATTAGGGATAAGATGAAGACTGAGCTAAAAGAGGCGGCAGCTAAAGGGAATATGGTCATGACCATAGTTCAGGTAGGTGCAGAAGGACCATCAACAGCCTACGTTAATGGAGCTAAAAAATTTGCATCGGATATAGGATGCGATCTAAGGGTTATGCATTTACCCGCTGATATCAGTGAAAAAGATTTACTGCAACAAATAAAGAATCTGAACGAGGATCCTGAGATAACCGGGATAATGATTCAAAAACCACTCCCAAGCCATATTAATGCCGATTTGGTAGTTGAAGTGATGGATTATCATAAAGACGTGGAAGGTATTCATCCTTACAACTTGGGACGATTGTTAACCAAAGAACCTGGCATCCGACCTACTACTCCCAAAGCAGTCATTCGAATGTTGAAGGATCATAACTTAAAGATTGACGGCCAAAAGGTAACGGTGGTTGGACGCAGCAGCATTCTCGGCGGACCGGTGGCAGTAATGCTGATTGGCGAACATGGAACTGTAACTGTTTGCCATACCCATACCCGGGATCTGGCTGCAGAAATCAAGAGTGCCGACATTGTAATCGCGGCAATGGGAAAATCTCATTTCATTACTGCTGATATGGTTAAAGAGAATGCGATAATTATTGACGCCGGAATCAATTTCGATGCAAACGGAAAGATAACCGGAGACGTACATCCCGGGGCTTGCGCCATGGCCAGTTATGCTAGTGCTGTCCCAGGAGGGGTAGGGATGATTACCACTGCTGAACTTTTTGATAATCTTAGAATCTTGGCTGAGCAGAAGAAATAATAATAAACCAATAAAAACCAGAAGGGTGGTCTGACTCATCCTTCTGGTTTTTATGTTTTAAAATTAACCCAGGCTATTTCTCTTCAGTATAGTAAATACCTCCGGAAAAGCCCTGATCGGTTTTGCCGGTGAAGCTTTCAATAAGAGTCCTCTTTTCTTTTTCTGACGAAACCATATAACCATCTTCTGTTTTTGTAGTTGCAGTTATCTTCCACCCGGCTGATTCCAGTTGACTTTTATACTTCTCAATATCAGTCATTGATGCACCTTCTATTCCTACCATGACCTGATAACCACCGCTGGCAGGGGTGCTCTCTGATATGGCGGTGATTTTACCGGCAGAAAACTTGGGTACGTCTGAAGGGATTCGACTCGGCCACTCATTACTACCACCTATCTTAGTGGTTCCTTCATCGGTCTTAACGGTAACCTCATTTTTGCTCAAGTCTACCTGGGCCTGACCACCGGTAGCATTCTCGATAGCCTTCTCAGTGGCTTTTTCAGAAGCTTTTTCGGCCGCCTTTCCACATCCTGATACAAAAACGGATAAGATGAATATCGATAAAACGACCATGGTCAGGGAAACCAATTTTTTGTTCATAAAAACTCCTCCTGCTCATTGTAATCAAAAATCAGATAAATAATCTTAACGCGATGGTAAATCGTCTCCTCTCCAATGGAAGTATGGTTTACCAAATATATGATCCTAATGATCATCATACTATATTAAAAAGGAAAAGTATTACTGAATTAGTTTAAATCAACCACTAATATAGCCATATAACTTTCGTATATAAATAGAAACAAGGCAAACTTGTCAAAAGGCAGGGACGCAAAGCCACGGGTCTAAGACCATCTGGTTATGACAGCCGGGTTGCCAGGGGGCAGATATTGAGGAATCAACCTGCCGGCAGCCTGCTGTGCAGGTTTTTTGTGTGAATTTAATACTAACAGGACGGCGGGGCTGAGAGGCCCTCACCGATAACGGCAAACCCGTCGAAAGGCGGGGACGCAAAGCCTAGGGTCTAAGGACAGCCATGTCTACGATAGCCTGGTTACCGAAAGAGGACGTAGTACCCGTCTTTTTTGTCTCAAACCGGCCCGAAACTTTGAATTTCAGGGGTTAATGTTGGAGTGGAGAAAGACTTGGCAGATATCAAAGGAGTCATCATTGAAAATCGAGGAGAAAATGGGGCAAAGGGTATAGGTAAACAAATGACGTTAGTAATAAGGAGCAGCGGAGGTGTAGACATTGAGAATGAAAATTCTGGTAACATCGATTATTGTGTTTCTCTCGGTTCTAACCTTGGTTAAATGGCCAGTCTTGGCATAGTATATCAGACTGCCATTGAATTCCAGTTGGTATAGTGCCCATATTTTATAAGCCTTTTTTAATACAATCGGCCCGGAATTCCACGAGCCGGTTACTTTCTATTCGAAACTCAACGGTTTGCCAATTACCCAAATCCCCGGCCTTCTTTTTTCAAGATTAATAAACGTGATGAGAAAAGCAGAGTTTCCAACACTCTGCTTTTCTGATTTTTCATCATATACATGCTAATAGATTGATAACATCTTTTTAATTTTCAATGTGGTTTCCCTGGCTACGGAAATAGTCATGGATTGACGTTGCACGTTAGTATATTGTTTTTGGCACGTCTCTAATTATTGAAAACGAACTATGACGTCCACAATCTCCGGCCGGTTGCCGATGCGGATTGGGGGCCCCCAGGTGCCATAACCGGAGGAGACAATAATCTGCAGGTTATTCTTGCGAAGATAACCCCAGTCTTTTTCATATACGGCCCCGGTTATATAATTATTGGGGAATAGCTGGCCCAAATGGGTGTGTCCTGAGAACTGAAGGTCGATGCCGGCCTGATCAGCTTCTTGAAGATTACTAGGTTCATGAGCAACCAGAATGACCGGTAACTGACTTACATTCACGTTCTCCATTATCTCCGTCAATTCCAACCGTTTTTGACCATCGAAACGGTGCCGGGATGCTTCATCGCGTCCAATTACGTAAAAAGCATTTTTGATTTCTATCGACTGGTCTCTTAATACCCTAATTCCATTCTGATTTAGAAAACCAATAGTAGTCTCAGCCTGGCCACTTATGTATTCGTGATTACCCATTACTGCAAAAGTACCATAACGCGGATGCAGTGTATTTAGAACTTGAGGCATTTCCTGTTCTGCAGCTAGATCTACGCCCTCATCAACAATATCTCCAGCAAACAGTATCAGATCCGGGTTTAGAGCATTGACTGTTTCAGCCATCTGGCGAAGGCGATCAATTCCAACGATCCATCCCAAATGGATATCGGAGACCACCACTATATGTAATTCTTCTAACGTACTGGACTTTTTATTAACTGAAACTTCATAGTTGCTGACTGTTGGGTGATGTGCGTTCCAGGTACCATATATCAAGATCACCGTAACTAATCCTATAACCAGAAGGATCAGCCATGGGAATTTACCTCGGAGGCTCAGGGGCAAAAAGTTAAAGGTCCGATTTGCGATTCGCAGCAGGTCACATAATAAAAAAATGAGCAGCAGATAATACATGGCTGCCATCCAGTAGGAGCCTATATGTATTATAATTTTACCTAAGTAATGGGGTACATAGTGAGCAATCCACCGCCCGGCTGGATAAGAAAGAGTCAGCAAGCCCACCGTTACTGCCCAGCCCCAGGCCCAATGCGAAGAAAACAGAAACTTCAGAGCATGCCATCCCCGCCATCCTATATAATAATTTATAAGGGCGTAGACTGTTAGGAAGATGCCTGCAAATAGTACCATTGGCCAATTCATTGGATAAAACCTCTTTCCGCAACCTTATATCATGATAGTAGTATTATTCCTTAATCTGCCCACGTTGATCGTTCGATAATATGATATTAAGATTTGGTTGCTAAGGATAAGTAATCAACTGATTTCATTTTATATTTTGCCGGTCGATAAGGACAGTGTACCTTATTTTCTAATAGACTGTATAATCACCTATCTAGACTCTCAAAGGATTTAATTCATTGTTAGAGAATATTTTAAACAAGACCTATTCTTGAGCACGTGCGAAAATTATTGAGACCGGATACCAATATAGCTCTGAGGCCGTATTATTCCCGAAAGGAATTGATATAGTGGGCATTCTTAGCAAGAAAATCTGGCGCTATATTGTCCGTAACCTGGGCCAGTTCCTTGCCGCGGCTGCCGTGGTTATGGGCGGAATACTGGTTTATGTATCTATGAGCAGTGCTTATTATAACCTTGGGGAGGCCCGGGCGGATTTTTACCGTGAAAATCATTTTTCCGATTATTACTTTCAATTCGTAAAAGCTCCTGACGGAGTAATTAAACAGATTGAAGGGGTAGATGGAGTTAAACAGGTCAGTGGCAGAATCCAAAGAGACTTGCCGGTAATCAAGGATAATAATGAGCGGGCCACTGCTCGTATTGTAAGTTACAACCTGCCAATGGCGGACGATTTAAATAAAATAACCATTGTGCAGGGGCGTTTATTCGAGGAGATAAAGAGCAGCGGATTAACGGAGGTTGTTCTCGATCCTAAATATTTACAAGCCAATAATCTGGGCTGGGGGGATGAAATAACCGTCATAGTGGAAGGCAAAGAGGTTTTTTTCACGGTGGTGGGCTCTGCTATCGGTCCCGAATTCATATACACCATGAAAGACAACGCTGATATCTTACCCGATCCTCAGAAGTTTGGGATATTTATGGTGGAAAAACACCAGGCCCAACAGCTGCTTAATATGCCGGACCAGATTAATCAGATCCTGATCGCGTTTGATCCCGAAGCCGATCAGACTGCAGTCGTTAATACCATTAAGGAGATTTTAAAACCCTATGGACTGCTGGCTTCCTATCCTCGCTCCGATCAGTTGAGTGATGCCATGCTGGAAGCGGAATTGGATCAGCTGCGTGCAGTCACCACTGTACTCCCCCTGATATTTCTAGCCATTGCTGCTGCCATACAATTTGTTATTCTGCGGCGCATGATCAAAACACAGCGTCCCCAGATTGGATTAATGAAGGGTACCGGTTATCACAATTACCAGATAATGATCCATTACCTTTACTATGCAGTAGCAGTAAGTATGGCAGGAGCTCTAGCCGGGATATTGTTAGGGATCAGGCTGGCTTTTTATTTTACCGATTTATATGCTACCTATTTTAATCTCCCGGTTTATTTAAAAGGGTTTAATGTCCAGGCTGTTATCAGCGGTCTGGTTATGTGTCTGGTTATCGGCTGTATTGCAGGATTAACCGCTTCGGTTGGGGTAATTAAAATTCAGCCCGCTCAAGCTATGCGGCCTGAGCCGCCAGCCATAGGCGGAAAAAGCTTGTTAGAATATTGGCCCTGGTTATGGAAAAGATTAACAGCCGGCTGGAAAATGACCATGCGCAATATCAACCGTAATAGGGGGAGATTCGCGGTCACTTTATTGGGGATTATTTTTTCTGTTGCCTTACTGGTGATCTCATTCTTTGTTTATGATGCTGTAGACTATATGATGCAGAAGTTCTTCTATGAGGGTCAGACCTATGATATTTCTGTACGGTTTGGTTCCCTGATTGCTGAGAAAGAAATACTTACCATAAATCATGTTGAAGGAGTTCAAAAGGTGGAGCCTTTCCTGGAATTGCCGGTTAGGATTCATTGCGGAAACCGAAGTGAAGATGAACTACTATTAGCCTATGGTCCTGACTTGACAATGAAGAAACTGGAGGATGACAGCGGCCAGCCTATACTAATCCCCGACAACGGTATATTGTTAAATGAGAGAACCGCACGGAAATTAAATGTCAAGCAAGGGGAGCAGGTGGAGATTGAAACCCTTCTGCCCACTGGTCCGGTTCATTGGGAAGCGGTTGTCATAGCTGGGCAAGTAAGACAGATGGTTGGTTCGGGCTCCTATATCGATTTGCAGCAAGCCAACCGGCTTTTGCAGGAACGAAACTTAATTTCAGGGGCTATGATCAAGGTTGACCCCGGAACATCCAGCCAGGTGGAAATGGAGATTAATGGGATGTTAGGGGTTGCTTCGGTATTAAGCCACCAGAAAGAGATTGCCAATTTCAAGAGTTATTTGGGCACCATGAACTTCTCCATTGCCATTATGGTTCTTTTTGCAGCTGCTTTAGGATTCGCTATTGTATATAACGCATCAGTCATGAATCTGGCGGAAAGGGATAGAGAAATTGGATGCATGCGGGTAATTGGTTTTAGTGTCAAAGAGGTTTCCGGATTACTGGCCAAGGAAAACATAGTCCACTCGATACTGGGGGTTGCATTGGGACTGCCTTTTGGACGATATTTAGCCCAAGCCTATATGCAATCCATTACTACTGATCTGTATACTTTGCCGGTAATTATTTATCCCCGCACCTATTTTCTGGCTGCGTTCGGTACAATTCTTTTTATATTTTTAGCGCACAAGTTCTCGGTACGGGGAGTAAAGAAGCTGGATCTGGCAGAGGCATTAAAGAGCCCAGAATAATCGCAGAATTGACCGCTAAAGGGAGGATATGAACCAATGGAACGCAAGGTGCTGATGAGACTGGATCGGGTAACCAAGACCTATGATATGGGAGAAATCAAGGTTGAAGCGTTAAAGGAAACCTCGCTGGATATTTTCGATGGTGAAATGCTGGTTATCCTTGGCCCCAGCGGATCTGGGAAGAGTACTCTGTTAAATATTATGGGCGGAATGGATTCGCCAACCAGCGGTCTGGTTATTTTTGGCGATAAGAATATTACTGCCGGCGGTGAGGATGTATTAACCCAGTATCGCCGCAACCAGGTGGGATTTGTATTTCAATTCTATAATCTCATTCCCGATCTGACTGCACGAGAGAATGTTGAACTGGCTTCTGAACTGGTCAAGAATCCCCTACCCATTGATGATATTTTAAAAGAGGTAGGTTTGAATGAAAGGATGGACCATTTCCCCTCCCAGATGAGCGGCGGGGAGCAGCAGCGCATATCAATTGCCCGAGCGGTCATAAAGAATCCTCGGCTGCTGCTTTGTGATGAGCCGACCGGGGCTTTGGACTATGAAACCGGCAAACTGATCCTGGCCTTGTTGAAAAAAATTAACCAGGAAACCGGCTGCACTGTAATATTGATTACCCATAACATAGCTATCGGGGCCATGGGAGACAGGGTGGCCAGAATGCGAAGCGGGCACATTGTAGAGATAACTGAGAATCTGAATCCAATCTCACCGGAAGGGATTGAATGGTGATGGGTATCCTGGTGCGGAAACTAGGCCATTTTATCCGGCGCAATCTGGGCCAGTTTCTTGCCGCTACTGCGGTGGTAATAGGCGGCATCATGGTCTACATTTCAATGAATACTGCCTATTATAATTTGAGCCAATCACAGAGCTTGTTTTATAAAGAAAATAATTTTGCTGATTACTATTTGCAGGTTGTAAAAGCTCCCGAAGAGGTAGTCAGGCAAATTTCAGCCGTGGAAGGTGTCAAACAGGTAACAGGGCGTATCCAAAAGGATTTGGCTATTTTCAAGCCTAATGATGAGCGGGCTACTGCCCGCCTGGTTAGTTTTAGTTTACCCATGGATAATGAACTCAATCGGATTACATTGGACCAAGGAAGGCTATTCGCTTCCACCCAGGGCGGCAGTTATGTAGAGACTGTAGTAGATCCGCAGTTTGCACCAGCCAATCATTTAAACTGGGGAGACAGTATCGGTGTAGTAGTGGATGGCAAAGAGAAGCTTCTGACCATTGTGGGATCAGCCTCCAGCCCGGAGTTTATCTATCCAATAAAAGATACTTCTAATATCTTGCCGGATCCTCTGAATTTCGGGATATTTATGGTGGAACAACAACAGGCTCAGCAGCTGTTGGGTATGCAAGGGCAGATAAATCAGATCTTGCTGGAGTTTACCCCGGGGGCTGACCAGCAACAGGTGGTTGCTGGGGTTGAAGAGATTCTCAGATCATATGGAGTGGTAGCATCCTATGGACGTAAATACCAGATAAGTCATGCCGTCCTGCAAGGGAAATTAGACGGCATCGGATCGGTTGCGATTTATCTTCCTGTCATATTTTTAGCTATTGCTGCCGGAATCCAAATGATTATCTTACGCCGCATGATCAGAATTCAGCGTACCCAGATCGGCGTAATGAAAGCCCTGGGTTATGACAATTTGCAAATAATATTCCATTACACCTGTTATGCTTGGGCGGTTAGTATCTTGGGGGCGATAGTTGGGATAATCCTGGGCACAATTCTGGCCGGAGGGATCTCTGAATTATTTGCCCAGTACTTTAACCTGCCGGGGGGATTAAAAACTTTTGATATAAGAACCATACAGAATGGCTTGGTGCTCAGTGTGGTTATTGGGACTTTCGCTGGAATTGCAGGCTCATTGGGTGTGCTGCGCATACAACCGGCTGAATCCATGCGCCCTGAACCTCCCCCTTCTACCGGTCAGAGTTTTTTGGAAAAATGGTCATTTTTGTGGAGCCGGCTGTCACCCCAATGGAAAATGACCTGGCGAAACATTGGCCGTAACCGGGGCCGGTTTGTGGTTACGATGAGCGGGGTAATTTTTGCGGTATGCCTCCTTATTATGGCCTTCTTTTACAATGATGTTGTAGACTACATGCTGAAAAAATTCTTTTATGAAGGAGAGACCTATAATATTACCGTCCGTTTTAATACCCTCATAAATGATAACGAATTAATAAACATAAACCATCTCGATGGCGTGCAAAAAATAGAGCCCTTCATTGAAATGCCGGTCAAAATATATTTCCGCGACCGATCGGCCGACGAGGTCTTGCTGGCTTATCCTGAGGATATGACCATGAAAAAATTGCAGGACGAGAGCGGAAAACTTATTAAGGTACCTTCTGACGGGATCGTGATAAACCAAAGGACTGCAGAAAAATTGGGAATTAAGGTTGGAGATAAGGTGGAGGTGGAGACCATGCTTCCTTATGGCCCGACCCACAAGGATACAATACAGATTGTAGGGGATACCCAGCAGTTGTTCGGAGGGGGATCATACATAAATCTAGACCGAGCCAATCGTTTGTTGCAGGAGAGCCATGCGGTTTCCGGTGCAATGTTGAATGTAGATACCGGAAAAGAAGCGGCGGTGGAAGAACAACTTAACAAAATGCTGGCAATCGCATCGGTAACCGACCGGGAGAAAGAGATTCGGAATTTCAACGAGAGCCTCGGAGTAGTTACTTCATTCGTGTCTATTCTGGTCTTGTTTGCTATTCTATTAGGTTTTGCCATTGTCTATAATGCTTCAGTTATAAACTTTGCTGAACGACGGCGCGAGTTGGCATCTTTAAGGGTTATTGGTTTTACAATCGGGGAAATATCCTCCCTGATATTTAAAGAAAACCTGGTATTGATGATTTTTGGGATTATGTTAGGTATGCCGGTTGGAAAATGGCTGGTCAAATCCTATGTTGAGTCCGTCAGTACCGATCAATTCAGTTTACCGGTTGTCATATATCCTACTACCTATTTATTTGCGGCGATTGGAGGTATTATTTTTGTAATAGTCGCTCACCGTTTTGCGGTTAAGGGGATTAAAGACCTGGATATGGTTTCGGCTTTGAAGAGCACAGATTAGTTGAGGGGGTTGAGGTTAAATGCGCAAAAAGATTCTCTGGGCTGTATTAGGGGTGATAATCATTCTTGGTGGGTTTTACTACTATACCTCGGCTGGAACAGAGGTTGAAACAGCTGATGTTAACCGGGGCGGCATTGAGCATACGGTTGTTGACACCGGTTATGTTCAGGCTGTAAACCAGACGGATATTTTTGTGACCCAAGGGGGAAGAGTGGCCAGCTTGCTTGTCAGTGTTGGGCAAAACGTTGAACAAGGTCAGGTAATTATGATTTTGGACAACCAGGACCTTAAGATGGGTACTGCCCAGCTGCAAATCCAGCTGAGCCAAGCCAATGCGGCGATAAGTGCGGCAGAAGCATCATTGCAGCAGAGCGATTTAGACTTAGCCGATGTTCAAGCTCAATATAACCGCTCCCAAGAGTTATTAAAAGCTGGCGCTATTAGCCAGACTGAATTCGATGCGGTCCGTTTATTGCTGGAGAAGACTCAAGCCGGCATCGAAGCTCAGCAGCAGAGCCTTAAATCTGCTCAGGAACAGGTCCGTAATTACCAGAGTTTATTAAATAGTTCTCGCCAGAAGGAAGGTGAGCTGCAAATAAAAAGCCCGATGAAAGGGATAATAATGCAACTGCCGGTGCAGCAGGAAGATGTTGTAGGATATGGAACCTTGCTGGCAAGGGTTGCACCACCTGGTGATCTGGAAGTGAAGGTAGACATCTTAAGCGATGACCTGGGGGAAGTTCAGATAGGGCAAAAAGCACGAATAACCGCCCCGGTGCTAGGGGACCAAGTGTTAGAAGGCGAAGTAAC
>JAXDBN010000142.1:0-21693 GCA_034678805.1 Syntrophomonadaceae bacterium
CGCGCCTGGGCTTTAAATAATGGGTTGAGTGATTATAGCCGGGCTAGGGATGATGCAGTGAAGGCAATTGCACTAGGTCACGATGTTGCTGCTCTCCATCAGTTAGCGGTAGCATATCGGGGCATGAGGCAATATGACAAAGCCATCGAAACTGCCAACTCAGGACTGGCAATCAATCCGGAGTATGGTTGGTTTTACCACGATCTGGGATGGTCATATATGCAGTTGCGTCAATATGAAAGTGCCAAGCAATACTTCCTGAAGGCTACTGAATTTGCGGATACCAAAACCAGTGCTGAAAAAGGACTGGATTCACTGGCCAAAATGGGTTACTAGACATAATCACGGGCCCTGTTTTTCCCCTCATCCTCCCATGTTTTGGGGTGAGGGATTTTTATTTGTAATCTAGTTATCATCTAACTGTGATGTCTGCATCATGGTTGACATGTTGGAAGGCTAATACAATATAGACGAGCCGCCGGATCTATTTTCAGGATGTCGATTAAGGGGATCCCAAGGACTTAATTATTGAGGATTTATCTTCTCATACCATGATTACTATTGTTGTCAACCAATGATCCCTTGGTAACATAAAAACCGCGCCTTTGCGCGGTTTAACTTTTGTATATGGCAGGGGAGAGAGGTCTCGAACCCCCAGCCCTCGGTTTTGGAGACCGATGCTCTGCCAATTGAGCTACTCCCCTGTGCTGACTCGAACTCAGCGGAATTAATTTTATCACATATAATTGGGTGGTTCAATAACTTATTGAGGTTGTATCGGCATATATTTAATTGTATGCTTTACATAGCCTGGAAGAGGACTTGTTGTTTTTTTATTCTTAATTTTAATTGGGGATGTGATATAAGTGACCAAGGAGAGAGTACTGGTTCTAATGGGAGGTTATTCTTCGGAGCGAGACGTTTCCATACGCAGCGGGAGCGCAATATTGAAAGCATTGAAAAGCTTGGGCTATGAGGCAGAGGGTATGGACCTTAAGGATCTGCCTGTCCAGGACATTGTCGATTATAAGCCCGACCTGGTTTTCATAGCCTTACACGGGAAAGATGGCGAAGACGGAACCGTACAGGGTATGCTGGAAATCTTGAACATCCGCTATACTGGATCCGGGGTAGCCGCCAGTGCTATTGGTATGAACAAGATTTTAACTAAAAAGATGGTCAGCTACGAAGGTCTGCCCACTGCACCATTTTTGATTCTGACTAAAAATAATTTTAATTCAACCCCTGGGGAGTTGGATGAACTGATCACCAGGATTGGTTTGCCGATGGTAATCAAAGCCGCCACCCAGGGCTCCAGTATTGGCGTTTATATTGTCAGCAGCAGGGAAGAAGTATTGTCTGCCATTGCTGATGCATTTGCCTTTGACCAGGATGTATTGGTCGAAAAGTTCATTGCCGGTACAGAAGTGACTTCTACAGTCTTGGGGAACGAATATGTAACCGAGGCTCTGCCTTTAATCGAGATAACTTCAGCCAACGAGTTTTACGACTTCGAATCCAAATATACGCCCGGGATGTGCAGCCATATAATCCCGGCTCGAGTTGACATGGCTGTTCAGGACAAGGTCGGGGAGATGGCCCAAAAAGTATTCAAGGCAATTGGATGCCGGGGAGTGGCCAGGGTAGATTTCATTATCGATGCCCAGCAAAATCCTTATGTGCTTGAGATCAATACAATTCCAGGAATGACAGAGATGAGCCTGGTGCCTGATTCAGCTCGAGCCGCTGGCCTAAGCTTTGAAGACGTAGTTGACAAGATTGTTCGCCTTGGTTTGGAAACACCAGCTCATCGCTAGAATTATTTTGGATATATATTGTCAAAATAACAAATATTAAGTCATGTTTAGTATTTAAGCAATAATAAATATTCGGCAAAAATCTATTGTATAATGGGATTTGGGAATCTATGATGAAAAATCTTCTGGAATCCGCTTCTTAAACTTAAGCTTAATCTGAGAGACAAGCCTGGTGTGACATCTGCGAAACATTGAATCCTGTTTTATCAGCAACCCTGAATAAAAAGCCGAACTAATTTAATTAGGAGGTAGGCCATGGAGGACAAATCAAACCGGAACCTGTTAAAAATTGTTGGTCTAATTATTTTGCTTTGGATTCTTTCCGCCTTAACCAACTATTATGTTGATTGGCTCTGGTTCAAATCCGTTAATTATAGCCAAGTGTTTACTATAAGCCTGGTTAACCGACTGGGATTAATGGTAGTAGTATTTTTACTTGCCTTCTTATTTATATGGGGCAATTTATGGTTGACCAAAAAAAATGAACACCCGGAACACGAAGCACCTCATCCTTCTGAAGAAAACCCTGATGTGATTTTTATCAACCGTCACCTGGCTGGCTGGGGAAATCTATTGACCGGAGAAAACCAAAAATGGATTTTCCTGGCCGCTGCTTTGTTCGGTGCTTATTTGGTAAGCGGCACCCTGGGGAATCATTGGATTGTGGTTCAGCAATTCCTGCAAAAGACTGCTTTTGGAATTACTGATCCGGTTTTCGGCAAAGACCTGGGATTTTATTTCTTCAACCTGTCTTTTTATCACTTTGCCTATAGCCTGCTTATGACATTATTATTGGCTACCACCTTTATAGTAGGCATGATTTACTTGCTCAACGCCTCAGCGGAGCTGTTTATGATAGACTGGGATGAATTTACCTTTGCCAAAAGTCACATGACAGTTCTATTGACCGCTATATTTGCCCTAAAGGCCTGGGGTTACAAACTGGCTACCTATAATATTTTATATTCAAGTCACGGGGCGGTGTTTGGCGCTACCTATACCGACATTCATGCCCGCTTGGTCAGCAACCAGGTATTGATGGCAGTAGCTCTGGCGGTGGCCGCCTTATTGCTAATCAATTTGTACGCTAAAAGATTCAGATGGACTCTATACGGTATCGGTGCCTGGCTTGTGCTGGCTATCGTTTTGGGAGGATTTTATCCCTATTTTATGCAGAAATTCGTGGTCCAACCTAACGAGTTCAATCGGGAAAAACAGTACATTGAGACGGGCATCCAATTTACCCGCCAAGCTTATGGATTGGACCAGGTGGAAAACAAGGTATTTAATATTAACAATAATCTGACCATGACTGATATCAAGAACAATGAGGCCACCATCAGCAATATTCGCTTATGGGACTGGAAACCTCTTGGCGATACCTACCGCAGCCTGCAGGAACTGCGACCCTATTATGTTTTTAATGATGTCGACATTGACCGCTATACTATAGATGGGCGGTATCGCCAGATCATGCTTTCCGCTCGGGAAATGGAGCAAACACCGGAGCAGGCTCAAACCTGGGTCAACCAGCGTCTGATGTTTACCCACGGTTATGGTTTGGTTATGAGCCCGGTCACGGAAATTGCCCAGGAGGGATTCCCCAACTTTTTTATCAAAGATATTCCGCCACAGGCCACTACCAACATTAAGGTTAACCGACCTGAGGTTTATTTTGGAGAGAAAACCGATAATTACGTTATAGTCAACACCAAACAGGATGAGTTCGACTATCCGATGGGAGATCAGAACGTATTTAGCCAATATCAGGGCGGGCAGGGTATTCAGGTTGGGTCCTGGACAAGGCGCCTGATGTTAAGCTGGGCGCTTAAGGATTATAAAATGATTCTTTCTACGGATATCTCCAACCAGAGCCTGGTGCTTATGAATCGAAACATTGTAGCAAGGACCAAAGAGGTTGCGCCTTATCTGCGCTATGATGATGATCCCTATATAGTAATCGATCCAGACGGTAAACTTTATTGGATGCTGGATGCCTACACGTATTCAGATAAATACCCCTACTCGCAGCCATATGATCAAGTCGGGCACAATTATATCCGCAACTCGGTAAAAGTAGTGTGCGATGCTTATACCGGGGAAATGAATTTTTATGTTTCTGATCCCCAGGATCCATTAATACAGACCTATCAAAAGATTTTCCCGGCAATGTACAAAACGATTGAAGAAATGCCTGCCGGCTTAAAACCCCATATACGCTATCCGGTTGATCTGTTTAGTATTCAGGCCAGTATATACAGCGTTTATCACATGAGCGATCCGGGAGTTTTCTATAATAAGGAAGATATATGGGTGATACCGGCCGAGTTGACCGGTGGAGCGGAGACACCGATTGAGCCGTACTATATCATAATGCGTTTACCGGGGGAGAGTACAGCCGAGTATATCTTAATGTTGCCCTACACGCCTAATGGCCGGCCCAATATGATCGCCTGGATGTGCGCTCGTATGGACGGTGATGAATATGGTAAAAAGCTGGTGTTCCAATTCCCCAAGCAGGAGACGGTTTACGGGCCGATGCAAATAGAGTCACGTATAAACCAGGACACCGAGATTTCACGGCAGCTGACTTTATGGGATCAAAAGGGATCCAGTGCACTGCGGGGGAACCTTCTGGTTATTCCCATCAACAATTCAATTTTGTATATTGAACCATTATATTTGCGGGCCCAAACCAGTGTTATGCCGGAATTGAAAAGAATCATTGCCGCCTACGGCAACAAAGTGGTAATGGAGGAATCCCTGGATAAAGCACTGGTAGCTTTATTTGGCGCAGAAGAGACAGCTGCTCCTAAACCAACTGCGCCAGTATCCGGGACGACCGAAGATCTCTCGGTAGCTGAGCTGGCCCAGATCGCCAGGCAATACTATGATCAGGCTAATAACAGCCTTAAAGCCGGGGATTGGGCCGGATATGGGGATAACATCAAAAAGCTGAACGAGGTCATCACCAGGCTTGAAGAACTTACTCAATAGGGACGGGGGAGCAGCCGTGCGCGATAGTAATATTAGAATTGTGTGTATTGGCGATAGTCTAACCTGGGGATTTCCGTACGGGCCGAAGTATTCGTGGGTACACATGCTGGAGCAGGTGCTGGATATAGAATTGATCAATCAAGGCATCAACGGTAATACAACCGGTGATATGCTCTACCGCTTCGAGCGTTCGGTTCTCAACTACCAACCTACCCATGTGGTCATAATGGGCGGGACCAATGATGTGTTTTGCCAGCTCAGCTTCGATCGAATAGTGTTGAATCTGCAGAAAATGGCGGAAAAGGCTTCGGCCGAAGGGATTAAAGTAATATTTGGGACGCCCGCTGGCGTGGATTACCCGGAAGAGGAGCGGCGCTTAGCAAGGGTACGTCAATGGATCAAAGACTATGCTCAGGAAAAAGGTCTCCCGGTAATAGATTTTGGCGCTGCCTATTTTGACGAGCAGGGTAAGGTTCGAGCCGAACTCCTGCTGGCAGACGGAGCCCATCCAACCCAAAAAGGTTACGAGGCTATGTTTAAACAGATAGACCCTGGTATCTTTGGCTAGCACTATGTTAAACCGAGGGAGGAACTTCTTCCGGTTGCATTGGCCTTATGGTCAGCAGCGTTGTTTCCTGGTCATGGGTCATGGCCATATTGGCCAGTTCTAGATCACGGGAGTCACTGTAGCGGGCTACTATAGCCGCAGCCAGATTTAATTCTGCTGTATCGGCATCATTAAAAACCCTCAATAGTCCAAGCGGCCCGGGCCGGTCGGTGACCTTGAAAAGGTAATCGCCGGGGCGGGCTATTTTGTTCAGACGTTCATTTTCGTTATGATTGCGCCCTACCACCAGCAGTAGGTCATCGTTCAGGTAAAAATGGCGTCCTACTTTCAAAATCTCCAGCTCATCAGCATTCACATCGGGATGAACAGAAAATACTTTTCTAAGCCGCTTGGAGAAATTCTCCTGGGTCAGAAGGCACCCGCCCGCAGGGGTAGGATACTGTGTGATTTGATAGTGCTCGGCCAGCTGCATTTGACGGGCCCGGCTGCGGCCGCTGATATCAAGAAGCCGGCTGCGGTCGATCCACCCATCTTTTTCTGGGATGGTGGGTTCCAGCAATAAAGCTGAAAGCGGCCTCAGTACCAATCCAGGATAACCGGATAATTTCTCAACCTTCTGCAAGGCAGCTTTGTTTTGGCTCATGGGGCGTTCACCCAGCACCTCACCGGTTATAAGAAAGCTGGCCCCTATCTCCTCCATAAAGCGGCCGGCTTGTTTGAGCATGAAACCATGACAGTCAATACATGGATTGTAATGTTTGCCATAGCCATAGACAGGATTTTTTAATATCTCCATAAAGGCGGGGCCGATCTCTATTTCCCGGTATTCAATACCCAGTCGCTTAGCTGCCTTAAGGTTGGCTGGATCAGCGCCAAAAAATGGAGAGACGAAGTTGACTCCTACTACCTCAATTCCTTGATCCTTTATAAGACAAACCGCCAGCAAAGAATCTAAGCCGCCGGAAAAAAGACTAACCGCTTTCAATTCTGGTGCACTCCTTTTTCACGTAGAAATTCTTGTTCGTTCAAAACGGGAATACCATGGTGTTTGAGCATGGCTGCGGTGACACCGTCACCTTCAATCATCTTATGGGTGAAGGTGCCATCATATATGGCACCGCTCCCGCAGGAAGGACTGCCGCTTTTTAGAATTGCACCATCAACATTAGCATGAATAGCAAGGTTGAGGGTTTCCTCGGCGCCTTTTAGCAATGCGGAGGTTACATTCATTCCATTGCGGTTAATGACCAAAGCGGAAGCCCCAATTACATCTTTGCCGGTACCGCCCCTTATTTCGCAGGCACTGCGCGGCGTGGGCAAGCCACCCAACTGTTCAGGGCAAACCGGAATTAACTCGCCATCCGCCAGCAATTCCAGAAAATAAGGATTTAGATTATTACCACCATTATATTTGCAGTTGATTCCGCATAAACAAGCGCTGATTAGCTTCATGTGGCCGACCTCCAATTATTACATTCTATAAATTATTTACTTCTATTTCAACCGCATGCTCTGATACGAAGACCACTAATTACCAGCCCCAAGGCTTAATAACTGAACCGGTTAGCAGAATTTAAACACAACCAGCTATTTTGCCGATTGTTGTCGCATATCTTTAATTGTATCGATTTGATCTTTTAGTTTACTTATTTGGGGCGTTTTACATGCGTACTTATGGTGTTTATCGTTCTTACTGCCGGCATTACGGTGTGACCAGCCCAAAAAATATTATCCGGGCCGCCATCTTGGTCATTCTTCTGGTTTCGATTTCAGTAGGATATTATAAGTGCTGCTCCGATCCGGAAATTGGTGCCGAAATTGATAACTACAAAGGGGTAGCTGTGTATTACAATGGCAGCAAAATAGACATTAGCCACGGACAATATTACAGTGCGGATGGCTATTATTATGGGCAGAAATGGCAATGTGTGGAGTTTGTAAAAAGGTTTTATTATGAAGCGCTGAAGCATTGCATGCCGGATACACTGGGTAATGCCAGGGATTTTTGGGATAACCGGGTACCCTCCGGCAAGCTTAATCATCGCCGTGATTTGCTGCAGTATAAAAATGGCGGTACCGATAAACCTCAGGTGGACGATCTGCTGGTATTTACCTATGGTCAGTACGGACACGTGGCTGTTATCAGTAAGGTAGGGGAAGATTACATCGAAGTGGTTCAGCAAAATGTAGAGGGCCATACCAGACAGGTATGGCCGCTGTTTAATAATTCAGGACGCTATTACATAGGAGACGGCCAGCAACCGGCCGGTTGGTTAAGGTTGGAGAAGAAAAGCAATTAAGTAACCGGTTTGGGCCTATTGACACTTCAGTACCGGTATTCTCATAACGCTAGGATTTCTCCACGGAAACCTCCTGTGTTTGCATTATCCAAGCTTTATTTTTTCCAATGAGTACTGGATTTCTTCTTTAATGTATTCGGGGCCGGCTGAACTTAAGGCTTGCTGCAAAACATCTTCTGCCCAGGGTTGGGGTATCGCACTGAGACTCCGTATCGCATATATCCTCTTGTTTATCGAAGGCGGATACATGCGCTGGACGGTATTGTTGTGACGATTGTAGTAATGAATGTAACCCTTCCTTACCGGCTGACCATACACATGAATAGTCACCGACGGGGTATCATTAACTGCGCCCATCTGGTGAATACCATCATTTAATGGCAGTACGTAGGTGGTTTGGCCTGGAGACAGCTGCGCTTCCGAAATTTGTTTGATTTCAGCATGGTATGTTTCGCTGCCATCGTCAATCCGGGCGAATTTTCTTTCCTGGACCGGGTTGATGAAAGCCCCAACGAGTCCCCATGAGCCATGATCATGAGGTGGATACATCTCATCCGGTTCCCAAATAAAGGCACGAACCGAAAATAACTTCTCCGGGCTATGATACAGCTGAATATCATAAGGATCGATTGACTGCCACTGGGATTTCAGAAAATCATCATCGAGCACCAAACGGCTCAATACTGGTTGGAACCATTGCGGATTGCTGGTTAACTCCGCTAACATGTCCCTGCCCTCGGTTAAGATTTTTTCCAGGGTCGGCTTCTGTTTTAGAAAAACCGTAAACTGAGTGGTGAACTCCTCCAAGGTGCTGATAGTCATTCGTTATTTCCCTCCTTTACAGATTCAAATAATATTGATATTAGATTACCTTGGGTAATCTTTGTTCCAGGTCCCATATTTGCGGACGTGATTCCAGGATTTATACCTGGGATCATCCGGGTTTGCCTTAAGGGCTTCAGCTTCCTCAAGATACTTTTTGACGATACCTTTCTGCTTGTATAAACGGCGGTCGCTGCCCACCGGACATACCTTGGTACATATCCCGCAGGGATAAGACTTATCGGCGGTCAACTCACGGTGTCTTTCCAAACAAGCCTGAAGATCGAAATCACCCTTGTAAGTATCTTCCTTTAGGACCAGGGCATCAACTGGGCAGCATTTGGCACAGGTTCCGCATTTTATGCACAATTCCTCTTCCAACATAGCATCCGCTTCCATCACTGCGTTGGTGAAGACTGAGACAAAACGCACCCTGGGTCCGAACTCCGGTGTAAGCAGGCAATTATTTACGCCTATTGTACCTAAACCTGCATATTTGGCCGCAATGATGTGATTAAAGGCTGCTGCCGGTCTATCCTTTAAAAGTCTGAGACTGCCAAAACCGTCGCGGGGAAAGAAATAAGAAGCATGACCCAAACGGTTTAGATAGCGAACCAGGTCAAAAGCCATGGTATCCAGAACCCTATTGGCGGTGTCATAGGTTTCTTTATGGAGTATGGAAGGGGTGGTTTCAACAATAGGGAGAGGTATACTTACGCCCATGACAATCACCGTGCGGGTTGGTTCCCATAAGGCCTGGGGCCTGAAATCAGGCGGACATTCATTGATCTCATTCCATCGCTCTGATGGTGCAAAGCCGATAATATCAGCACCGGCATCCTGGCAAAACTGTTTGATTCGGATTTTCAGGTCAGTTGCATTGGCCATATCATAGACTCCCTTCGATATCACAGAGCTGGTTATGAACATTATACTACAGAGTGGTCTGTAGTCTGGTTGGAAAACATGGTTTTTATTACAACTATAGAAATCCGACAGGACTGAAGTAACGACGATTTTATCACATGCCCTGCTGCGGTTTCATATCCTAAGGATAAAGAGACTGAATGCGGAGGTAATAACACATGATGCTAACCTCTCTGGTGATGGTCAGCAGGAATTCTCATTTAAGCGATACGTCTTTGCGTTTAAGCAAGGCAATCGCACAGGAATTGAATTTAACAGAAGGATCCATGGTGGACTTGGTGGTTGGCAAATTAGCAACCCGCCTCAAGATAGCAATCGTAAGCCGGGCAGGTAATATTATGCAGCTGAACCCTGCTGTACTTAACCGGCTGCATCTACCCTCCGCGCGCCGTTATGCAGTGAAGCTTGAAGAACAACGACTGAGTATCGGGCCTGTAGTTGGGATAATGCACGATATCATGTATGATACGAATCGGCCCTTTGGCGGTCAGTCATTTTTTATTAAGGAACTGTGTATAGAAGGCATGAAATTAGGTCAGCTTTGTTTCGGTTTTGATCCTCACCGCATAAACTACACCGAGAAGACCGCAGCGGGTTATATCTATACAAATGGCAGTTGGCGAAGGGGTATATTTCCTTTACCTGATGTAATCTACCCGCGTAACGGGGGTTATTCTCCTGACAAGGTTAAGATGAGGAACAGACTGCAGGCAATGGGATGCGTATTCATTAATCCTCCCCTTATTGGAAAATGGCAAACCTACCAGATATTATCGGAGTCTCCCGAATTGGGCCAATACGTACCTGATACCAGCCGCGCCAATACTTTCCGGCAAGTGGACCACATGCTCAGCAAATACGGCTCGGTGTATATTAAGCCAATTAATGGTTCCCAGGGCCGGGACATTATTCGGGTCAACCGGGGCCGCAATTCGTCTTACCGGTATCAATATAAAGTCAAATACGAGGTTTATTCCGGATATGCACCTAATCGGGCCAATTTGCGCCATAACCTGGGGAGAATTATGCGCCATCACCAATATATAGTCCAGCAAAAAATAGACTTGCTCAGGGTAAACGGCAGTATCTGTGACGTACGGGCAATGGTGCAAAAGGATGACAATGGAGAATGGTCGGTCACCGGGAAGGCTTTTCGTATCGGCCGTAAAGGGTCTATTACCAGCAATATCTCCTGTGGAGGCAGCGGCAGCAAGATGGTGGGAGTATTGAGACGCCGTTTCCCCGATGTCCAAATCCAGGAAAGAATTATTAAAGAAGTAGACTACCTGGCAGTGGAAGTCGCCAAGGCCCTGGAAAAGGAAACCGGCAGTATCGGTGAGTTGGGTATAGATATCGGTATTGATAATAAAGGGAAGCTGTGGTTGATTGAGGCCAATTTAAAACCGGCCCGCAGGATTTTTGTTTTAATCGGGGAATCAGATACCCGTCGTATGACGGTGCGCAAGCCATTGCTCTATGCTCGTCACTTAGCTGGCTTTACAATAGAAAGGTAGAGTGCTGATGCAGACTGTGGGGGAGCTTTATCTAAATAAAAAAACTATAAAAAGGCTGAATGTTCCAGTTTCTGACCGGGTCCAAGTCAGGGCAGGAGCTAACGTAGTAAATGCCACATTGGTCATTAAGAACAATATTCCCGGGCGTTTTAAATTATCTTCCGACCTTGCTCAGGCCTTGCATTTAAACGGCCAGGAACTGCGTATACGTTATGACCATGAAAACGAAATAATCCATATCGGTCCCCTGGTTGGGATTTTGGTTGACTACCTGCCCAATCATGAAGAATATACTCCAAAAAGCGTCCAGGCGGAGATGATCTACTTGAGTACGCTTGGCAGGCGCCTTCCGGCTCAATTTTTCATTTTTACACCGGGTGGCATCAATTGGAAGGATCACACCGTCAAAGGATTTACCTGGCGCAACGGCGGACTGGAACGAGGGCGATGGTCCGGGGCGGTTTACCCGATTCCGGATGTAATCTATGACCGGATAACAACCAGAGTTGCCCAGGCCAGGAGTAAAGCTGCCAGAAGAAGGCTGATGAGTCTGCCTTATGTACATTATTTTAATCCTTCATTTCTGAATAAATGGCGGGTCCATCAACTACTGGCCCAGAACAGCGAACTGATTGCATATTTACCCGAGACCCATAATCTGAACCAGGAAAATCTGTCTGACATGGCTGCGAAATACAAGACTCTTTATCTGAAACCTTGCAATGGCAGTCAAGGCTATAGAATCATAAAAGTCATCGTTAATGGCCAAAACTATAATTACACTATTTACAGCCATGGCCGTCATTCCGGCCAGGCTGGCAGTATCACCGGTTTGCTGCAAGCGACCAGATCAACCCGCGGAAAAAGACCTTATATAGTCCAGCAGGGTATTGATCTGGATACCTATTGGGGCAGCCCGTTCGATATGCGGATAATCCTGCAGAAGGATGGAGAGGGTCAGTGGGTGATCAGTAAAAAGTTTGTAAGAATAGCACCCAGTGGAAGCAGCATAGCCAACCTGAGCAGGGGCGGTACGGCTGAAACCAGTGCCCGGGTTTTGGCGAAAGTACTTAACGGCAATAGATCATTGATCAGGGAAAAGAACGAGGAGCTGCGACGGTTATGCCAGACAGCAGCAGAGACCCTGGAAACCAACAGCGAGAGCTGCTATGGCGAGCTAGGACTCGATATTGGCATAGATAAAAAGGGTAAGCTGTGGATTATAGAAGTCAATTCCAAACCGCGTAAGACAACGGTTACAGCTTTATCGCAGGCCATAGTCCGCAATACTTTTAAAAGGCCGCTGTTATATGCCATCTATTTATCCGGTTTTAAGCGCCATGGCTGATAAACGGGAATAGAATTTTGTTTTATAACATAATCCTGGAGTGGTAATATTTATGGTAATAGTCTGAGCGTCTTGCAAGAGGAGTAAGCTATGAGGAACAAAGGGACAGGTTTTGTAAAGATACTACTGCTGTTTTTGCTGGTTGTTTCGGTGGCTGGATGCGGTATTTTCAACAATTATAAGCAGAAATCTCCTGATTCCGGTCAGTCGGACTTAACTCAACAGGAGACAAGTATCCCCCTTCAATTGCTGACTAACAGTCCATCCATAGTAGGCACCTCCGATATTGCTAATATGGTGGAGAAAGTTAGCCCAGCGGTTGTCAATATAGAAACGGTAACCACCGTCAACAGCAATGATGTCTTTTTTAATAATGACTTTTTCCGGGAATTTTTCGGTAATAATGGCATAGCCCCGCAACAGAACGTCCAGACCGGGGTAGGGACAGGATTTCTCATCAGTTCGGACGGGTATATTTTGACCAACCAGCATGTGATCGACGGGGCTAATAGTATAATCGTACGCATTGGGGAAGAAGAGAAGAAGTATACAGCAACGGTAGTAGGGCAGGACTATGAACTGGATCTGGCCATAATAAAAATTGCCGCCGATAAGAAATTCACTACCTTAGATTTGGGGAACTCCGATAACATACGAGTAGGAGACTGGGTGGTAGCCATAGGTAATCCCTATGGACTTGATCACACTGTTACAGTTGGAGTTATCAGTGCCAAAGGCCGGCCAATCAGTATCGAAGATAGGGTTTACCGGAATCTGATTCAAACCGATGCCGCCATTAATCCCGGCAACAGCGGCGGTCCCCTCTTAAACACCAAAGGCCAGGTAGTGGGTATTAATACGGCAGTGAATTACCAAGCCCAAGGAATAGGATTTGCTATCTCGGTCAACACCGCTAAAGAAATCATTAACGAATTAATTCAAACCGGCAAGGTAGTACGGCCGTATATTGGGGTATGGCTCGAACCAATGAATGAGCCATTCGCCGCCCGCCAAAATATTGAAAATGCCGGAGTGATCGTAGCCGATGTAATTGCCGGAGGACCGGCTGAAAAGGCTGGCATAAGGGTTAATGATGTAATCGTGAGCCTGGATGATACGCCCATAAAAGATTATGAAGAACTCCAGGATTTCCTCCAGACCAGGAAAGTCGGGGAGATAATTTCAGTCAAAGTCATTCGCGCCGGCAAAGCACTGTCAGTACCAGTAACCCTTGTCGAAAAACCTCAAAACAGCAGCAGGTAAAGAGGTATTAAGTTGCGAATAATACTATATAATTTTACTGGTTAGGCCCGCCCTGAATAGGCACGATAAGATACATAATTATTTGTTTTTAGGGGGATCAACCTGTGGGCAAAAATAATCGGATAGGTGTTTTAACCGGCGGCGGCGATTGTCCGGGCCTTAATTCTGTGATCAGGGCGGTCACCAAAGCGGCTATAACCAAGCATAAAATGGAAGTAGTTGGATTCCTGGATGGTTTCAAAGGTCTAGTTGAGAATGAGTATATTCCGCTTGATTTGAAGACCATTTCAGGGATTGGTTATAGAGGCGGTACTATTTTGGGCAGCAGCAACCGCGATAATCCTTTCGAGTATTATTCTACCCAGGATGGGAAGAGGGTTGCTACTGATCAATCGGACCGGGCCATCAGTAATCTGGATGGTCTGGGTCTGGACGGCCTGATTGTCATCGGTGGGGATGGCAGCTTAAATATAGCCCAGAAAATTTTTGAAAAGGGCGTAGCTGTTGTTGGGGTTCCTAAAACCATCGACAACGATTTGTCTGGTACGGATGTGACTTTTGGTTTTAATACCGCGGTGGATACTGCATCTGAGGCATTGGATCGTTTACACACCACGGCGGAATCCCATCACCGGGTTATGATCCTTGAGGTGATGGGGCGTTATGCTGGCTGGATTGCCTTGCATGCAGGTATATCGGGAGGGGCTCATCTCATATTAATACCAGAGATACCGTATGCAATTGAACCTATTATTGAAAAGATTCGCCGTCGCCAATGGAACGGCAAAAAATTTAGTATTATTGTAGTCGCTGAAGGAGCAGCTCCCTTGGGTGGCCAGCAAGTGGTTCAAAAGATGGTTGCCGAGAGTCATGACCCGGTCCGTTTAGGGGGCGTTGGACAAAAGTTAGCCCAGGAGATAGAAGAACTGGCCAAAATAGAAACCCGGGTGACCGTACTGGGCCACTTGCAGCGGGGAGGTTCGCCCATACCTTATGACCGCATCCTGTCAGCCCGTTACGGGGTAGCCGCGGTTGAGGCATTTGCCAACGGTCAGATAGGTACAATGGTAAGTTTGCGAAGCCAGGAAATAGTTACTGTTCCTATCAAAGAGGCTATTAAGGAGTTGAAAAAAGTGAATCCCGAGGGCAACATGGTCAAGACTGCACGAGCCATGGATATAAGCTTTGGCGATGGTTGATTACCTTTGCAGAGGGGGTAGCCGGAAGGTATAGCTGCATGAATATGGTTGGGAGAGGGGAATAGGTTTATGGTTTACAAGCCCAAAAAAGCTTATGGTGGATTATTAGGGTTAGTAATGGGGATAGTTATGTTTAGCTTCGCTATCTGGGGAATCAATTATTCTTTAGGGGAGGCTGCTGACCGGGCCTTAAGAATGATGCTGCTGGTGCCGACCTATATGTTTGCGGTTGTTTATGCGTATCTGGTCATAGGTGCGTTTTTCATCAGATACAAAATAGAGGATAATGCTCTGGTCATAGCTTGGGGATTGCACAGAAAGAAGATTGCCTGGAGTGACATAAATGAAATCATTGATGTAAAAGGCCGGGCCAATTTGTTTCCTCTTCTGGCGACATCCTGGAATGGTTATATGTATGGAGTGTATTCAGCCCGTGGGTTAGGGACGCTGAGGATGATATCCACCGTCGCTCATGATGGGTTCATATGTCTGAAAACCAAGCGGGGCATGTTTGGTATTACGCCGGAGGATCCTGCGTTCTTAAGTGAGATGGTCAGCAAAGCCAAAAAGGCCGCTGAGATAGTGGATATGGACCAAATGGACCCGGAGACATACGGAAAGGCAATACACAAAGATGAACATTTTGCGCTTTTTGTTCGCCTGAACCAAGTCTTCCTGATTATTTTAGCTGGTTTAGTATTCGGCTTTGCACTGAGTACGGGTGCACCTAAGATAATTGTATTGCTCTTGGTTTTGGCCCTGGCTTTATATGTATTTAACTCTGGCAATGCCCACCGGCTTTATCAATTCAGTCCTACCGCGGCAGATGCTACTCTCTTACTGGCCCTTATGGTAAATGGCATCTTCATAATTCTCTCGGTGGTAGGAATCTGGTTTATGTAAGTTCCAAATCAAAAAGGTTACCGTAATAAAGATTATGTAAACTAGGGTTTAAAATTGTTTTAGAAAAGGATTTAATAAGCTATGCAATTAGGAATTATAGGTATGCCCATGGTGGGCAAAACGACTCTGTTCGAACTTTTAACCGGAACCAGTGACAAAGGCAGCAGCCAGGGTAAGGCTAACACTGCTATAGCTCGCATCCCTGACGCCAGGATCGACTATTTGGCGAGTGTCTTTAAACCTAAAAAGACTACTTATGCTCAACTGGAAGTGATCGATATTCCCGGGCTGACTCCAGGTGCAGAAAAGAATGCGGCGCTATTCCTGGATGCGGTTCGTAAAGCGGATGCTTTATTACATGTAGTCAGGTTATTCGACGATGAATCGGTCCCATATATATATGAAACCATTAATCCCATGCGCGACATAGAGACTATCAGTTATGAATTGTTGCTGTCCGACCTGGATCTAATCGAGAGGCGCATCGATAGGATAAACAGCAATAAGAAACGCAGCCAGATGTTGAAAGAATTAGGCTTGTTGGAACGCTTGAGGGATGCGTTAAGTGAAGAAAAACCTATATCTTCCGTAACAATTCAAGATGATGAATTAGAAATCATGTCAACCTACCAATTTCTGACCAATAAACCGATACTAATTTGTTTGAATATCAATGAAACCGATATAAACGGTGAGTACCCTCAAAAACAAAAAATACTGGAATATTCACAGCAAACCGGGATACCGGTAGTCGAGATTGCGGCCAGTATTGAACGGGAAATCGCCGAACTGGAACCAGGTGAAAAAGATTTATTTATGCAGGATTTAGGGATCATTGAAACGGGATTGGTCAAGATCAGCCGTTCCATGTATCAGAGATTGGGGCTGATGTCCTTCTTTACCGTTGGTGAGGATGAGGTTAAGGCTTGGACCATTGAAACCGGCACCAATGCCCGCAAAGCTGCTGGAAAAATTCATTCTGATATTGAAAGAGGTTTTATCCGGGCTGAGGTAGTCGATTATCAGGTATTTAAGGACCTGGGCAGTATGGCGGCAGTTAAAGAAAAAGGATTATTCAGGTTGGAAGGTAAAGAATATATCGTGAAAGACGGGGAGATAGTACACTTTCGATTTAATGTATAAGTGACTTACTTCAGAACAAAATTAATGGTTCATAAATAGTCCACGACCGGTAATTACGCCGGTCGTGATTTTTTTGGGGTGTCAATAATATTAAGTCAAGCTGGTTCTGGCACTAAGTATTTGGCAGATTCATATGATGAACTATGAGAAAAAAAATCGGTCATCTCAATAATTCAGTCAAATCCATGGATTCAGGATCCATAAAACAGATTCAGTCCAAGGATCGAGTCATGGTAGGGGTACTCACCACGCCCAAGCGGAGTGGAAGATACCCTCTGCCGGTTGGAAAGGACGCTAGATTAAAAAAGGAAATGGTTTTAGCGGCCCAGGCCTATGGCATATATTTGTTCTTCTTTTATACTGCAGGTTTTAACACAGCCACAGATAAGGTATTGGGGCACACCTATATAAATAGAAAGAAGGGTAAGGGCCGGTGGAGGAAGGCAATATTTGCCTGCCCGGATATTGTTTATAACCGCTTGAGTTTTCGCCGGGATGAAGCTCACAGTGAGGTCCACAAGCTTCTCCTTTATTTGCAGCAACATCCCCGTGTAAAACTATTTAATCCCAGATTTCTATTAAAATGGGAGGTCTATGAAAGCCTGGCCGGCAGCAGTCTTTCCAGTGAACTAGTGCCGGAAACGCGTTTGTTTAATAAAAAGAATTTATCCATCATGCTGAGCAAATATCCTGCTCTTTTTATCAAACCCAGCGGCAGCAGCGTCGGTAAAGGGATAATCGTGGTTAAGAAAGCTGTTCAAAAAGGCGGATATGATTACAAGCGAGCCTGTTCAGATACTCCAGCAGAAAATTGCCGGTCCGGAAATGAACTTTATCTGCACCTAAAGTATCTGATGGATCCGGGCCACCAATACCTGGTTCAAAAAGCTATCGACCTGGCTACCATAGATAACCGACTATTTGATCTGCGTGCCCAAATTCAAAAAAACGGCCGGGGGGAGTGGGTACTAACCGGAGTAGGAGCCAGAATAGCGGCTCCGAACAAGCATGTTACTCATGTTCCCAATGGTGGTTCCAAAGCTGATTACAATGAGGTGATGCATACCGTTTTCGGTGACTCCCCCAAAAAGCTGAAGAATCTGGAGAAGCAACTCGCTGTCATATGTGAAGTAGTACCCTTTGTGCTGGAAAACCAGCTATCCATGAATTTAGGTATACTATCAATCGACATCGGCGTGGACAAAACGGGCTTGATGCAAATTATTGAGGTAAATTCCAAGCCGGCTAGTTTTGATGAGGATCATATCCGTCGCAGGCATTTAGATAATCTCAATCAATATTTCATTTATCTGGGCAAGTCAAAATTGATGTGAAAAGGAGACCCATCATGCTGCTAGGTTTTACCCATCGTTATAATTCAACCGGTGTATGTATAAGCGATTACTTATCATCTAAAGGCGATATAAATGCCCAGAGAGACATCAATATCGGGGATGAAGTTTATCATAGTATCGTAATAAAGAACGGATCCTCCAATATCCGTTATAAGATAAATAACACGCATGCCTTAAAAAATACTGCGGATCCACAAATAATGTGGAACATACTGGATATCAACGGTATACCTTTTCGTCCAGGTGCTGACGATTATATTAGAAAATACGGCATTTTAGTATTCGATTGGGAGACCATATCCATCAAACAGTCCCTGGGCGAGCGCGGCAGCAAAACCCGCTATATTGAAGAAGAACAAGCCAAAAAGGCAGCTGAGTTAGCGAAAAGGGCTATTTATGTTTTGGGCCTGGATTATGGCTTGGTTAAAGTATCAGTCACCAGCAGTAAACGATTGTTAATCACCGGGATTGATGATTCGCCCCAAATTCGAGACAAGGATATGATGGTCTTGTTTCGCCGGCTGGATGAAATTATCCAAACCGTAAACGAGGCCGGCACACGGGAAGTTAAGATGGGGGCGGATCCGGAGTTCATGCTATACAACACCAAAAGCGGCAAGATGACTCCAGCCTCACAATTCTTTCCCCGTGAAGGGGTGGTAGGCTGCGATGCGCTGCGTTCCCCTAACCGTCAATCACGGCCTATTGCCGAGTTAAGACCCAGCCCGGCATATTCGCCTTTGAAGCTGTTTTCGAATCTTGAAGAAGCCCTTTATATGGCCCATAAAATGGCACCCTACAAGAATATAAAATGGCTGGCGGGAAGCAGACCTTTTCAAGGCTATTCAATCGGAGGGCACATCCACTTCAGTAATGTTGAACTTAACAACCACATTTTAAGAGCCTTGGATAGTTACCTTGGTTTGCCCATTTTCCTGCTCGAAAACCAGGCCACTGCTGTAAAGAGAAGGACCAAATACGGATTCCTGGCTGATTTCAGGACCAAGAGCTACGGCGGATTTGAATATAGAACCCCGGCCAGCTGGCTGGTATCCCCGGAAATAGCTGTGGCGATTTTATGCCTGGGTAAGATTGTAACCAGCAATTATTTGCATTTGACCCGCAACTGCTTCCTGGGTTTTGATGCCCAGCGAGCTTTTTACGAAGGTGATCAGGAATACCTGAAATCAAAGTTCCGGGATATCTGGAGCGACATTCAAAAACTGGAGATGTACCACACCTTTCAATTCGAACTGCAGGTAATCCCCGACATGATCAATAACAACCTGCAATGGGATGAGAAAGAGGACATACGCAAGTCATGGTCTGTAAACAAGTCGACTGTAAAAAAAAACAAAATACCCGTATTCTCAGGCGCAGAGCCAGAGACCTTGCTCGTTGAGTCGGCCCCTCCATTCATTTCCAGACGTTTCCGCTCCAGTAATCCAGACCGGATTATACCTTTAACCAGTAACAACCGGACCCGGGGTGACCGGTATAATAACCAGCACACCTCCGGCCAGTTGTATATGAGTACCCAGAATTTGTACTATTAGATACTATTTCATGCCTAGGTAGCCTAACAAAATGTTAGCTGCCTTAACCTGCCGGTTGATACGGGTAGTAAGCGAATCTTTTGAACAGGTCTCAAAAATGAAAGAATTGGTTCCGCACACTATTGCGGCTGCCCTGGAAAGACTACCGCTTACCGGGTAGCGCAGCAGGGAGAATTTTTTGTAAGAGGTACTAATGTTGCTGTTCATAGAATTTACTATTTTATTGGCTACGGTTTTGGTACTAGAATCAGGATAGTAAATAAGAGATTGTCCTACTGAAGATGATGAGGTTAGTCTTTCATAATTTGCCCCTTCATGCATGTCCATCAGCCAATCAACATCATAGTCCTTCACCACTTTAAAAATTGCCTTGGATAAGGTGTTATCTGCGCTATCTGACTTACTTTTGGGAAAATCCCGGTTCAGATCAGCTCCGCCCATAGCCCTGACGTGGTTTGCCACCGCTCTTTTATTGGCCTGGGGCAGGACCAGCAGTTTTCCCTTCTTTATGTCGAAATTCTTTACTTGGGCTGCTGCCTTATAACCGGCGGTCTCATTGCCATGTACACCGCCTACAATCATAACCACCGGTCCGGGATTGCCGCTGTCGATTATGTATAACGGAGTAGCATATTTGGTGCCAGCAGCAACGGTAACGGTCTTGGTGGTCTGGGCTGAAGCACTCTCAACCGCGCCCAACTGAGGGACAATGAATACGGAAGTAAAAACAAATATCCCCAAAATAAACTTCGACAAGCAACGCAATACCTTAGTTCTTACTTTTTGCACAAATTATCATTCCTTTCTTCAAATATTTTTGTTTGGAACAAAAGTAAGCAGCACCTAGTTTCAACATAAATTTACAAATTTCCTCCCTGTATGGAGATGTAATATATGGCAATTCCTTACAAGCCCCATGGCTACAGGTTTAGCGGCTGCCAAAAAAGTTCCAGAAAAATCTTGAATTAGGAAAGGAATTATAAAAAGTGAGGCGGTGGTAATTGATGAAAATGGTAAGATTTGAAGAGGGGATTCCCAAGTGGAAGGGGAGTGGTCCGGCGGAAAAAAGGAAGGGAAATCAAGTGTTTATGATTTCCCAATCAAATCCCGTTACCTCACATCCATCATCGTAGATATCCAAAGTAGCGCTTATGGCGTTGAGAATCAAATCTGCTTCGGCGGAGGTTTTACAGACAGCAGCAAAACCGAGCCCGGCACGCTGCCACAAATCGTTATAATTAACTTCAGCGATCGATAAGCTAAACCTTTTACGTAAACGTTGAGCAATACTCTGAATGATCTGGCGTTTATCTTTAAGAGACGACGAATATGGCAGGAAGAGATCAGCTTTACCAATAAGCACGAACATAAAACAACCTCCAAATAATAAAACGGCACCTTGCGGTGCCGTTACGTATGATCAGGCCTTAATCCCCGGGACTTCTTTTTCCCATTCGGCGATGTATTTCTCCAGGTCTTCCTGCATGACCGGTATACGACTGCCAGTCACACCGCAGTGAAGACATTTGTCATTTTTAAAACCCTGGGCCGAGCATTTATCGACCACTTCTTGATCGCACCCGTAGTTGCCGCATTCAGAGCATCTAAATATAGGCTTCTTACAGGGATGTGAATCTTTATCACCACGACATCTGGCCATCTTGGCTTTTTCATCCTCGGACAAATCAATGTAGCGTTTTTGATTCATCTGGCCGCCACGCATCCAAAATTTATTGTTCGGAATAACCTTCGGCATAACAATCACTCCTCACATAATAGTTGGGTATGTAACTGCTTCCAGGTCAAAACAACAACCGGGATATATTTGAAGTATACCATATAAGAAATTGACCGGACAAATCGGAGGGAGCTATCAGATAAGCTGTGGTAAACCAAATCGGAAGTATGCATGGGGTGTGGTGAAAAATATAAACCAAGATCACTTTAAAATGCAGGAGACCATTTTATTAGATTTATTGAT
>JAXDBN010000143.1:0-6644 GCA_034678805.1 Syntrophomonadaceae bacterium
AGAAGTCCGTTGCTCTATCCAGCTGAGCCACAGGGACAAAAAAATGGAGCGGGTAGCGGGAATCGAACCCGCGCAACCAGCTTGGAAGGCTGGGGCTCTACCATTGAGCTACACCCGCCGGCAAAAAACATTATACTTCTTTTAAAAAAGCATTTCAAGGAAAAATTACGGTTTTCGGCCTTTTGCGCAAATGGATTTGCTCTGTCACCAAGCTTCGCCAAGAGCTGCCAATGGGATCAGGTTGTTCCGGCTGGTTAATTTATAGCATCCTATATTATATGAAGCAAAAGGTTGGTTTATACAGAAAATTTTAGGAGTTGATGCTCCCAAATGGGTATGCTATAGTTTGAGTTGTAGTACGGAAGCATACCCAGGTAAACAAGTAATATCAACAAACAAGGTAGGACGGTAGGATGGAGAGGCTTACTCAGCTTGCTCTAACACCATGGGCTGTGCCGTGGTGTTTTCCTTTTTACCCCTACGCCAGAAATTGAGGAGGGTTTGAACGACATGGTAATTGTAATGAAGAAAGGGGCAACCCCCGACCAAATCAATGCGGTGCAAAACAAGCTGGTAAAGGCCGGTTTTAATGTGCACCTGTCGGAAGGGACAAATCGGACCATTTTGGGGGCAGTTGGCGATCGGCTTCGTTTGGAAACCGGTTCTATCCAGGCTATGCCAGGGGTGGAGAACGTAGTTGCCATTTTGAAGCCGTTTAAGATGGCTTCCCGGGAGTACAAAGTCGATAACACCATTATTAAGATAGGAAATGCCACCTTCGGTGACGGGAGCGTCCCTGTGATCGCCGGGCCGTGCGCGGTCGAGGGACGGGAGCAATTCATCGAGACAGCAGTGGCGGTATGGGAACGGGGAGCCTTGATGCTGCGGGGAGGCGCTTTTAAACCACGTACTTCTCCCTACTCGTTCCAAGGCCTGGGCGAAGAAGGCCTGAAAATAATGGCTGAGGCGCGCGCGATCACCGGCCTGCCAATCGTAACCGAGGTCATGGATCAGAAGTCGGTTCCCATGGTGGCGGAATACGTGGATATGATTCAAATCGGGGCCCGCAATATGCAGAATTTTTACCTGCTCAAAGAAGTAGGCAGATACAATAAACCGGTACTGTTGAAACGCGGCTTGTCCGCAACTATTGAAGAATGGCTGATGGCCGCCGAGTATATTTTGGACAGCGGCAACAGCCAGGTTATTCTGTGCGAAAGAGGTATCCGTACCTTTGAAACCTATACCAGAAATACTCTTGATCTGAGTGCGATACCGGTGGTCAAAAACCTATCCCATCTGCCGGTGATAGTTGATCCCAGCCATGGTACCGGGAAAAGGGATCTGGTAATTCCTATGTCCCTGGCGGCGGTGGCATGTGGCTGCGATGGTTTGATTGTAGAGGTCCACACTAACCCGGCCGAGGCCTGGTCTGATGGTCCGCAGTCGCTTACCCCCGATGATTTTGGCGTTCTCACCACTCAGGTTCAAGCGGTGCTTAAGGCTGTCCACGGAATTAAAAACGGGGACAATTAGTATGAGAAGAATAGCTATAATAGGCTTGGGAGTGATAGGAGCTTCCATTGGTATGGCCCTGCGGTCAGCCTGCCCGGACATGGAGGTGTGGGGCAGTGATGTCGACCCTCTTACCTTGGAACGGGCTATGGAGATGGAGGCCATAGATGGAATCCTTCCCGAAGGCGATGTCAGCGGCTGTGAGGTAGTTTTTATAGCTGCACCGCTGCGAATAATTCCCCGGGTACTGCAGCAAATTAAGGATTCTCTGGACCCGGGCACTATTGTCACTGACGTGGGCAGCGTCAAACAATGGATTATGGAACAATTCGAACAGTATTTGCCCCCCCATGTCATTGCGATAGGAGGCCATCCCCTGGCGGGATCGGACCACAGCGGCATAACCGGAGCGGATCAATACCTGCTGCAGAATGCCATATATGTATTGACGCCGTCGGCCCTGGCTGACAGCGAAGGGGTAGAGCGGCTGCAGGCACTATTAACTAAAACCGGGGCCCAGGTTATGATCCTGACCCCGGCTGATCATGACCGTATGGTGAGCCAGGTTAGTCACTTGCCCCATATTGTGGCGGCCAGCCTGATGAATAATCTGCGTTTTCATCCTGATGCCATACAGTTGGCAGCCGGCGGCCTGCGTGATACCACCCGGATCGCTGCCTCCAACCCGGAATTATGGGAAGATATACTTATCTTGAACCGGAAGGCCATAACCGCCGAAATCGGCTCTTTAATTGATCAGTTAAAGTTGTACCAGCAGGCATTGGAAAGAAATGAAGGAGCCATTCTGCGCCAGTACCTATCTGAGGCGCAGCAGCTGCGCAAAAACCTGCGCACTGGACGCTTAAATCTGATAAACTCTGCCGACATTACAGCGGTTGTTCAGGATACGCCCGGTATTATAGGTACCCTCGGCGCTATAATGGGCCAGGCCGGCATCAATATCAATGATATCCAGATCATGGGTGTCCGCGATGAGAATGAAGGTTCGGTAAGGTTGGGTGTACCGCAGGCCCAAGCCAGGACTGCAGTGCAGAAGCTTAAGGAAAACGGGATCAGAGCCTGGATTAGAGACTAAAGAGCCCATACTATCCCAGGCTTGCACATCCTTATATATGCATGAGCCCATCATAGTATGGGTTCTTTTACTTCCGGCACTCTCGTGCAGTAATTTCTTTAGTACACTAAGTTCCAGCTTACCTTCCGGGTAGTAATCTTTTCGTTTCTGCGGGCCAGGTTCTTTTTAGGATAAATCATTATAGGCTGGTTTCCGGCCTCTCCACTATTTGAATTGACGGTTTTCAGTCGCGGGGTTCGGTGGCCGCCCTGGCGCTTACACTCGCTTCCCCCGTATATTTGACAGTAGCCATAATGATTGCATATCGTACAACGGTCATTAATAGTCATTTCAACCTTGATCATTGGTGAACCCCCTCCTTTTCACAAAAAAATCTACATGTATTACTAACTAGCAAAATGTGTGCCATTTAGACGGGATACCCTGCGATACCCTAAATTCAGCGCATGAGCATCCTTATATGTGAAGGGGAGCAGGGGAAAACCGGTGAGCATATGTGCAATTTAGCCGGCTGATGTAACACAATTGAACATTTGTCGCACAGGTGACTTGTTTCTAAATTACCGCTGCAATTGGTTTTCGATTTTGGTTTTAACAGAAGTAGTATTTTGGACTTGCTCAGTTTGGAACAATATGATGGCGGAAATACGTTGAAAACGCGGAATCGTATCCGTTATAGTATCCGCTTCCGGGTGATAATGACTTCCCGGCAATAAATATTGTTGGTGTATAAAAACTCTGCTGCTTAGATTCTGCATGAGCGATTTCAATTTCTTACAAAAATTAAGGTGTTCAATTATGTTATACTAATCAACAGTAATGAACAATTGGTGAGGTGACTATTTTTTGCACGATATAGCGGTTCCCGATCAGAAGCTGATAAAAATCACCAAGCAGGCGGTGTTGGCTCGCCAATCCTATAAGAAAAAAGTTGTGCCGGACTATGTGGTTAAGTCATGGCAGGTTTCGCAGAAGGGCGGGCTGGATCCTGACTGTACCATGTTAACCTCCGGCAGTATTGACCCTGATACTCTGAATCGCATTTCCGACTACAAAAAATACATAAGAAACCGTATGGACGAGTATTACAATTCCAAGCATGATTTGCTGGACCAGGCGGGGGCAGCCATATTCTACTTGGATCACAACCTGGCTGTTTTTAGTAAAGGCGGGAATGGTGAGCTGCTGGCAGTTCTAAAAAGCAAAAACATCAGGTTCGGAACCAGCTTTTCAGAAGCGTTTATGGGCACCAATGCGGCACCGTTAGCGTATAAACGTCAGAAGACGGTGTGGATCTACGGTGAAGAACACTATTTGTCGATGCTTAAGGACTACGTAACCGTTGCTTTGAGGATCAATGCGGTCGAAACCTACATGTGTGTGATTATTTTTCCTCTCAAGAATTTCAATGGTTTATCCAGATCTATGGCCAAATTTATGTTTGAAACTGAGGCGGCGGCTGCCAGGGAACTGCCGGAAAATACGATTGCCAATGAATTGCTGCGCCTGGTGATGGAGCAGAATAACGCGGTGGTGGTCATGACTGATGCCACCGGTAATATTGTTTGGGTCAATAATCAATACGAAAACCTGTTTAGGAAGGGTTTTGATGCCGTGGTCGGTACTAAACTGGCTGCTACCCTGCCGGAGCTGGATGCCGCCATTCAGGGCTGTTATTCCGGCCGGCCGGTAAATATGCAGGAAATATACCTTCCCGGGTTACCTTCCAACCAGAATCATTTCTTCATGACCTGTGTTCCGGTGCAGCAAGACGGCCAACTGGTGGGTATGGGCATTTCCATGACCTTTGCCACGGTGCTTAAAGATCAGATGTCGGCAGTAATGAAAAAAGGGGCCTTCTTCACCTTTGATCAGCTGAAGGGCAGAAACAAGAAATTTTTATATATGAAGGATTTGGCCAAACAGGCAGCCTTGAGCGCCAGTAACGTTTTGATCCTGGGGGAGACCGGTACTGGTAAGGAGCTTTTTGCCCAGGCCATACATAATGGCGGCAAGCGTAAAAACAAGCCGTTCATTCCCTTGAACTGTGCGGCCATACCCCGGGAATTAATCGGCAGCGAGTTGTTCGGCTATGAAGAAGGAGCTTTTACCGGGGCTAGAAGAGGCGGGGCGCCGGGTAAATTCGAGCTCGCCAACGGCGGGACTTTATTCCTGGATGAAATCGCCGAAATGCCTCTGGACATGCAGAGTGTGCTGCTGCGGGTGCTCGAAGATAAAGTATTTACCCGGGTAGGCGGCAACAAGCCCATCGATGTGGACGTGCGGCTGATAGCCGCCACTAACCGCGATATCTGGAAAGAAGTAAACGACGGCAAATTCCGCCTGGATTTGTATTTCCGCTTGAACGTCATCAAGCTGGAAATGGTACCGCTGCGGGAGCGAATGAACGACCTCGAGATCCTGGCCAATAATTTCGTCAATTTGATTGCCCCGGTATTCGGCAAGGCCATAGACGGGATCGCACCGGAAGTGTTCAACCTGTTTGCCCGCTATTCCTGGCCTGGTAACGTCAGGGAACTGCGAAATGTTATCGAGCGCTGCATCAATATGTGTAACACCAACCTCATTACCCTGGCGGATATTCCACATGACATGATCAACCAGCTGAGCAGCGAAAAAAACTTTGAATTATATGAAAATCCGCAGGTGGCCCAGTATAACAAAAATATACCTGATTACCAGGATTATGCCCGGGACCGGTTAAAACTGCTGATGATCAAACACAATGGCAACAAATCGGCGGTAGCAGCTGAACTGGGGATTTCCCGCAACACTTTGTACAGGAGGCTCCAGGAGCTGGACGGATAGGACAGACGGGTGTGTTGATTTGTTAAATGCTAGGACAGAATGATACACAAATGACCATTTAGTTTGCGTGAAAAATTTATTCGTGACTGATAAAATGGCATTATAGGATGATGGCATAAGAATTGCTAATTCTATATTGTTAGGACTTTTATGAGTGTTCAATACAGGCCCTGTATATTGTGGGCGGATTCAATACCGGGAGAAATTCAGGCAACCACCTGTACAACTGGGTGCAGGTTGAGAAAATATCCGAGAGGGTGAGGAAAATGTCCGATGATATGTTTGATGTCATAATTGTCGGTGGAGGGATAGCCGGCACCGTAGCTGCCTACCTGCTGGCCAGGGAGGGCCTGGGGGTGCTGCTGATCGAAAGAGGCAATTACCCGGGCAGCAAAAATATGACCGGGGGGCGCATCTACTCCCACAGCCTGGAGAAGATCATGCCCGGCTTTGCTCAGGAAGCCCCCATCGAGAGAAAGATAACCCGGGAAAAGGTCTATATGATGACCGACGACAGCAGTGCCGGGTTGGATTTCTACTCCGGCCGCCTGGGCATCCAGGGACAGGATTCCTATTCGGTGTTAAGGGCACCCTTTGACCAGTGGCTGGGTGAAAAAGCCGAGGCCGAAGGAGCCAATATTATCGCCGGCATTTGTGTTGACAGCCTGATAGTAAAGGACGGCAAGGTATGCGGGGTAGTAGCCGGGGATGACGAGATATCAGCCAAGGTGGTAATTTTGGCTGACGGGATAAACAGCCTGCTGGCCCAGAAGATCGGGATGAGGGAAGAATTCAAGCCCCACCAGATGGCGGTCGGGGTCAAGGAACTGTGGGAAATGGACGCCAGTGTTATTGAAGACCGCTTTAACTGCAGCGGCGATGAAGGCACTGCCTGCATGTTTGCCGGCAGTCCTTCCAACGGGCGCATCGGCGGCGGATTTCTCTATACCAACAAAGAAAGCATATCCCTGGGTGTGGTATGCACCTTGAGTGATTTAGGCGAGAAGTCGGTACCCCAGATGATGGAGGATTTCCATAACCATCCCGCGGTTGCCCCTCTAATTAAGGGGGCCAAATTAATTGAATACTCCGGCCACCTGGTGCCGGAAGGCGGACTGGATATGATGCCCAGGATAGTAGGGGACGGGGTACTGGTAGTAGGGGATGGAGCTGGCTTCTGTATAAACCTGGGATATGCTATCCG
>JAXDBN010000144.1:0-6792 GCA_034678805.1 Syntrophomonadaceae bacterium
CACCACCTGGTGATCTGGAAGTGAAGGTAGACATCTTAAGCGATGACCTGGGGGAAGTTCAGATAGGGCAAAAAGCACGAATAACCGCCCCGGTGCTAGGGGACCAAGTGTTAGAAGGCGAAGTAACCAAGATATACCCGCAGGCGGAAGAGAAACAATCAGCATTAGGCGTAATTCAACGCCGGGTGCCCACTATTCTGAAGTTGTCCAACACAGGTAACCTAAAGCCTGGATATGAAGCCCGCGTAACCATAGTTACCGGGGGTAAGGATAATGTATTGCTTATACCCAGGGAGGCGCTGATTACTTCTGCCAAGGGTGATAAAGAGGTCATGGTTGTTGCCAATAATCGCATCGTTGTGAAGTCAGTCAGTACAGGGCTTTATGACAGCAAAAACGTTGAGATTACTGAGGGATTGAAAGAAGGAGAACAAATTGTCAAGGATGGCAGTGTTGCACTGAAAGCCAATTCGCGTGTGAAAACCAGGCAAGTATAGCAAGGATCTTGATTTAACCTGTATTTAGGTATTATTCCTAAGGATTTAGGTCCGGCAGCTTACAAATATATTGGTTATTATCCTCTGCTGTCCAAGTGGGCAGCTTTCTTGTTCTGATTATACTAGTAGGAAACGCATACTATACCATTTCTATTCAGTAGACTGTCAGATAGTGAAACGATATATTATTGTTAAATCCATATTTTTTGTTGGAGGAATTTGTATTTCTTTTGGTTGCAGCACTAATAAGAGCCTGATCAGAGAAAAATAAGAACAATACATTCGGATATCTCGAAAGGGTTTGATTAATCCATGAATCACGAACTCCATCCTGAACTTGACTTTCAAAATATTGCTGTCGTATTGGAGAAGGTCAATGGTCTATTTCTCATATATGATACAGAGGGCGAAATCAAATATGTTAACCGCAAAATGAGGAATTTTCTGGATTACTCCTATGAGGATATATATCGCATGAATGTCACCGATCTTGTCATAGAGCGGCATAAAAAACGCGTCAGGGAAAGCATCCGAACGCGTTTACCCGAAGGGCGGGAGCGTATTTCTGAGATGCCGCTGCGGGGAAATAACGGCAGAGAATTTTTTGTGATAATCAAGACTTCACCGTTATTAAGTCAACAACGGGTAATAGGAGAGATAATAGCAGTCGAGGATATCACTGATAGCAAAAAAGCGGCCGATAATCTTAGAGAATCACAGCGTTTCACAGCCGATATTATTGAGTCTTTGCCTGACCCAACCGTGGTTATAGATAGGAATGGACGGGTGCTTTATTGGAATCGGGAAATGGTGGAGATTACTGGGTTTTCGGCGGCTAATATGGTGGGTCGGGGCGATTATGAATATGCCCTGCCTTTTTATGGTAAGCGCCGGCCGATTTTAATTGATATGATAGTAGATGATAGGCTCCGCTTCACTGGTGAGTATGAATACGTACGACGCGAGGGGAATGTCCTCTATACCGAAACAAAAACTGGTCAGCTCAGGGGCAGGCAAAGAATTTTATGGGGCAGAGCGGCACCGCTTTTTAGTACCAGGGGTGATATCGTTGGGGCGATAGAATCGGTACGAGACATAACTGATATCAAGCAGTTCGAAGACGACCTGGTGCAGAGTCATGCTAAGTTGGAAGCGATTTTCTCCGGTACAGTAAGTGCCCTGGCATCAATGACAGAAAAACGTGACCAGTATACAGCCGGTCACCAGCAGAGAGTGGCCGAATTGGCCTGTGCTATTGCCAGAGAAATGGGATTGCCGGCTAAGATGATAGAGGATATAAAGATTGCCGGCACCATTCATGATATTGGAAAATTATATGTTCCCCTCGATATTCTTAGCCAAACTGGTAAATTAACCGATATTGAATTTCTTTTTATTAAGACACACCCAACTGCCGGTTACGATATTTTAAAAAGTATCCCTTTTGACGCCCCGATAGCTGAAATAGTCCTACAGCATCATGAGAGGATGGATGGCTCGGGATATCCACAGGGATTAAAAGGTGAGGATATCCTGCTTCAGACCCGGATTGTGGCGGTAGCCGACGTAGTGGAAGCCATGGGTTCCCATAGGCCTTATAGACCAGCCCTTGGTATTGAGAAGGCTTTGGAGGAGATCCAAAGTAATGCCGGCCGGCTTTATGACCCAGTTGTAGTCGATGCTTGTGTCCGAATTTTTAGAGAGCATAGGTTCGAGTTTACTGGTGGACTTGGTTCATAATATTATAAACTAGTAACACACAAGGCTAGAATCACACATAGTATCATAAGGGGGGATTTTATGACCGATATCAAAGACAGTTTCCCGATGGATGCTAAAGGAAAAAATGAAGAGATGACTGTAGAGTCACTGGCCGAGGTATTTTCTATTATCAATGGTATGTTCTGTGTTTATGATACTAAGGGCCAAATAATATATATTAATCGCAAATTTCAAGACCTGCTGGGTTATTCAGACGAGAATTTACGCTCGATGAATATCAGCAATATCGCTCTTGAACGTCATAAAAAAAGGATCCGAGACAGAATTAAGTCACAGATAGAGGAGGGGCGGGAACGCAATTGGGAAATGCCTATACGCGGGCGCGAAGGCAACGAGTTTTTTATCATATGCAAAACGTCCCCGTTCTTTAAGCAGGGAAAAATTGTCGGGGAAATATTACTGGTTGAAGATATTACCGAACGAAAAAAGGCCGAGGCCGATTTAAGGGAGTCACAGCGTCGTATGGCGGATATTATTGAATCCCTGCCTGATCCGACGGTGGTCATAGACCGGGGGGGGAGGGTACTTTACTGGAATCGGGAAATGGTTGAAATAACAGGTTTCCTGGCTTCAGACATGGTAGGAAAGGGTAATTACGAATACGCCCTCCCCTTTTATGGTATTCGCCGGCCCATTTTGATTGATATGATTGTGGATGAAACCGTGCGTTTCGATAATCAGTACGTCTATGTGCGCCGGGAAGGCAATGTTTTGTATACGGAAACCAAAACTGGCAAGCTGAAAGGAAAACAGCGGGTGTTATGGGGCAGGGCCGCTCCTTTATACAATACCAAGGGAGAAATAGTAGGCGCAATAGAATCGGTACGGGACATAACTGAACGCAAGCAAGCAGAAGAGGATCTGATAAAAAGTCATGAGAAATTGGAAGCGATTTTTAGCGGGACAGTCAACGCCCTGGCTGTCACTACCGAGAAACGCGATCAATATACTTCCGGTCATCAGCACCGGGTAGCCACTCTAGCCTGCGAAATTGCCCGTGAGATGGGGCTGTCCGAGAAAACCATCGATGATATAAAAATTGCCGGTACTCTACATGATATAGGTAAGCTCTATGTTCCCTTGGACATACTGAGCCAACCAGGGCGACTCACGGATATTGAATACCTATTTATTAAGACTCATCCTGCGGCCGGCTATGATATATTAAAAAGCATACCATTTGATGCTCCAATAGCAGAGATCATACTGCAGCATCATGAGAGAATGGATGGGTCAGGTTACCCGAGGGGATTAGCAGGCGAGCAGATATTATTGCCGGCTCGTATTATTGCGGTAGCCGATGTTTTTGAAGCGATGGCATCCCATCGTCCCTACCGGGCTTCTTTGGGTATTGACAAGGCAATGGAGGAAATCCAGAAAAATGCCGGCCGGCTTTATGATCAGAACGTGGTTGAAGCCTGTGTCAGGCTTGTGCAAAAGATGAAACTGGAATCTATTTTTTCTTAAATTTTTGTCATGGTAAACGTATATCTGTAAACCGGGCATAGCCCGGTTTTTTTCTTATGTGTAGACTAAAGAACCTTGGCTAACGTATGATTGTTTTAATTAAGTGTAGGCGAATGGGTATATTATTCACCATGTCTGATGAACAGGAGGAGAGGAATGGTAGCAGATAAGAAGTCTCAAGATGATCCCGCCGATGCAAATTATAAAGAATTGAGTATAGAGCAAGTATTTGCTGTTCTTGAACTAATCAATGGATTGTTTTGTGCTTATAATACTCAGGGACAGTTTATGTTCATGAACACAAAATTCAGAACATGGTTTGGCTGTCAGGACAAAGATATCAACAGTACAGATATAGCTGATCTTACTGTAGAACGCCAAAAAAAGCGGGTTAAGGAAGGGATTAAATCCCGTATCGCAGCGGGGCAAGAGGATAGTTGGGAGTTTTCTATCCTTAGCCCCAGCGGCCAGACTTTCGTGGTGATTGCTAATACTTCTCCCTTGTACCAGCAAAATCAGGTGGTAGGAGAAGTAATGTTAGTTGAGGATATCACTGAGCGCAAGCGGGCTGAAGCTGAGCTTAGGGAATCACGGCGGCAGTTGGCGGATACCATTGAGTCACTCCCTGATGCTACTGTAGTGGTAGACCGTGAAGGCAGGATTCTCTATTGGAATAGGGCAATGGTGGAAATGACCGGCTTTCCCGCTGCTGACATGGTTGGCAAAGGGAACCACGAATATACAATACCTTTTTATGGGAGGAGACGGGCAGCATTGCTTGACTATATATTGGATCCTTCCACCAATATTGACAAGGAATACAGTTACATCAAACGGGAAGGCAATGTATGGTATATTGAGGCTAAGACAGACAAACTTAAAGGCCGGGAGGCTTATATATGGGCCCGGGCTACACCTTTATATAACACCAAGGGTGAAGTGGTAGGAGCAGTTGAAACGGTCCGGGACGTCACCGAGCGTAAAAAGGCGGAAGACGATTTGGTCAGGAGTCATGAAAGATTAGAGGCAATCTTCAGCGGGACTGTCAACGCACTGGCAGTAACTACCGAGAAACGCGACCAGTATACAGCCGGACACCAGCAGAGGGTGGCTAAACTTGCTTGTGAGATCGCTCGAGAAATGGACTTGCCTGAGAAGACCATCGAAGATATCAAAATTGCCGGGACCCTGCACGATATAGGCAAGCTGTATGTCCCTTTGGATATCTTGAGCCAACCAGGAAAACTTAATGAAATAGAGTATCTGTATATAAAGACGCATCCCACCGCCGGTTATGATATTGTGAAAAGCATCCCATTTGATGCACCCATAGCTGAGATTATAATCCAGCATCATGAACGCCTGGATGGGTCAGGTTACCCTAAAGGATTGAAGGGTGATGAGATACTTTTACCGGCACGTATTATCGGTGTGGCAGATGTCTTTGAGGCCATGGCTTCCCATCGTCCCTACCGTGCTTCTTTAGGTATTGATAGAGCACTGGATGAGATTCAGAAAAATGCCGGCCGCCTTTACGATCAGAAAGTGGTTGATGCCTGCGTGCGAGTGGTGAAAGATAAAGATTTCGAAAAAGAATTTAAATAAAAAATCGCTGCTAATCCTTTAATTCAACTTCTCCAATATTTACGGTCCAAACTGCGATATTGGATGGCTTCGGCCAAGTGTTCTGCTTTGATATTGTCAGCAGTTTCAAGGTCAGCTATGGTTCGGGCAATTTTCAAAATTCGGTCATAGGCTCGTGCACTCAGGTTAAATTTATCGAAAGCGGATTTAAGCATTACTCTTGATTCCCTGTCTAAATGGCAAAAAGACTTGATTGCATCGGCCGTCATTCGAGAATTGAATGAAAACGAGTAAGCTCCAAAACGTTGATTCTGAATTTCGCGGGCCCGAATAACCTTGGCTTGTATAGAGCTTGATGATTCGGCCGTATAGGTATTAGCCAACTGGTCGTATTCAAGCCTGGGGACTTCCACATGTAAATCCATTCTGTCCAGCAAGGGTCCAGAAATCCTTCCCAGGTACTTATGGACCTGCAAGGGTGTACAGCGACATTCCATATTTGATCCGAAATTACCGCAGGGGCAGGGATTCATACTGGCAACCAGAGCAAAATCAGCTGGGTAGGTCAAGGTTGACTGGGCCCTGGCAATAGTGACAATTCTATCTTCCAGTGGTTGGCGGAGCGCTTCCAGCAGATCATGGTTGAATTCAGGGAGTTCATCCAGAAAAAGAACCCCGTTTTGAGCCAGGCTAATCTCCCCAGGTCGGGGTATTCGCCCTCCCCCCACCACGCTTGCAGTTGAGGCATTCTTGTGTGGAGCTCTGAAAGGGCGTTTGGTAATCATGGGGGTATTGCTGCAGAGTAAGCCCGCTACTGAATAGATGCGGGTTGTTTCTAATATTTCCCTGCGAGTCATCTCAGGCATTATTCCGGGCATTCGATAGGCCAGCATAGTCTTGCCCCCGCCAGGTGGCCCGATCAGTAATACATTATGAAGGCCAGCTGCCGCAATCTGTAAAGCCCGTTTAGCGTTTTCCTGACCCCTTACTTCCGCAAAATCGGGTATATGGGTACTGATGGCTTCCGTATAATCGTTTGTACAGGTGGAAGCTAATGGTATGCCATCATTGATAAAAGCACAAATATTGCTGAGATTCGATATTTGATAGGACTTTATTTCAGTAACCAATGCTGCCTCCATACTGTTTGCCTCAGGCACCAATAGACAAGATTGGGGGTAGGAAGCCTGCAGTTCGAGTGCCATAGGCAGGATTCCAGGTACAGCCCTTACTGCTCCATTAAGGGAAAGTTCCCCGGCCAGGAAATAGTTGTCGGGTAATTCCGTAATTAATTGGCCGGTTGCCAGTAGAATTCCCACTGCTATGGCCAGATCGAAATGACTGCCTTCCTTTTTTAAATCAGCTGGTGCCAGGTTTATTATTATTTTGCGATTGGGAAATTCGAAACCTGAGTTTTTAATAGCTGACCTTACTCTTTCCCGGGCTTCTTTTATAGACGCAG
>JAXDBN010000145.1:0-31102 GCA_034678805.1 Syntrophomonadaceae bacterium
ACTGTGACTATATAACCAAAGAAGTCAGGATGAATGAGTCATGATACCAACCATTTATCTGGAAGAAGACCGGGTCTGTATATTGAACCAAAATTTGCTTCCTGCCCGGGTTGAGTATGAAAGAGCCGCCAACTACAAAGAGCTGATGGTGGCAATTAAAGAGCTAAAAGTCAGAGGGGCACCCCTGATTGGGGTGACGGCTGCCTATGGAATAGCTCTGGCCATGGAGAACTATAGCGGTGATAAGGGCGACCTGACGGATTATTTTAATAATGCTGCCGGTGAATTTGCATCTACCCGGCCTACCGCAGTCAATCTGTTCTGGGCTATTGAGCGAATGAAGAAGGTCTTCGAAGCTAATCCCAACGTCGATCTTAAATACTTGAGGGAGCGGTTATGGGCTGAAGCAAAAATTATTTGCGCCGAAGATATCAATAACAACATGTTAATTGGAGAAAACGGGCAGAAATTATTCCCGCCCCAGGCCAGGATTTTGACTATTTGTAATGCAGGGGCTTTGGCTACTTGTGGCTATGGTACTGCGTTGGGGGTAATCCGTTCAGCTCATAAACACAATAAGGTCAGACAGGTATGGGTATGTGAGACCCGTCCGGTATTACAGGGTGCCCGGCTGACAGTATGGGAACTGGTTGAGGAAAAGATCCCGGTAAGCCTGATTACTGATAGTATGGCTGCTTTCGTAATGCAGCAGGGTAAGGTAGATTTGGTGGTTACTGGTGCAGACCGGATTGCTGCCAACGGTGACGCTGCTAATAAGATCGGGACTTATGGCCTGGCGGTACTGGCCCAATATCACCGTATACCGTTTTATATTGCCGCCCCGTTTTCTACCATTGATCTAAACATACCGTCGGGAGAGATGATTAAGATAGAAGAACGAGATCAGGAAGAGGTGCGCCGTATAGGCGGAAATTATATTACCTTACCAGACGTCAATGTGTACAATCCGGCATTCGATATTACCCCGGCCCAGCTGATAACCGGTATTATTACCGAAGCAGGAGTGGTGGAACCTCCCTTCCGCGAAGGATTATTGAGAATTAAAGGGATGTGACGACATGCAATACTTAGTGGAACGCCAGGAAGTACTAAAAACTGCTCAGCAAATAGCCAGGACCCGTATGGTGGTAGGAACTTGGGGTAATGTCAGTGTGCGATTGGATGACAAACCCTGGTTGCTAATTACACCTAGTGGCATGAATTACGAAACCATGACCATCGAAGATATTGTATTGGTTGATTGGACAGGGAATATAGTTGAAGGAAAGTGGAAGCCTTCGGTAGAAACACCGACCCACGCGGCTATATACCAACAGCGCCCTGATGTGAAGGCTATAGTACATGTGCACAGCCCTCATCTGACTGCTTATGCTGTAGCTCACAGACCGGTCCCGGTCATTTTAGAAGAGACTGCCCAGGTAATTGGACATGAGATAAGTACAGCCCCTTATGCCATTTGCGGTACCTCCCGATTAGCTCAAAATGTAGTGGAGACACTGGGATCTGGATTAGCGGTGCTCTTGGCCAATCATGGTATGATTGGGGTGGGTAAAAGTATGTCCGAAGCGCTAAGGGTATGTTATATTGCGGAGGAGACTGCCCGTATTGCTCTTATGGCTCAGAGCTTGGGAGAGGTCCATTCACTGGCGCCGGAACAAATTGAGGTATTGCACCGCGGCTTTGCTGCATACGGTCAAAAAAAGGTTTAGACAACCAATTATAGAGGAGGTGAACCGAGTGAGGTTACTAATCAAGAATATCAGTATAATCCCAATGACAGGCGATAATCTTGTTCTGGAAAAAGGATATATAGAAGTGGATGGCAACTTCATCCAGACCGTAGCCGAGGGAAAGGCCCCCGATGGCCAATACGATCTCACCATTGATGGTACCAACCTGATTGCCTTGCCTGGTTTCGTAAATGCCCACACCCATGCTGCGATGACTTTGTTACGAGGTTATGCGGATGATATGCCGCTGATGGAATGGTTGGAGAAGAAGATATGGCCCATGGAAGCTAAGTTAACCGGTGACGATATCTACTGGGGTACGATGTTGGCTGCCGTGGAAATGATCAAATCGGGAACAACTTGTTTTGCAGATATGTATTTCTTTATGGATCGGGCGGCGGAGGCGGTCGAGAATTCTGGGATGCGGGCAGTGTTAGCCCGAGGTATGATCGGCGTTGGCCCGGAAAACCAGCAAGCCCTGCTTGATAGCCGGGAATTGGTACAACGTTGGAATAACAAAGATAATGGCAGAATCAAATTCATTCTGGGTCCCCATGCACCCTATACCTGTCCGCCTGACTACATGAAACAGGTACTCGATTTGGCGGACGAACTAGGCGTGAGCATTCATATCCACTTGGCAGAAACGGCTGCTGAAGTAGCTGACAGCCTGCGCATTTATGGTAAAACCCCAATAGCCCAAATGAAGGATTTGGGATTATTTAACCGTCACGTGATAGCCGCACATTGTGTCCACCTGACGGAAGAAGATATTGGGATCCTGGCGCAGTATGGGGTAGGAGTGGTTCATAATCCTGAGAGTAATATGAAATTGGCCAGCGGGATTGCTCCGGTACCAAACCTTTTACAAGCAGGAGTACCTGTTGCACTGGGTACTGACGGTGCATCCAGCAATAACAATTTGGATATGCTGCAGGAATTACATACCTGTGCTTTATTGCATAAGGTCAATAACCTGGATCCCACGGTATTACCAGCCTATCAAGCTCTGCAAATGGCTACTGTCAATGGGGCCAAGGCATTAAAATTGGATGATCAGATTGGAACCATTGAAGCCGGCAAAAAGGCCGATATTATACTGGTAAAGGCGAATGGGGCCCATTTTATTCCGCGTTATGACCTTATCGCCAATTTGGTATATTCGGGTCAAGCTTCAGATGTCAACACGGTTATAATAGATGGGCAGATTATTATGCAGGATAGAGTTATTAAAACATTTAATGAAGAAGAGGTATTAGAAAAAGCTAAATATACGGCAGCCAAACTGGTAGCAGAGTAACTACCCAGACAGCATCAGACTGTTGGACTTTTGGTAAGTTACCCAATCGTCTAATTAATTTTGGCTCTTACCATATCGCCAGCGTTGCCCAGACCGGGATCCAAATCTAAAATTAACGGTATATGCTCAGTTATGGTCTTCTTTTTGCTTAACGGCTGTGCATAGGCTGAACCTTGATGAATGATCATCTCCCCGCGCAGTAAGCTGCGGACCAGCTTACAGGTTTTCAGCGAACTACCCAGTGGTAATTCAAACCATTTTTCCCCGTCTGATAACTCGCCTTTTAATTTACATAATACCGGTTTAATCAAGGTATCGAACATAATCCCCGCGGCATTGGGATTACCAGATAAATTGAACAGGATCTTACCTCGATATAAAGCAGCAGCAGAGCCTTTGCCAGGATTTATGTCTATTCCTTTAAATAAAATTAGTGCGTTCAGCTCTTTAGTTGCTTGGTGCACCAGATCGTAATCTCCGTTGCCGGTTCCCCCGGTTATTATTACCATATCAGCAAGTAATATCGCTTTCTCTATTTCCCGCATTATGGCTTGCACGTTATCTTCAACGATCCTATCTGCAACTAGTGGTATAGCTCCGGCTTTCAATAGTTTGCCTGAAATTAGACTCCGGTTGCTGCCGTATATCTGTCCTTTCTTGATGGCCGATCCTGGTAATACCAATTCACTGCCGGTATCGATAACATAGACACGCGGAATTTCATAGACCGAAATACTATTAACACCACCAGCGGCAATTCTCTCCCATACTTCAGATGTTATGACTTGCCCTTTGCCTGCTATTAAGTCCCCGGCCCTAAATTCATTACCTGCTTTTAGAGTATTTTCACCATTTCGAGGTATTTTGCTAATTTGAATAAAGTCCCCATTCGTTTGGACGTCCTCTTGCTTAATAACTGCTGCGCAGCCTTCAGGTAACAAGGCCCCCGTAAATATTTTATATATTTCTCCCGGCCGAACCTGTTTGATATCGGTTGAGCCTGCTCTAATAATAGCCGCAACCTTTAACGATACAGCAGAACCCTTTTCCAGTTGCTCCATGTCTATTCTGCTGATTGTATAACCATCCATTGCTGAACGGTCGAAATCGGGTACATTGTTCGAGCTCACTATATCCTCAGAAGATACTCTCATATTTGCAGCAGAAATTGGCACATTTGTGATTTCCGGCAGCTGAATACTGGCACGGCTTATCGATATAGCTTCCTCTAAACTCACTTTGTCATTCAAGTGGTCATAGCCTCCATATCATCCCAATAAGGATATTAAATTTTAACGTAGAATCAATATAAGATAAGATAACACAAATTACGGATGGCTGGGATACTTACTGCAATTCTTTAAAGTTGGTCACCTAGATAGGGTGTGAGACTTTGCTGCCTGAGTATAAGAGGGGACCAGCAAGCATGTCATTTATCCCCTTAAATAAAGCTGATCCAGCCAAAAATGAGAATGATTTTACCACTGGATAAATATATTGTATATAACGTGAGGGACATGTATGCCCCGTCTGTCGGATAACTGGACCACCATTCTTAATGGCTCAGCATTAAGGCCCTCAATCTAGCAGCATTTTGTGTTTTATATAAGATTAGCTGTATTTGCTATAATTGTGGCGATATTAACATTCTTAACCGATAGTATTATTGTCATAACAACTGATAAAATGTCAGTGGAAGTAAAATAAATAGTACCGCATTGCAGGAATTATTGAATTAATATAGAATCTTAACCGTTAGGCGTCGACAATCTCAGTAGGAGGTGAAGGTGTTTTCATTTTTGTCTTCCGCTGGGGCCGTATGTGTAAATAATTAAATAGCTCCGAGCTTGCTGTCTAAAGCTGGTGCCATGATGGTCAAGCCAAAGGGTTAGTATGGAAACGGACTAGCCTCCCATTACTGGAAAGGAGCCTGTAAATCTCGGTTAGTGGAAAATTCACTAATATGTGACGAGTGGGCATTTTTAGGTAATGGTTTTTTTATGCCCCACGGCCTAACCGGGTGAATTAATTACAGCGACCACTCAGTGGAGGCTTCATTACTGATTGAAGGTCCTTTACCAGTACTAAGGCCGTGAATCAATATTCAAAGGAGAGGGGGGGCAAGCACTCCAAAGGAGAGGACAAAACAGTTTCACTCCTGGAACGTACGAAGGACCAGGATATCGCAGGAGGTCTTGTATCGGGGGTTGATGGACCCTTCAGGCAGGTTACAAAAATTAAGTTTTTAAGCATCAATCTCCTAATGCCATCCCGTAATGTGAAACTGGAATTTTACTATCATTAGTTGATTTAAAAGGAGGAGATGAGATGGAGATATCTCGTCGTGGTTTTCTGAAACTGTCGGGTGCATCCATGGCCGTATTGGCAACCGGCCTGGGATTAGACGTGGCAGCAGCAGAATCCCAGGGGTTTGCTCTAAAGATTGAAGGAAGCACAAAGATACCCAGTATCTGTCACTTCTGTTCAGGCGGATGCAGTTTGTTGCTGCACATCAAGGATGGCAAATTGATCCATCTGGAAGGAGATCCAGACAGCCCCGTTAATGAAGGTACCCTGTGTTCAAAGGCAGCCAGCTTGGAACAGGTGGCCTATGCCGAACATCGTCCCAAGACCCCGCTGTATCGCGCTCCCCATGCTACCGAATGGGAATCCATAAGCTGGGAAGAAGCACTTGAGCGGATTGCCAAGAAGACCAAGGAAGTCCGGGATAAAACCTGGAAGAGCACTGACGAAGTAACCGATGCTGCTACTGGAGTGAAATCAACAGTAACCGTAAATCGGGCAGAAGGAATTGGCGTTCTTGGTTCGGCCGAGATTGACAATGAAGAAACCTATTTGCTTTCAAAATTCAGTCGTTTAATAGGTACTCCGTACCACGAGCACCAGGCCCGTATCTGACACGCTCCCACGGTGGCTAGTCTGTCACCTTCATTTGGCCGTGGTGCAATGACCAACTCCTGGCAGGACATGTCTAATACTGCCTGTTTCTTTATCGCCGGCAGCAACTGTGCCGAGAATCACCCTATTGCTATGAGATGGATCAATAAAGCCCGGGATAAGGGCGCCAAAGTGATTGTCGTCGATCCCCGCTTTACCCGTACTGCCGCCCAGGCTGATATATTCGCCCAGATTCGCCCAGGGACTGACATAGCGTATTTGGGTGCTATCATTAAGTACATTATTGATAAAAAAGAGTACGATGAATTCTATATCAAGAATTTCACCAATGCTTACTATAAGGTAAGCAAAGATTACAAATTCACCGATGGTTTGTTCTCGGGCTACAATGCTCAGACCAAAAAATATGCCTATCCAACCTGGGGATACCAGCTGGATGAAAACAGAAAGCCGATCGTAGCGACCAGCTTGGATGATCCGGATACCGTATTCTCCAAAGTCAAAGAGATGTACGCCAAGTATACTATGGCGACAGCTGAAGCCATCTCCGGTATTCCTGCGGAGAAAATTAAGGAAATGGCCGAAACCTTCTGTAAGCACAGACCGGGAAGCTTCCTCTATGCCTTGGGCATGACCCAGCATACCACTGGTGTACAGGGCATCCGTGCTTATGCAGTTATTCAGCTGCTGTTAGGCAACATCGGCAAAGCCGGCGGCAGTATCCAGGCTCTGCGCGGTGAACCTAACGTTCAAGGTTCAACCGATATGGCCAATCTTATCAGTAACCTGCCGGGATATATTCCTTATCCCACCAATGCTCAAAAAACCCTGGCGGATTTCCAGCTTAAACATGGATCTGCCCAGTATAAGCCATTAGTTGCTCTTCTTAAAGCCTGGTTCGGTGCCAATGCCACCGCTGAGAATGATTATTGTTATGACTTATTGCCCAAAACCAATCCTGCCAACACTCCGACATTTGTAAATATGTATTCCAGAATGGGAAGCCAGTTTAAGCTCATGTTCAGCTTCGGCTCCAATTCCCTGATTTCCATTCCCGACTGTAAAATGGTGGGACCAGCCTATGATAAGCTGGAAATGTTTGTATGTGCCGACATATTCGAAACCGAAACTGCCCAGTTCTGGCGCCGGCCGGGAATAGATCCCAAGGATAGCGCGACCGAGGTTATTTTCCTGCCCGCCGCTTTCGTGTATGAAAAAGCCGGCAGCATGACCAACTCTTCCCGCTTGATTCAGTGGAAGGAAGTAGCTCTTAAACCACTGAATGATTGCCTGCCAGACCTGGATATTATCGATGAAGTCTTCAAGAAGGTCCGGGATCTTTATACCGGCAGCGCCGATCCCAAAGACGCCACCATTCTGAAGGCGCGCTGGGATTATGGCCATGTGGCCGATCCGCTGAAGGTTCTCCAGGAACTCAATGGTTATGATGAGACCACCGGCCAGCTTCTGCCAAACATTGGAGGATATTTGAATGGGGAGATAGGCAAGGTTTCTACCGGCTGCTGGCAATACGCTGGTGTAACCGGAGCTGGTAAGAATTTGGCTGCCCAACGTGGTGCACCTGATGCTTCCGGACTGCGCCTGGATCGTAACTTTGCTTTTGCCTGGCCTGGAAATATCCGCGTTCTTTACAACCGGGCTTCCTGCGATGAAAAGGGCCAGCCAATTGATCCTACCCGTAAACTGATATGGTGGGATCCCGCTCAGAATCTCTGGGTAGGTAACGATGGACCCGATGTGGTCGACAAAACCAAAGGACCGGATACCCCTGAGGGCAAGCAGGCTTTCCGCTTCAATGCAGAAGGAGTGGGCCGTATATTCACCGCCAATTATACAAGTTATCCCGATGCTACAGCGACTATTCCGATCCGTTCCTCCGGTATGACTGTGGATGGGCCGCTGCCGGTCATGTACGAACCGACGGAGAGTCCGACCGATAACGTCCTGTATCCCAAGCAGCCCAAGAGCCCCTGTGCGCCAGTTATATCCAAAGAAATCGGTACAGCCGATGAATACCCGTATGTGCTTACCACTTACGGTGTTACCGAGCACTTCTGTGCCGGCGGTATAACCCGTAACATCCCGTTCCTGAACGAAATCATGCCCGAACCTTTTGCGGAATTAAGTAAGAATTTAGGCAAGAAACTCGGAATTAAGGATGGAGACAAGGTTGAGATATACTCTGCCCGGGGATCAGTGACTGTACGCGCTCTGGTTACCGACCGTCTCCAAACCTACAAAGTCAATGGGAAAGAGCAAGAGACAATCGGCATGCCCTGGAGCTGGGGTTTTGCCAGCTTAAGTCCCGGTCCGAGTACGAATTTCGTGACTATGGCCTCTCTGGATCCCGGCGCAGGAACTCCGGAGTATAAAGTTTGCCTAGTCAACGCAAGGAGGGCAAAATAATGACACAAAAGATGGTTTTTATTGATACTTCACGGTGTACGGGTTGTAAAGCCTGTTCAGTTGCATGTAAAGCCTGGAATGACCTTCCAGCCGAAAAGACCCAACTGATCAGCAGCTATCAGTCTCAGGCAGATTTTACGCCTAACCGCTGGACCTATATCAATATGACAGAAAGGTACGAGGCAGAAGAGGGAAAAATGCAATGGCTGATGCTCAAAAAGCAGTGTTTCCATTGTGCAGATCCTGCCTGCATGGCGGCCTGTCCATCGAAGGCGATATTCAAAACCGATTCGGGATATACCATTATCGACCAGGAGAAATGCATTGGCTGCGGTTATTGTGTGGTCAATTGCCCATGGGGTATTCCCAAAACCAACAAAGAAACCAACAAGACTACCAAATGCACTGGTTGTATCGACCGGGTCGAAAATGGTCTCAAGCCTGCTTGCGTTCATACCTGCCAACCTGGTGCGCTCCACTTCGGCGATGCTGGGGAGATGAAGGAAATAGCCCAGGAGAGGCTGGCCGAGGTTAAGAAAGAGCATCCGAAAGCACAGCTGTATGGCGATGCCTTTATGGGAGGCACAACTTATCTGTATCTATTGCTGGACGATCCAACCGTATACGGATTGGTGGAAAATCCAAACAAACCGATAACCCTGACCCTTTGGAAGAATATCGTTCACCCTCTGGGAGGAGTCGCTTTCGGCGGAGCTGCGCTCGCCGTAGCCGCTGGCGTTTTCTCCAACTTCGCCATGGGTAATTATCGTGACCGGGCCAAGAAAATTGCAGAGACCCATGAGAAAGGGGGCCATTAAACATGAATGGTAAGGTTAAACGTTTCACTGCCAATACACGCATGTTCCACTGGATTCATGCCGTTTGTTTCGTATTATTAGGATTAACCGGAGCGGCAATAATCACCAGCTTTTTGCAGCCTATCAGTAGCATTTTTGGCGGCATTCAGGTCTCTCGCGATATTCATCGGTGGGCAGCGGGGATATTCACTGCATCCATAGTGATATGCTTCCTGATTGGCCCTGAGCTGCGGTCCTGGGCTAAAACCAGCTTTAAGTTTACCAAAGATGACTTTGCCCATGCTAAAAACTTCCTTATTGAATTTATGGGCGGACATAAACCCTTCCCGCCTCAAGGCAAGTTTAACGGCGGTGAGAAATTGAACTCGATGCTGATGATCACCGGTTTGCTTGGCATTGCCATAAGCGGGTTTATTATGTGGTTTGCTCCTTCCATGCCCCAGTGGCTGGTGCAATGGGCTCAACCAATCCATTCCGGTTTTGCCTTATTGATAATGGCCGTTTTCCTGGCCCATTTCTATCTGGGTGTTCTCCATCCAGATTCCAACCAGGCCTTGATGGGTATGTTTAACGGCTATATACCAGAGAAATTTGCCTACGAGCATTATGAGGCATGGTACAATGAGCTGAAGGCCGAAGGAAAAATAGAAAAAGTAGGGTAAACTATATCAGATCTAGGGTAAAGACCTGAAGGGAGATTCTAATGGATACCAAAAATGCTAAGTTAGTCGTCAAGGAAGAAGGGAGTATAGCTAAGGTTCACGAGAAGTATCTGCTCCTAAAACAAGTAGTGGATGATTGGCAAAATGAAAGAGGCAGCTATTGGCTTAGTATGCTAAGCTTGGCTGAACAGCCGCCCTATAAGCCTGTTTTGGATTTGCCATCAGAAGCAATCATCGAACTCTGGCAGAGACTAAATGAGGCTGTGCAGGCTGGAGCCCCCGATTCCGATCTGGTTGATTTATGGAACCAATTCAGAAGCGGCCAGAGTCTAGCTGACGCAGAGATGCTATCCTGTCTTCAGTTGGCAGTGAGTGGAGTTGCGAAGCTGGCCAGCGAGATGGCTAATGAAAAGATAGGTGCGGGGTCAGTCGATTTCTTCAATGCAGCAGTATGCCCGGTTTGTGGTGAACGTGCTACCCTGGCTTTTATAACACCACCCGGAGGGCAGAGAATTATGTTTTGCAATACCTGCGGTTACGAATGGCGGGTTAAGAGAACTGGATGCCTGTTTTGTGGCAGTGAGGATGCAAAGCAGCAAATATATCTGAAAAATGAGGAATTCCCGGGGGTGGAGATGGTTGTCTGCCAGGTTTGCGGCGAATACTTCAAGGAAATCGATACTCGGCAGTTGGCGGGGCAGGATTATGTGTGGGAAGATCTTAGAACACTGGCACTGAATTTTGCCGCCGAACAATGGTTAGCGGAGAAGGCCAAGCAAGATAATAAAATCCATTAAGAATGTTTGTCATGGAATAGAGCACGAAATGAAAGTTTCGTGCTCTTTTTTTTACCAGTGTTATTCTAAAAAATTGAAGGCTCGAAATTTTGACCTGGATTACCCGGATAGGGACAAGAGGTGATTAATAAAAACCTACTAAAGTTGTGGCGAGGATATCTGACAGATAATCTCGCCCCAATGTTTTATGAAGCTTGCTGCTCATAGAAATTTATTTTGGGGTTTTACCGGGTGATTTCAAATCGTTCAGGAGCATACTGGACAATTCGGACCTATAGTTATTCAATCGAGAAAAGTCCATGGCTGGCACATAGAATTTCTCTAACTCATCGTGGGCTTGCTTGGCATTCCCGATGAAATGCACGGCTTCCTCCAAACCCTGCCGGAAACGTTGAGCTGCCGCTTCGATTGCTGCGGCGTTGGTTTTTAACGTTACCGGATCAAGGAGCTGGTCAAAATCAAGTATCCGTTTATACAGCCGTTGAGCCAGACTTTTTTCATAGTCAACTATATGACCGCTTAGATCTACCAGGGCCGATTTATTGGCGGGAATAAGGATTATATCAAGATTATCGGGATCGAAAGGGGAATGATAGACTTCTGCATAAATGGAATTCAGCTCGATTACCTTTGCAGTATGCTGCAGCAGATTTTTTACCCCCGATGAAGGGCTGCCCTTAACCGCAAATATCGACCAGGTATTGTCAATCAGGGTTTCTATCTTGGTTACTAAACCGCCCGGGGTTATTGCACCTGCGAAAAGATGGCGAGGCGAGCGGTCTGACTTGGGACTGCCGTGAATAAAGTCATCTGTCAAAGCCAAAATATTGCGGTTAACAGTAGAGGGATTTACAGCCTCGGAGATGAAGGAACCATATTCCCACCAGGCACTGTTGGATTCTTTCAGACGGTTATAAGCCCTTTGAAAATATAGGCCTATCATTTTAGTCAGGCTAATGATATCCTGCTTATGCGCCGTGATAAATTCGGCGTCCCAGAAATCGCCGGCATTTACTATATAATCTACAGCTCCAGGATAGCGGGGATCCACTACATGGGGGGCGGTCCCGTCGAGGATACAGACCCCGCTGTCACCGATAACAATACCATCAAGGGAATTATTATCGGATGAACACCAGTGGTACTCGATATCAAATCCGTTTTTGATGAAATCATCAGCTATGCTTTTCATAAACGTTGACTTACCAGTACCCGGACCACCTTTTAGGATTATCTTTTTGTAAGCATCAGGAGGAACAATATAATCGTAGAAAGAATAGAAACCATAGCAGGTGTTACCCCCAGGATACATATGTCTGGCCTTTGCCACTATGTCCACCTCCAACATATTTTTGCCCATGCCACTTTCCTTCAATATTTATCTATATGTTAGAGTTCTGCAAAACCTTCCGGAAATACTATAAAATCAGAAAAATAGATAGGCGGAATCACTTCCGCCTATGATCGGGATATTCTTTTAAATCTCTTATTGTTTAGGTTTAATACCCGCGTTTTCCAGGGCTCCTTTTAACTGCTCCTTGATTTCATCAATATAAATACGATAAAGCTCCGCCTGCTCCGCCTGCTCCTCAACGGTTAGGCCTTGTTGTTTCTTTTTTGCGGCCAATTCATTTATTCGCAGTTGTAATCGCTCATCCATAGCGCTCACCTCTTAAGAAAGTAAATTCAGGGATTACACATCGGTGATTAAATTATACAATATTTATCAGTGAAAGACCAAAACCGTAGAATAGTTGTGTCAAAGGGGGAAAAGCCCGGTTGCCTAACATATGGGAATTCAAGAATTATGATCAGCAGATTGCTCTGGAAATTCAGAATAAGTTGGGGATTTCAGCTTTACAAGCCCGTCTTCTGGCCCTGCGAGGGGTATGCAATGCCGAAGAGGCTGATCATTTTATCCATGCCAACCTGAACCGGTTAACTGATCCCTTTTCAATTGAAGGTATTGCTGCGGCGGTGGCCAGGATTGAGCAAGCGGCTGATAATCAGGAAAAGGTAATTATATATGGCGATTACGATGTTGATGGTATATGCAGTGTTGTGATCCTGCAGGAATGCTTACAAGCTATAGGATGCCGGGTTGAATATTATGTTCCCGACCGCTTTGAAGAGGGCTACGGGCTTAACCAGGATGCAGTCGTCTGCTTGGCCCAACAAGGATGCAAGCTATTGATAACGGTTGATTGCGGTATCAGCTCCGTCCTTGAAACACAACTGGCTGTCAGTCTGGGCATGGATGTTATTATTACCGACCACCATACACTTCCTTCTGTTTTACCTGACGCACTGGCGATAATCAATCCTAAAAACGGAGCCAGGGAAGTATCAGTTTTATGTGGAGCCGGGGTTGCTTTCAAATTGGCTGCAGCTTTGTTGACCGGTAAAAACATGGAGGATAAAATCCGCGAATGGCTGCCCCTGGTTGCTCTGGCTACGGTAGCAGATATGGTCCCCTTGCTTGATGAGAATCGCATCTTGGTTAAAAATGGGATACAACTGATGCTTACCTGCCAGCGAATAGGGATACATGCACTATTGAAGGAAAGCGGGATGTCTGGTAAGTCTCTCCAGGCATGGCAGTTGGGTTTTGTGCTGGGCCCACGGTTAAACGCCGCCGGCAGGATGGGATCAGCCCGGACCAGTATTGAATTATTACTGTGCCAAGACCCTGAAAAAGCCCAGGAGAAAGCAGATCAGCTGGGCCATATGAATAATGAACGCCGCATAGTGGAAGAGAGTATCTTTCAAGAAGCAGTGGCAAATATCGAACGGGAATCTGACCTTGAAAGGTCTGTCCTGGTGGTAGGGGGAGAGGGTTGGCATGTCGGAGTAATTGGCATAGTTGCCTCGCGGTTGGTAGCCATGTACAATCGTCCGGCCATTGTAATATCTTGGGATGGTGAAGTAGGTAAAGGTTCAGCCCGAAGCCCAGAAGGATTTGATCTCTATATGGCTTTGGATACTGTCAAAGGTTGTTTATTAGGCTTTGGCGGACACAAGATGGCAGCTGGATTAACCTTAAGGAAGGAAAATCTGCTCCTGCTGCAAAAAGGCCTAGCAGACTTCACTGCTGATATCGGTTATCATTGGGCCGTCCATAAGCATTTCTACATAGACATGGAGATGGATGAGGATGCTATAAGTCTATCGACCTTTGAGGAAATTAAGATGCTGGAACCATTCGGGGAGGGTAATCCGGTACCTGTTTTTGCATTGCGAGCCGGAGCAATTCAACAAACAACCAGAGTTGGACTTAACCGGGCTCATTTAAGATTGGCAGTAGGACATAATAATCTTCCCGGCATTGCCTTTAATTGGGAGGAAACCCTGGATACGCAGTTAAATCATTGTTGCCAGGATATTTTGTTTACATTGGATATAAATGATTACCGGGGCAAGAGAAATCTCCAGCTAAAAGTAAAAGATATGAAACCTGCTTTCCTGCCGGATGATACAGTAAGAACCGATTACAGCCATAACCAACTGCTGAAAGGCATTAAAAAAGCAACTGATGAGATAATGGCCCAGCACCCGGTGGTTTTTGTGTATCCATCATACCGCAGCCTGGGCAAGCACCAGCCCGCTATGAATTGGTATTTCTCCCCAGGGAAGGTTTTAGCTCTCCACGGTCACCTAAGTCCCGAGGAGAGAATCAGAGGGCAGAAATTGCTCAAACAGGGCAGCAGTATGGTTTATATGGTAACCAGGGCTTTCCTGCGCTATTATCATCGACGGGCCCAGCTTCCTGCTAATCTGCGCTTTTTGGTGCAATTATGGCCCGGCCCGTCTCTGGCAGGTGATATTGTATGGCCGGAAAACATCGAAAACGTAATTATTCAACAAAACAATCAATTTCGGTTTCATGTTGCTGGCGACAATATAATCACTCGCGGCCGGGTATTTATGTACGCCAATTTACCCAGCACGGTAGAACGATTACATCAATGCCATCAACGGGCGAGAATAGAATCAGGCATAACTGACATGAAGGTAAGAAGGAACCTGCGCCGGGAATACTGGCAGAACGAGGAGGGACTACTAATAAGTGACGGTACCCACATGGTCGGCTGGCCTGGTTCCCATGAGTTTGACGAGTTGATTCTAGCAGATTCGCCGCTTGGTTTATACGAGCTGGCGGCGCTGGTCGAAGCTGCAACGGACGAGGAATTCGAAGTGGGGGTCGCTTTTAACCAGGATGGATTGGGTACCAACCAGCAGTTTCTGAACCGCTTATATCCTAATCTGGAGCTAGTTAACCAAGTGTGGTTCCGAATTCTTAACCAAAAATCCCGTGAAGGCATAAACCATTTGGAGGATCTGATGGCAGCCTTAAGCGGCGATTTGAATATTTCGCGCTTGGAAGTAGCTTCGGTCTTACATATTCTAGCCGATTTGAACTTGTGTCACTTTCAAAAAAAAGGTAGTATTATGGCTATAAACCGTGGAAGTTCAGGCAATTACATCGAAAGCCTGGATAGCAGCCCGTATTGGCTGGAAGGATTAGCCGAGATGTTAATCCTGTCTGATTGGGAACAAAGACTCACTTCGGGTTTGGGATGGTGATGACATGGGACCGCAAATGATTTTAGACCGGGTAAAAGAATACGATCCCAAGGCCGATTTTGATTTGATCGCCAAGGCATATAACTATGCGGTGATAGCCCATGGCGGGCAAAAACGTAAATCGGGCGAACCTTATATAATTCACCCTGTGGAAGTGGCCTTGATCCTAACAGAAATCGAGATGGACAGCGCCTCCATCTGCGCTGCTTTATTGCATGATGTCATTGAAGATACCCATTTCGATTATAAAAACCTGGAGCAGGAATTCGGTGAAGAAATTGCCATGCTGGTTGACGGCGTTACCAAGCTTAGCCGCATCAATTTTAAAACCAGGGAGGAAGCCCAGGCCGAAAACCTCCGTAAGATGTTCCTGGCCATGGCTAAGGATATTCGCGTGGTGCTTATCAAACTGGCAGACCGGCTGCATAACATGCGCACCCTAAATTATCAGCCGGAATTTAAACAAAAAGAGATCGCCCAGGAAACCATGGATATATTTGCGCCTTTGGCTCACCGCCTGGGCGTTTTCAAATTTAAATGGCAGCTCGAAGACCTGGCTTTCTTATACCTGCAGCCGGAAATGTATTATGAGGTTGCGCAGAGGTTAAAAACCAAGCGCAAAGAGAGAGAAGAATACGTAAATACTTTGATTCAGCAAATACGAAAAGGTCTTGAGCAAATTGGCATTGAGGGAGACATAGCCGGTCGTCCCAAAAATATCTACAGTATATATAAAAAGATGCTCAAACAGGACAAATCGATTGATGAAATTTATGATAAGATCGCCATACGGATCATAGTTGACACCATTCCTGAGTGCTATGGTGTGCTGGGGATTATCCATACTATGTGGAAGCCTTTGCCTGGCAGATTCAAGGACTATATTGCTACCCCCAAGCCTAATATGTATCAATCCCTGCATACTACTTTAATCGGGCAGGGAGGAGAACCATTCGAGGTACAAATAAGAACAGGGGAAATGCACCTTACAGCTGAATCAGGAATAGCTGCTCACTGGCGTTATAAAGAAGCTGGCACCGGGAAGGAGCGAGACAAGAAATTTGACGAGAAACTAGCCTGGCTCCGCCGGATCCTGGAATGGCAGCAAGACGTCAATGACGATTCCGAATTTATGGAGTCGCTCAAGACTGACCTTTTCGAAGACACGGTTTTTATTTTTACCCCCAAGGGCGATGTAATAGAGCTGCCCAAGGGCTCATGCCCGGTGGACTTTGCCTACCGAGTCCATACCGAGGTTGGGCATAAGTGTACCGGAGCCAGGGTAAACGGACGTATTGTACCATTGGATTATCAGCTGAGTAACGGTGATATCGTCGAAATAATTACTTCCAAGAGTTCTTCTGGACCTACACGTGGCTGGCTCGACTTCGTAAAGACTTCCTCGGCTCGGAGCCGCATAAAGGCATGGTTCAAAAGGAGCCAGCGACAGGAGAATATTCTTAAGGGTCATGAGTCCCTCGAAGCAGAATTAAAAAAGAGACATTTGGATCCCAAGGAATTACTCAAGGAAACCAGATTACAGGAGGTCTTGGAACGTTTCTCCCTGATAGCTCTGGATGATTTGTTCGCCGCGGTAGGAGACGGAAGCTTAACCGTAAATCAGGTATTTAATCGAATTAAGGAAACCTATTTCCCTAATGCTCTGGTAGAGGATATAATTAATAAGCCCATTGCCGCCCCAAAGCCAGTCGGGGAAAGAGTAACCCGATCTTTACGGGTTAAGGGTGTCGATGATATTGTTATCAGGCTTGCCCACTGCTGTAATCCTCTCCCCGGTGACGATGTACTGGGTTATATCACCAGGGGACGGGGTGTATCTGTTCACCGGAGGGATTGTCCCAACCTGCAGAATTATCTTCGCAATGAAGCCGGAAGAATATTAGAGGTGGAATGGGCTTCAGATAAAGGGAATTACATAGTAGAAGTGGAAATAGACGCATTAGACCGGGACCGATTAACATCAGATGTAATGACGGTTATCGCTGATATGAGAATACCAGTTAATTCGGTATTTTCGAGGGCGACCAAGAATGGATTAGCAGTAATGAATCTAAAATTGGAGATCGTGGATATGGCCCAACTCGATGCAGTCAAGCAGAAAGTCCAAAGGGTTAAGGGTATCCGTGAGGTGCGAAGAGTATTGCCCGGTGAAAACCGGGGCTAATGGGATGGTTGCTAATTAACTGGCTATAAATAGGAGGTAATGTTTAGTGATATTGATGGGGATCGAAATCAGCAGCATGGGCGAAAATTGTTATATTGTGGGCTGTGAAGAAACGAAAGAGGTGGCTGTAATTGATCCTGGCGGCAATGCCCGGGCAATAGTAAATATGCTTAAGGAAAACGACCTGACCGCCATTTATATTATCAATACCCATGGTCACATAGATCACATTGGCGGCAACAAAGGGGTAAAAGAGGCCACCGGGGCCAAGATACTGATCCACGAAAACGATGCTAAAATGCTGGTCAACAGCGCTTCCAACTTGTCTTTCCTTATGGGTGGAGGTGTAACCAGCCCCCCAGCTGATCAATATATTAAGGAAGGCGACAAAATCAAGATTGGCAACACGGTCGAGCTGGATGTAATACACACTCCCGGCCATAGCCCAGGGGGAATCTGTCTCAAAACCGGTGACATCATATTCGTAGGTGATACATTATTCCAAGGCTCTATCGGCAGGACTGATTTTCCGGGAGGTTCCTACCAGGAATTGATAAAAAATATTAACGAAAAACTACTATGCTATGATGATGATGTGGTGGCGTACCCGGGGCATGGGCCCGCTACTACCATAGGATTTGAGCGAAAGCATAATCCCTTTTTATAAATCTAATGTTAGGTACCAGCATGTTCGGGGCTTCTCATTCTTAGCCGTTTGGGAAGCCCTCTGTGTTCAGGATTTCCTGAAAGGTTGTATTTTACAAGGATACTGCTGGTCAGCATTTGCAGCTCTACAGGGGGAATTAAGATCGAAATTTATGTGGCCACCCAGCCAGCCGAGATATTTTATCAAGTTCATGATTTATTACGGTTAGCGTTCCCAGACTATACCCTGCATCGTGTTGAAAAACCGGGTGATGACAATATTATCCTGGCGGAAGTCATGGTAAACGGCGATTGTGTCTCATATCAAACAGTCATCACTTTGGACGGAAAAACGAACCGGGAATCGGGAAGCTGTAATATTTCGCCCTTGGAGCCGGATTATTCGTCTTGTTTGCGGAGAACCATAAGGCGTTTTGTGTATACCGCATTATGTGGTCAACTAGGCAAGGAACTTAGCCCATATGGTACTTTGACTGGGGTCCGCCCGGTCAAAATAGTCCATCGCCTGTTAGATCAGGGTTACAGCAAATCTGAAGTGCTGGAATACCTCGAAAAGGAATATTGGCTAAGCCATCGTAAGGCCCTGCTTCTTTGGGAAGTGGCTGCGGCTAATCGCCCTTTTCTGGCGCTCCAGAAGCAATCGCAGCGCTTTCTCAGTGTATATATAGGTATACCTTTTTGTCCCAGCCGCTGCTGTTATTGCTCTTTCCCCGGCAGTTCGATTAGAGATTATGCAGATGACATCGATCCTTTCATGACCGCCCTCCTGGCCGAGATGGAGGCGGTCGGAGATTTTATTGTCAGGCGGGGCTGGCGGGTAAAGACCATCTACCTGGGAGGCGGTACTCCGACAGTCTTGAACGAGTCTCATTTGAATGCCATTTTTAAGGTCTTGCAGTACAAATACATATCAGCTGATACCCGGGAGATAACCGTTGAGGCTGGCCGGCCTGATACGCTTTCACCAGCGAAGCTTGATATTCTTAAACAGCTGGGTGTCACGAGATTATGCATAAATCCTCAGTCTATGGATGATGATACTCTTCGCCGAATAGGTCGTCATCACACTGCCGGCATGGTTTGTACTGCTGTAGAATGGGCACGGTCTTCCGGAATTGAACATATTAATATGGATCTAATAGTTGGTCTTCCCGGTGAGGGCCGAGGGCATTTAAAGAATACCGCTCAGCAAATTCTGCAGATGGAGCCAGATAACATTACTGTTCACATCCTGGCTTCAAAAAGAGGTTCAAGTATGGCCCAAGTCGAATCCAGAGCCCAAAATGCTGGCAGATCACAAGAAGTCGCAATGGGAATGGCGTACCTGGACCAGGTCTTGCGGGATCATCAATATCTGCCCTATTATTTATACCGCCAGAAATATATGCAGTCCAACCTGGAAAATATCGGCTACCAACGTGACGCAAATCCCTGCATCTACAATATCCAGATGATCGAGGAGAGGCAAACCATTATTGGCTTAGGGGGCGGGGCCAGCAGTAAATTCGTCAATACTTCCGATTGGTCTTTGACTTCTCTGCTGAATCCTAAGGAGCCGCGCCGTTATGCGGAAGTGGTCGAAAAGCTCGTTGCCCGTAAAGTTGACAAGCTACAAGCCTTAATCTAGAATTATCCAGAGAAATACGTTGTCGGAGGGTTGTAAATGGAGATAAAAGCTCCAAGGGGGACTTATGATATTATGCCGCCTGATTCAACCAAGTGGCAATACATAGACAGAGTTTTGAGAGAAACCGTTTCCCTGTTCGGCTATAGCGAGATAAAGACCCCTATTTTCGAACATACCGAATTATTTGAGCGGGGAGTAGGGGAAACCTCGGATATTGTTACCAAAGAAATGTATACTTTTCAGGATAAGTCTAAGCGAAGCCTTACCCTGCGGCCTGAAGGTACTGCTTCATGTGCCCGGGCCTTAATAGAGCAGCGCGTCTACGGGGGAGTTATGCCAGTCAAATGGTACTATAGCGGACCTATGTTTCGCTATGACCGTCCCCAGACCGGCAGATACCGGCAGTTCTATCAGTTCGGGGTAGAGGTCTTCGGGAGCAAAAGTCCTTATGTTGATGCAGAAGTAATTATCTTGCTGGTAAAGATGCTGGAAAAGCTTGGCTTGATGCATTGTGAATTACACCTCAATTCAGTAGGATGTCCTACTTGCCGGGAAACCTACCGTGAAAAACTGATAGCCCACATCCGACCGGTAAAAGAAAGCTTATGTGAAGATTGCCAGGCGCGTTATGACAAGAATCCGCTGCGGGTACTTGACTGTAAGGTGCCAGCTTGCCTGGAGGCAGTCAAAGGATTTCCTTATATTATTGATAGCTTGTGTGATGATTGCCGTGAGCACTATGCCAAAGTTAAGGCTGTACTGGAGCAGATGGGCATTGAATATATCCAGGATCATAGCCTGGTACGAGGTTTAGATTATTATACCAATACTGCTTTTGAGATCCATATACCATCCATAGGAAACCAAAGCGCAGTTGGCGGCGGGGGACGCTACGACGGTCTGGTTAGTGCCTGCGGCGGGCCGGAACTCCCCGGGATAGGTTTTGCGCTGGGATTGGAACGACTGCTGCTGGCCATTGACAGCCTGCCGGGTCACCAATGGCCGGATCAAAGATTAGATGTTTTTCTAGCTGTTTTGGATGAGAAATACAACAGCCAGGCCATGGATACCTTGGATCTTTTGCGCCAGGCTGGTTTTAAGGCCGACCGCGATTACAATAACCGCAGCATGAAAGCCCAGATGAAGTATGCCGACAAACTCAGAGCCCGAATGGTGATAATCATGGGGGAGGACGAAATTAATCGCGGCTATTATACCCTGCGCAATATGATTACCGGTGAGCAAATGCAGATTGTTCAGGGGGAATTGATATCCCGTTTACAAGAGATACTGGTATAGATAGGGAGGATATTAAATTAAATGAAAAGAACTCATAACGCCACTGACATTGGATTACAACAGGTCGGGGAGATGGTCGTCCTTAATGGTTGGGTTGATTCCCGCCGAGATCATGGCGGGCTTATTTTTGTTGATTTGCGGGATCGTTCCGGAATCATTCAGATTGTCTTTAATCCAGAACTAAATGAGGAAGCCTTTCACCTGGCAGAAAATGTGAGAGGGGAATACGTTGTTGCCGTAAAAGGCGAAGTCCGGCAGCGCCCCAAAGATACTGAAAATCCTAACCTAAAAACCGGGAAGGTTGAAATATATGCAGAAAACATGGAGGTGCTCAACACCGCCAAAACGCCCCCTTTCTACATTCAGGATGGGATTGACGTTGATGAATTGCTGCGTTTACGTTATCGCTATCTGGATTTACGCCGTCCTGAAATGAAAGAGAACCTTCTGCTCAGGCACCGGGTTGTAAAGGAAATCCGGGATTATCTTGACGAAAAGGGATTCGTAGAGATAGAGACTCCTGTGCTTGGACGCAGTACCCCGGAAGGTGCTCGCGATTATCTGGTTCCCAGCCGGGTTCATCCCGGTGAGTTTTTTGCCTTGCCGCAGTCCCCTCAACAATACAAGCAGATGTTGATGGTGGCTGGAATGGAGAAATACTTCCAAATAGCACGCTGTTTCCGGGATGAGGATTTACGGGCAGACCGTCAACCCGAATTTACCCAATTAGACCTGGAGATGTCATTCATCGATGAAGAGGACATTATTGGCTTGATTGAAGGCTTAATGCCACGGTTATTCCGTAAGGGATGTAAGATAGAAATAAATACTCCCTTTCCCCGCATATCGTACCAGGAAGCCATGCTTAAGTATGGCAGTGATCAACCGGACTTGCGTTTTGGATGGGAAATAATTGATATTACCGACTTAGTAGCCAACGTTGATTTTAAAGTATTTGCCAGCGCCATTGAAAACGGCGGCGTAGTTAGAGCCCTCAATGCCAAGGGATGCGGTTCATTTACCCGACGTGAGATAGACGACCTGGGGCGGCTGGCAGTTGAACTGGGCGCCAAAGGTTTGGCCTGGATTAATGTAACCGAGACCGAACTCAAATCACCGATTAGCAAGTTTTTTACCGCCGCACAGATGCAGGAAATAATTGCAAAACTGGAGGCTCAACCGGGTGATTTGCTTTTATTTGGAGCTGATAGGGCTGATGTGGTGGCTAAGGTGTTGGGAGCATTACGGTTAAACCTTGGGCGGAGACTTAACTTGTGTGATCCTGCCAAGTTATCTTTTGTATGGGTATATGACTTCCCGCTGCTGGAATTTGATGATGAAGAAAAACGCTATGTGGCTGTCCATCATATGTTCACCGCGCCACGAAATGAGGATCTGCTCTTATTGGATTCAGATCCGTTAAATGTTAGGGCACGCGCCTACGATTTGATATTAAACGGCACTGAAATAGGCGGAGGCAGCATAAGGATACACAACCGGGATCTGCAATCCAAAATGTTTGCCAGCATAGGCCTTGATAAGGAAGATGCCCATGAGAAATTTGGTTATATGCTGGATGCTTTTGAATATGGTGCACCACCGCATGGAGGCATAGCTTTCGGTATAGACCGGTTAGTTATGTTAATGGCGGGCCGAGATAGCATAAGAGATGTAATTGCGTTTCCCAAGACACAAAGTGCTGCCTGCCCCATGACCAATGCTCCATCCCAAGTAAGTCCCAAACAATTGCGGGAACTATCTTTAAAATTAAAAGAAGGGTAGATTTTACTGGTAATTAGGGCATATAATTACATCCGGCTTTGGTTGAAGCAGGCATTATTCTGTGCTATTATCTATTTAAACAAATCCAAAATATCATATCTCCCTGCTGTTCGCGTGAACAGCCGTTCAGTTTTTGCCAACACAAAAACATCGGGAGTTCGGACTTCATATATGAATTGCAAGCCCATTTAGTGGGACCCATAGAGTATGTGAGAGGACACCCACCTGCTTTGCAGGTTAAAACTCGCGGCGCCACGGACCAGCGGGGTTTTTTTATGGTTATTGGGGACAACCCGAGGCTTATTCGCTTAATAATCTAGTACGAGATACCTTTTGGTATTATAATTAAACATGTCTTATTATGACCAATCTTGGAAGTATGAAGGAAATTATCGGAGGGAGTAGAAGTGATGTTGTACTGGGACCAAGAAAAGGAATGTATGTCGCGGGAGAATCTTAATAATTTACAGCTCCGACGTCTCAAGGAGACTGTTTACAGGTCTTACACATTTGTGCCTTCATTTCGCTCAAAAATGGATGCCGCCGGAATTAAACCAGATGATATTAATAGCCTTGAGGATTTAAAAAAGCTACCCTTTACAACCAAGCAGGAGATGCGCGACAATTACCCATTTGGACTGTTCGCGGTCCCGATGTCTGAAGTTGTACGCATTCACGCTTCTTCCGGTACCACCGGAAAACCGTCGGTAGTAGGGTATACCCGCAGAGACGTTGATACCTGGGCGGAACTCATGGCCAGAGCCCTGGCCAGTGCGGGGGCTACCAGGCGTTCAGTAATTCAAAATGCCTACGGATATGGGTTGTTTACCGGAGGATTGGGTGTTCATTATGGTGCTGAGCGATTAGGCGCGTCAGTTATACCAGCCTCTGGAGGCAATACCCAGCGCCAAATTTTACTGATGCAGGATTTTGGAACCACTCATTTGACTTGTACCCCTTCCTACGCCCTTTTCATTGCCGAGGTAATGGCGGATATGGGTGTTGAACCTGCCGATCTCAAATTGGAAGCAGGAGTTTTTGGGGCTGAACCCTGGTCAGAAAACATGCGGACCGAAATCGAGAACAAGCTGCAGATCAAAGCTTTCGACATATATGGCTTGAGTGAGATTATGGGTCCGGGTGTTGGCATTGAATGTCCCTTTAAAACCGGCTTACATATCGCTGAGGATCACTTCCTGGTAGAAATAATAGATCCGATAACCGAGGAGGTACTTCCGGAAGGTTCACTGGGTGAATTGGTTATTACTACCCTAACCAAGGAAGCAATACCGATGATACGCTACCGGACCAGAGATCTAACCACTTTAAGCGGGGATCAATGTTCTTGTGGGAGAACCCATGTGCGGATGCAGAAGGTACTGGGACGGTCCGATGATATGCTGATAGTTCGGGGAGTAAATGTCTTCCCTTCAGCTATAGAAACTGTTTTACTTAGCATACCCGGGGTAGAACCGCACTATATGATAATATTAGAAAGGCAGGATAATCTCGATCAAATGGAGGTTCAGGTCGAGGTTTCGGAGGATATATTCAGCGACGAAGTCAGAAAACTGGAGATTCTCCAAAAGACAATAGCCAAGGAATTGGAAAGCAATCTGCTGATTTCAGTTAAGGTCCGGTTGGTTGAACCAAGGTCAATACCGCGCAGTGAAGGTAAAGCAGTCAGGGTTAAAGACAATCGCAAAATATAGGAGGGAACAACATGGCAAAGCAGATTTCAGTTTTTCTTGAGAACTCCAGCGGGCGCTTGGCCCATGTAACTAGGGTCCTGGGTAATGCAGGGATCAACATTCGGGCACTTTCCATAGCGGATACGTCTGATTTCGGTATCCTCCGGTTGATTGTAAATGATCCGGACAAGGCATACAAGATTTTGAAAGAGAATGGGTTTACAGTCAGCGAAACGGAAGTTATTGCGGTGCGCATGCCTGATTCGCCGGGTGGGCTGGCTGATGTTTTGGATCAGATGTCAGAGGAGAATATTAATATAGAATATCTCTACGCATTCTTGGGAGTAGCTGGTGAAGAGGCCCTGGTCATATTCAAAGTTGAAGATAACAATAGAGCTATCGAGGTATTCAAAAAGAAAAACATAAACTTTGTCGGAGCTCAGGATCTGTACAAACTGTAGAAAAGAGCACTGGCAATATTTCAGATTAGCAGGGAGATTTGCTGATAAATTGGCAGATTCCTGTATTGATGAATAAAAATACTATTACGCCTACAGAGGTGGATTGACTATCTCTATGCCTAAACGGTATAGCTGGTCAATCCACTTTGTCTTTTTAAAGGAGTCAGAATCGGCCATATATCGATAAATTTATTTATTATGCGATAAAAATTTTTACGGAGAAAATATCGAAATATACGGCTTTTCTTCAAAATTGTGCTAATTTTATAATAGTTATTTTTTTCACAAAGAAGGGAATTGGTTTTTGCAGATAGAATACGGTGGAGAGATGTGGAGCAAAGTGGAGAGACGTCCCACAAAAATTCACCGCAAGGGGCAGAACCAATGTTCTTGGGAGAATACCAGCATTCCTTGGACCCAAAAGGGAGAATAATTGTTCCGGCCAAGTTCCGTGAAGAACTGGGATTTAAATTTATTGCGACTAAAGGCCTCGACAACTGTATTTTCTTATATCCCTCGGAAGAATGGCAAGTCCTTGAAGCAAAATTGAGATCCCTGCCTTTTACCAGGGCTGATGTCAGGTCCTTTGCGCGTTTTTTCTTTTCTGGTGCCTCCGAGCTTGAGATGGATAAGCAAGGCAGGATAGTTGTTCCTCCTAATCTGAGAGACTATGCCGGAATTAACAAAGATCTCACAGTCATCGGTGTAGGATCCAGGGTAGAGATTTGGTCCAGCGAAAGTTGGGAACAATACAACCAGTCGGCTGAATCCTCATTTGAGATAATTGCGGAAAACTTAGTAGGGTTCGGAATATAGGAGTGAAAAAACAGATTGCATCGACCTGTGTTATTACAGGAGACCATACAAAACCTAATAACTAATCCGCATGGGGTATATGTGGATTGTACCTTGGGTGGCGGCGGACACCTAAACTACCTCTTAGATAAGTTGGCTTCCGATGCTCTGGTTATAGGCCTTGATAAGGATATTGATGTTCTCCGGCAAACCCAAGCCGAAATTAAAGCTCCTAATGTAAAATTGATCCAATCGGATTTTAGAGAACTGAAAAAAGTACTTAGAGATTTGGATATCGCCTTTGTTGATGGAATCATGTTGGATCTGGGGGTTTCCTCTTTTCAATTGGATACCGCTGATAGGGGATTTAGCTTTCATGAGCAAGCCCCGTTGGATATGCGGATGAATCGCCAGCAATTTCTGACCGCTCGGGACATTGTTAACGATTTCTCGGAAGATGAAATTGCCCGTGTACTTTTTGAGTATGGTGAGGAAAGTTATGCACGCAGCATAAGCAGAGCCATAGTGAACTGCCGCAAAGTAAGACCAATTGAAACGACCCTGGAATTGGCCGATATCATTATACATTCCGTGCCAGCCAAGTATCGGAGGGAAAAACACCCAGCCCGGAAGAGTTTTCAAGCCCTGAGAATAGCAGTCAATGAGGAACTAGACGCCTTGCGGGAAGTACTGCCGCAGGTGATTGAGGTTTTGCGACCGGGAGGCAGATTGTGTGTAATAAGCTTTCACTCCCTGGAAGATAGGATTATTAAGCAGTTTATTCAGAAGCAAACTAAGCCCTGTACATGTCCGCCTGATTTCCCGGTTTGTATCTGTAACCGCAAGCCTACTCTAGAGATGGTCTATCGTAAACCAATGGTACCCAGTGAACAAGAATGTACAGAAAATCCCCGTGCCAGGAGCGCTAAGCTCCGTGTTGCGGCCAGAATATAGTTCTAAAGTGCAGAGAGGAGTAATAATATGCTACAAGCCCAATCCAGTGCTGCAAGGGATTGGAGTTACCATCCCCTGCCGGTTCAGGAGCCGAAAAAAATCAGAGCTACAAGAACGGTTTACAAGGTAAATCACAAACGTAAGTTGTACATCAAGAGTGCGGTTACAATTTTTGTGTATGCCCTGATTTTGGTAGCCTTATGCATCAAGAGTGCTACGTTAGGTTATGAGATCGAGAAGCTGGAACAAGAGGTACAGAGTATTACTACCTCTAATCAAAGGTTAGAGTACCAAATAGCTCAAGAGAGTTCGCTTGCTCACATTCAACAAGTGGCTTCTGTGCAGCTTGGGATGTATAAACCGGACAATCAAACCGCAATGGCGGTTAAAGCAGTAGAAGAACCGGTCAGTGTAGCCAGCAATGACAACAGCAGCAATAATGACTTGAGTGTAAGCCAACGGCTTTTGGACAATTTATATGCTAGTTTATCTCGTCTGGCGTCCAATAATTAAATTAAAACAACAAAATGGGGTGGATTATATATGCAAACAGCTGGTTTGCTTTTGAGAAAGCGTATAGCTACGCTTTTTTTCTTATTTACCATCTGTTTTACCCTTTTGGGTGGAAGAATATTCTGGGTGCAATTTGTCAAAGGGGCGGAACTTTCGGAGAAAGCAGCCCAAAACCGGATGAGGGATGTTCCGGTCGAAGCCAAGCGGGGTGTCATATACGACCGCAACGGGCATGAATTAGCAATTTCCATTAGTGCTGACTCAGTTTATGCTATCCCGGCGGAGGTCAAACGTTCCCAGAAACAACAGAATACTGCCCAAAAACTGGCCCAAATATTAGGACTGGATGAGGCAAATACGTTGAAGAAAATAACGGCCAGCAGTTCTTTTGAGTGGATCAAGCGCCAGATAACACCGGAACAGGCACAACAAATACGTGATCTGCAATTGCCCGGGATTGATCTTACTGAGGAAAGCCGCCGTTTTTATCCTAAGGGAACCTTGGCCAGTCATATTCTGGGGATATCAGGAACTGATAATACAGGATTAGAAGGGATTGATTTCTTTTATAATGACCTGGTCGGAGGCAGCAAAGGACGGATTATAATCGAACATGATGCAGCAGGAAGGGAAATCCCTGAGGCTACCCATAGATACATTGCTCCGGTTGATGGCAGTAACCTTGTTCTGACCATAGATGAGACTATTCAGTATATAGTAGAAAGAGAACTGGATAAGGTTTTTGCGGAACGGCAGGCCAAGAGCGCGGCAGCTATAGTAATGGATCCTAAAACCGGGGAAATCCTGGCTATGACTTCTCGGCCCACATTTGATCCCAATAATTATAATGCCTCACCAGCCAGTAATCGCCGTAATTTTGCCATAAATGACAGTTATGAACCGGGCTCCACGATGAAAATAACCACCTCCGCAATGGCTTTGGAGGAAAACATAGTCAACCGCAATACTCCATTCTATTGTCCTGGTTATATAAAGGTCGGCAAGGAGACTATTGGCTGCCCCAACCATAAGGCCCATGGCAGTCAAACCTTTGCTCAAATTGTTGAAAATTCATGTAACGTCGGTTTTGTCCAGGTGGGTTTAAATTTAGGCATGGATAAATATTTTAAATATTTGCATGCTATGGGCTTTGGAGAAAAAACCGGTATTGACTTGCCTGGCGAAGCTACAGGCATTCTTGTTAATCAGGCTAATGCTAAACAAATTGACTTGGCCACAATGGCAATGGGTCAGGCCAACGCTGTAACCGCAATGCAATTAACTAATGCTGTATCGGCCGTAGCTAACGGTGGCAAACTGATGAAACCCCATTTACTTAAACAGGTTCTTGACAGCAGCGGTAATGTCATTAAAAATTGTGAGCCGGAGGAAGTCACGCGAGTCATCTCTGAAAATACTTCCCGCGAGCTATGTGAAATATTGGAAGGCGAGGTTACCAACGGTACTGGCCGAAACGCTTATATTGAAGGATATCATGTAGGAGGAAAGACCGGAACTGCTCAAAAGATAGCACCCGGGGGCGGGTATCTGGCCAGCGAGTATGTAGCATCATTTGTTGGCCTGGCTCCATCCGATGATCCTCGTTTGGTGGTAATGGTCGTGGTTGATGCGCCCCAAGGTTATCCTTATTATGGTGGTTGGGTGGCAGCTCCAGCTGCTCGGGAGATAATATACGATTCACTGAGATATTTGGGTGTGCCGCTACGCCAGGCCGATGGCCAAATTGCCCAGCAACAGGCTGAACAAGTGGTCATTCCTGATGTGGTAAACCTTTCTCTGACGGATGCCAAGGCCCTGATTGGAAGCCGGGGATTATCTTCCAAGGTTGTCGGGGAAGGTAGTATTGTATGGCAGCAAACCCCCCGGGCCGGCACTAAATTAAGTAAGGGTTCCGAGGTAATAATAAGTATGTCGCCATATGACAAAAATGGGCAGGGTGAGATAACTGTACCGGATTTAAGCGGGAAATCAATGAAAGAGGTGGCTAGGGTTCTGGCAGAGCTTGGTCTGCATTTGGTGCCGGAGGGACATGGTATCTCTTTTGAACAGTCGCCGGCTGCTGGAAAAGTCGTGACAAGTGGTTCCACTATCAAGGTGCGTTTTCAGCCGCTTGAATAAGCCTGGATTATCATGTAACAGTGTCAAGAAAGGGGGAACGCCAATGAAACTGAGCACCGTCCTGGAAGGCTTGGAATATAAGTTGCTGGCCGGATCTCAGGATCAAGAAGTACTAGGAATTTGTTTTGATTCCAGAAAATCCAAGCCCGGAGATTTATTTATTTGCATACCCGGATTAAAATCTGATGGTCACGACTTCGCCCAGCAGGCTATTGATCGTGGAGCCGTCGCTGTGCTGGTGGAACGGGTGTTAGACGTTACCCCGAATGTAAGCATGATTAAATTGGCTGACAACCGTACGGCGATGCCTGTAGTGGCTTCGAATTTTTATAAAAAGCCATCCCATCATATTAAATTAATAGGGGTTACTGGGACCAATGGCAAGACGACAACCACTCACCTTATAAAGTCAATATTGGATGAATGGGGCTGTAAGGTTGGCATAATGGGCACTTTATACTCACGCATCGGTGATTATGAGAAAATTCTCAGCAATACCACACCTGAGTCATCGGACATAGAGGAATTTCTAAGTATAGTAAGCCAACAGCAGGGTCATTACGCCGTTATGGAAGTATCCTCCCACGCTTTGGATATGGGCAGGGTAGATCAGCTATGTTTTCATAGTGCTGTATTTACCAATCTAACCCAGGATCATCTTGATTATCATGTAACTATGGATAATTATAGAAAGGCAAAATTAAAGTTATTTCAAATGTTAGATGCTGCCCAGGGACAATTTGGGGTGATAAATGCTGACGATTCCTCAGCTGCGGATTATATACAGGAAGCCTCCAATCATATCACCTATGGTATTAATACCGACGCCGATGTTAAGGCCGCCGATATAAGATTCAGTCTTAAAGGCAGTCAGTTTAAGGTAATTAACGATGATCTACAGTTCGACATAGATATGAAGCTTATCGGCAGGTTTAGTATATATAACGCTTTAGCGGCTATAGCCTTTGCCTTGAAAGAAGGAATTGAGCCGGATGTTATCAAGAGGGCTTTAAGTAAAGTAACCGGTATTGCCGGTCGGTTTGAACAGGTGGATTGTGGCCAGGACTTCACTGTAATAGTTGATTATGCTCATACGCCCGATGGGCTTGAGAATATTCTGAAAACCGGACAAGAGATTTTGGAGAACCGTTTGATAACAGTGTTCGGCTGCGGAGGCGACCGGGATAAAACCAAAAGGCCTTTGATGGGTAAGATTGCGGCTCAATATAGCAATTTTTGCATTGTGACTTCAGATAATCCCCGCAGTGAAGACCCTGAAGCCATTATCGACGACATCATTCCCGGCTTGCAGGAGGTAGAAAATTCTCATTATGATAAAATAATCGACAGGCGGGAAGCAATTCACCAAGCTATCTGTCTGGCTAAAAAAGGGGACCTGGTAATTATTGCAGGAAAGGGTCATGAAACCTACCAATTAGTCAAAGACCAGGTACTTGATTTTGATGACCGGTTGGTAGCGGCCGAATTTTTGAAAGGGAAAATTAATAAATGAGGTTGAGCTTAGAGTACGTTATTGAGTGTATAGAGGGTACTTTGCTTAATGGCAGTATATCAGGTTCGATAAGGGGAATTAGTACGGATTCCCGCCGTTATGAGCCTGACCAGCTCTTTTTTGCCCTGCAGGGAGAAAAATTTGATGGCCATGATTATGTCGATGCGGTTATCAAGTCGGGGGCGGCAGCGGTAGTGGTTTCCAACCCGCAGAAATTGG
>JAXDBN010000146.1:0-3732 GCA_034678805.1 Syntrophomonadaceae bacterium
TAATGGTAGTGGTCTGGCAAATCAGCCCCTTGCCTCCCACCTAATCATAGGACCCGGTGATAACGTCCAGCTGCCCGCCGTTTCCGGAAATATGCCGTATACCGGACGATTCCGAAGCCACCTGCCCGTACAGGTCAACCTCGATGGCATTATTGATGCCGATTACCTTGTCATTCTGGCTGATGATGCGGGGATGGTTGGTATACTCCACCGGGTAAATAGCGCAGCAGGGATTGTTGTCGAGGAATTCGTACAGTTTGTTGCTGCCCATGGCAAAGGTGTATACCATCTTGCATTTATCCAGCTGTTTAAGCCGGCCGGTTATACGCCCGGCTTCGTACATATCCACAAATGAATCACACAGCATTTCGGTGTGCACACCCAGGTCTTTCAAATCCGACTGGGCGATCATAGCGCCTACAAAATTTGGCATGCCCCCAATACCCAGCTGCAGGCAGGCTCCATCCTCCAGCTCTTCCATAACAATAGAGGCTATTTTCTTGTCAGTATCGCTTACCGGTACATCCGGCAGCTGGATCAAGGGCTGGTTATCACCTTCAACCAGATAATCGATTTCCGAAATGTGGATGGATTCACGGTTGCCCCCCAGGCATTGCGGGACCTTGCTATTGACCTCGGCGATAACTATTTTGGCCGCATCGCAGAAGTTGGGTGTAAATGAACACGAAGTACCGAAGTTGAAAAACCCGTGTTTATCCATGGGCGCCACTTTGATCAGGGCCACATCCGGTTGGACATAACCCCGGTCATAAAAGCTGTTGCCCTGATGATAGGTCAAAGGTGAGTAGTTACACAGATCCTTATCATGCAGTTTGCGGCTGGCCCCGCTCATATGCCAATCGTTGTAGATAAAATGCTTTCTCTCCGGATCGGCCAGGACCGCTTTAGGCGGAAACGGGCAGGTCGTGGTCTGGATATTTACATCGGTAAGCTCGTCGACCCGTTTGGCCAGAGCTGCGTCCAGGTAAGCCGAATTCATGACAAACTCGCCGTACTGCACCTGGTCACCGGATTTGATAACACTGACAGCCTTGTCCACCGGGGTTAGTTTGCGTTGGTATTCCGCAATATAATCCACTGACCGGCCCTCCTCTAGTACTCGAATACATCGGTCGGAACGTCGATAGCTGATGTGTCGGCATCCATGACGATCTCGGCCACTGCCCATACGTTGGGAACCACATTGCGCAGGTAATACTTGCTGGTAGCTACTTTGCCGGTGTAGAAATTATAGTCAAAATGTTCAGGTCCTACTTCCCGGGCTTTCTTCTCAGCCAACACACCCTGGTCCAAGATCTGGCGGCCGCAGAACAGCTGGGAAGTAGCGGTCAGGATCCGGCGCGAATAGAGCGGGATTAAGCTGGGATTGGCTTTGGAGTTCTCACCCAGGGCTTTTAACATTGCTTTATAGGCATCAAGAGCCTTGGCCAGGTTGGCAAATTCTTTAATGAAAACCGGATTATCTTTATTGGCCTCACAGAAATCAACCATTTCCTGCACCCAGGCGCCAAATACGCTGCCGCCCTTCATATTCATCTTGCGTCCCACCAGGTCGAGGGACTGGATAAAGTTGGTACCTTCCCAAATAGAATAGATCTTCATATCGCAGGCAATCTGGCCTACCGGATATTCCGAGCAGTAGCCATAGCCGCCATAAGTCTGGATAGCTTCCCCGATCAGCCACCAGCCTTCATCGGATGGATAGGCTTTACACAGCGGGGTGGTCATTTCAATAAGATCAGCGGCTGCTTTTCTGACGGCCGGATCGGGATCGCGATGGCGCTGGTCAAATGCCAGGTATACGCGGTACATCATAGCCCGGATAGCTTCAATGTGGGCCTTGCCCATCATCAGGGTACGCTTGATGTCTTCATGATTGATGATAGCCACCCGGCCGGCTTTGGGGTTGGTAAAGGGGCGGCCCTGGATTCTTTCTTTGGCATTGTCACGCGCGTTGGCAAATGCGTTGATAATGCAGGACAGAGCCATGTGACCGGTCTCCATGCGGGCCAGGTTCATCATCTGGAACATCTGGGCCATACCTTCGCCTTTGCCTTCGTTTTCGCGGGGATCGGTACCCAGCAGCCAGCCGCGGCAGCCATTGTTCTCACCAGCAGCCAGGGAAGCGGTAACCGATCCATGCAGGCCCATCTTGTGTTCGGCACCGGTGGTCTGGAAATCATTGTCCTCCAGGCTGCCGTCTTCATTGACCCACAACTTGGGTACTACAAACAGGGAAATTCCGCCGGTACCCGGTTTGGACCCTTCTACCCGGGCCAGGTAGAGATGAATAATGTTCTCGGTGAAGTCGTTATCTCCGCCGGTGATGAATATCTTGCTGCCCTTGATTTTAAATATACGGGGATCATCAGTGGGATAAGCCTTGGACATGATATCGCCTACGTCGGAGCCGGCGCTGGGTTCAGTCAGACACATGGTCCCTGACCAGGTTCCATCCATCATCTTGGGCAGGAACATGGCTTTGACTTTCTCGTCGCCATAGCTCTGGATCAGGTCGGCGGCGCCGCTGGTCAGCAGTACGTAAGGCATGAAGGCCGGATTGGCGGCGCAGATCATTTCCCATACTGCTGCATACAGCATTTCCGGCAGCACCATGGCATCCTCGCTGTTATCGATATTACTGGTACCCCAGCCCTCGCTCTGCAGTTTATGGAACAGGGGGCCGAAGCTCTTTGGTGTAGTTACTTTACCGTCAGCAAACTGGATCGGGTTGTTTTCGCCATCGTCATTGGTAGGTTCGATGACTTCCTTGCACATCTTCAGGATTGGCGCCAGTACGGCTTTGATATCATCCCTGGAATAATAATCGGCAAACTGCGGGTAATTGAAGACGCCTTCGGTGGGGAGCCATTCCTGGATGATAAATTCAAAATCCCTGATGTTATTTACCGCAAAATTAGCAGCCATTATATTACCTCCGTTTATATTAAGCTCTTGCCTGTTTTTAAAAGAGGATGGTGGCCGGTTAAAACCACCACCATATAATAAAGAAAAATAAGGAAGGGGCAGCTAAATTAAATTTCCCGGGTCCACAGTGAGCAATAAGCCGGCCCGCCGCCTACGCAGAGGGAAGCTCCGCCGATGGTCTTGCCCTGTTTCTCGAGTTCATAGTACAGGGAGACAACTATGCGCAGGGCGGTACATCCTACCGGGTGGCCCAGGCCGATACCGGAACCATTGACATTGACCTTGCTCAGATCCATTTCAATGCCGAAATCTTCTTTGAGCATCCTGCCTACTCCGATAAACTGGGGAGCAAAAGCTTCGTTGATTTCCCAGTATTCCACGTCTTCATACTTCATGCCGGCTTCTTTCAAACATTTGGGAATAGCTACAGCCGGACCTAATCCCATTACTTCGGGGGCTACACCTTCAGCGCAAATATTTATCAGCTTCATTAACGGTTTAATTCCCAGTTCATCAGCCTTAGCTTTGGACATCACGATTACGGCAGCGGCCGCATCATTGAGACCGGAAGCATTGGCAGCGGTAACTACCCCGCCCTTCTTGAAGGCTGGTCCCAGTTTGGCCATCGATTCCAGGCTGGCATCGGGGATCATGTGCTCGTCTTTGTCATATAACTTGACGCCCTTTTTGGACTTGAGTTCGACCGGTACGATTTCCCTGGTGAAGGTTCCGTCCTGGGTGGCGCGGGTAGCGCGCTGGTGGCTCAGCAGGGCCAATTGGTCA
>JAXDBN010000147.1:0-2996 GCA_034678805.1 Syntrophomonadaceae bacterium
ACCGCATTGAGAGATGAGAAAAAGGCAGAAGAGATAGCAGCCGGGCGGGTGCATATGCTGGCCCCGCTCCTTGCCGAAGGCCTGGATGCCGGACAGGCCAGAGAAATCAAAAACCGGATATGTGAACAGACCGGCATATCCGAGCGCACCCTGCGCAGATACCTGGATCGGTACAAGGCAGAAGGATTCAACGGACTAAAGCCCAAAGGCCGAGGCAAACTGTGTAGTGCAGAAGCGATCCCGGTAAACATACTGGAACAGGCCATATTGTTGCGCCGGCAGATACCAGGGCGCAGCATCGCCCAGATTATTCAGATCTTGGAGTGGGAAGGTCTGGTTCAGCCTGGACAGATCAAGCGCAGCACCCTGCAGGAGAAGTTGGCCCAGAGAGGTTACAGCAGCCGGCAAATGCGCATGTATGCCGATACCGGAATAGCGGCCCGGCGTTACCAGCAGAAATACCGCAACCAGCTTTGGCATTCGGATATCAAATATGGACCCTACCTTCCCATCGGCAAGGAGGGGAAAAAGAAGCAAGTCTACCTGGTCACATTTGTGGATGACGCCACCCGCTTAATCCTGCACGGTGAGTTCTACCCGGTGTTGGACCAGATCATTGTAGAAGACTGTTTCAAGAAAGCCATTTTAAAATACGGGGTCCCGGAAAAAGTATACTTCGATAACGGCGGCCAGTACCGCAACAAATGGATGAATCGAGCCTGCGCCAAGATGGGAATCCGACTGCTGTTTGCCAAGCCCTATTCCCCTGAAGCCACTGGCAAAGTAGAGCGGTTTAACCGAGTGGTGGATTCATTTTTGGCGGAGGCGGGATTAGAAAAACCGCCCACCCTGGACAGATTAAACCAACTGTTTGCGGTCTGGCTGGAGGAATGTTACCAGCATAAACCCCATACCGGGATAGAAGGTCAGCTCAGTCCGGCAGTAGCCTTCCAGAGCGACCGCAAAACCGTGAAATATCTTGATCCCGAGATATTAGCCAGTGCATTTCTGCACTGTGAGGAAAGAAAGGTAGATAAAGCAGGCTGCATCAGCTTTGCCGGCCGGAAATACGAAGCAGGCCTGACCTTCATCGGCTGCAAGGTAGATGTAATCTATGACCCGGCTGATATTGGTGAGCTTACCATCGAGTATGCAGGCCACCAACCTTTTAAAGCCCGGCAACTGGTGATTGGAGAACGGGCGGGTAGGAGACCGCCCCTGCCCGAGCACCTGCAAAAAGAACCGGCTGATTCATCCCGACTGCTTAACGCAGCGGCCAAAAAGCACCAGGCGCGAAAGGACACTCACAGCCCCGCCGTTTCCTACCGGTCAGGACGGAAGGAGGACGAAGGGCATGTTTGAAAGCTTCTATGGATTCCAAAAGACACCCTTTTCCAGGGATATCCCCACTGATGAGCTGTATCAGTCCCACATGCTGGAAGAAACCCTGGGGAGACTTGAATACACCGCCCAGCGCCAGATGTTTGCAGTTTTAACCGGAGATTGCGGGACCGGCAAGACCACCACCATCCGGCGTTTCAAAGAAATCCTGGACACATCCCGGTACATGGTCATGTACCTGGCTGATTCCAAGTTAACTCCCCGGCACTTTTACAAAGGCCTGTTAGAACAATTAGGCTGTGAGGCCAAATTCTATCGGGGAGACGCCAAACGGCAGCTGCACAAAGAGATCGAGATGATGCTGGGTATCCATCACCTGCAGCCCGTGGTTATCGTGGACGAAGCCCATCTGTTGGACAAAGAGATGCTGGAAGAAGTCCGGTTCCTGCTAAATTTCAAGATGGACGCCAAAAGCCCGATGGCCTTGATCCTGGTCGGCCAAAACGAACTCTGGGACCGGCTCAAACTGCAATCCTATGCCGCCATCAGGCAGCGCATCGATTTGCAGTGCAAGCTGCCCCATCTGGACCGCTCCCAGGTCGGCGAATATGTAAAAAGGCACCTTGCTTATGCCGGCGCCCAACATGACATTTTTTCGGATAATGCGGTTGACGAGATATTCAAGTTTTCCAGCGGAGCAGCGAGAATGGTCAACAAGGCCTGTACCCATTGCCTGCTCTATGGTGCCCAAAACAATCGCAATATCATTGATGATCACATGGTTAAATTGGTTGTTCAGGGAGAACTGAATTAGTTCTCCCTGCCCCCCAGCGGGGCAACTAATTGGTCAGTAAGTCCGTCAACTTTTGGACAACATACGCCGTCTATCGCCGGACATTATGGGCCAGCAGCAACAATTTAAAACAGTTACTAAAGGACAATAATATAAACATAACTGATTCGTTTTATATTTTTGATAGAGTAGGCTCCAATTGTGTACTATATGGAGAAACAAAAAAGGTAATATATGACAATGGAACCTGTGACGCTATCGAAAGGGCTTATAACTTTTATCATAGACATCGCCACACCCTATTCCACACAGAATACATAGTAGCAGGAACAAGGATAATAGAACGAAAGCAAGATGCATATGAATTAATTTTGGAGGCCGTTCGCTTAATTGAGGAAACATATGAATGTATTGAAGTTGGTGCAAAATGAATTATTATCAAGTACGAGAAACAAATAATGACGCATATCCAATCATAATAATGGCTACCACCTATTATAATCCACTTATGATTTTAGAAGAGATTGAAGAAAATTTACGTGACAAATCGTCAGGAAGGGTCTTGTTTGACCTTTTGCTGTGCAACGGCTATTCACAAAACAGATTTCTTGAAGCAGAATTTAGCGAGTCGCGTTTTGATAAATGTTCTTTTAAACCTGTGTCGGCTGAAGTCATTGATAATAGCCTACATGATGAGTTTGAGGAATTTTATCGTGATCATAAAGAACTGATAGAGGACAGTGTATTATCTGAGATAGATAAGTATTGGCTTTCCAGGCCGAGGAGATCATCAAGATATAAGTAAGCTACTCAACCGCAAATCGAAAATTTAGAAATTGGGTGTAAAATTGGGTGTAAATCC
>JAXDBN010000148.1:0-11804 GCA_034678805.1 Syntrophomonadaceae bacterium
GAAACCGCTATCATCATGGCTGCTTATAAGAACGGTCTGCTCCAGGATGAAGTAAATCGATTATACCCTCGTTTGTATGAATTACCCTTTGATTCAGAACGTAAATTAATGACGACCGTCAACCGGATTGATGGTCGAAACATAGTGATTGTCAAAGGGGCATTCGATGTTCTGGATAATCTCTGCGTTGCCGGCGATTTGGAGGCCGGTAAGTTGTACACCGAAAGGATGAGCCGGGCGGCCTTGCGAGTGCTGGCCGTGGCCTGCAAGGAAGTCGGGGAACTGCCGCCCGTTCTTTCCAGCCAGGAACTTGAAAACAACCTCACCTTTGTGGGCTTGCTGGGCATGATCGACCCGCCCCGTCCGGAGGTCCGGGATGCCGTGGCAGTATGTCAACGGGCTGGAATCAGACCGGTAATGATCACCGGTGATCACGTTATTACTGCTTCAGCCATAGCCCGGGATTTGGGAATTATGGTGCAGGGAGACCAGGCGGTCACTGGCAGCGAATTATTGAATATGTCTCACCGTGAATTGGAAGAGCGGGTGCACAGTATTTCCGTATATGCACGAGTCTCCCCGGAAGACAAGATTCGCATTGTCAGGGCCTGGCAGCGTCGAGGCGAGGTGGTATCTATGACCGGGGACGGGGTCAACGATGCACCTGCCTTAAAAGCTGCAGATATCGGCTGCGCCATGGGCATTACCGGCACTGACGTAGCCAAAGGCGCCGCCGATATGGTTTTGACAGATGATAATTTTGCTACTATCGTAGATGCGGTAAGGGAAGGACGCGGTATCTACGACAATATCAGGAAGGCGGTAGGTTTCCTGCTGGGAACCAATATCGGCGAGGTATTGACTGTATTCGCGGCTATGCTGATCTGGCATCAGTCTCCCCTGCTGGCGGTTCAATTGCTGTGGATTAACCTGGTCACCGATAGCCTGCCGGCTATTGCCCTGGGTATGGAGGCAGTAGAAGCTGATGTTATGAATCATAAGCCTAAACCCAGGGGTGAGAGCATATTCGCCCACGGGTTAGGATTGCGAGTGGGCCTGCAGGGTGCCATGTTTGCCGCTTTGACTCTGATTGCATTCGTGATCGGTTGGGGGACCAGCGGCGACATCGCAGCCGGCCGAACCATGGCCTTTATGGTCCTGGCCTTGACCCAGGTGGTGCACTCATTCAATATGCGTTCAAACCGATCCCTCTTTAAGATTGGATTTTTCACCAACCCCTACCTGAATGGGGCAGCCTTGATTTCAACGGCCCTGATCGCGTTGATAGTATTTATAACCCCGGTGGCCACTGCCTTCGGTTTAACCGAGTTATCGTTCGATATGTATATTTACGCTGTTGCTTTGGCCCTGATCCCGGTTATCGTCCTGGAAATATCCAAAGCATTCGGTCTGGTTAGAAATCACAGCCTATAAAAAAACGGTGCTATTAAGTATCAGCGGGTTTTCTACAAGCGGATTTCACTTAAAACGTCTTGGCTGGTTATAATCAAAAATAGTCGTATTTAGATGCCTGGTAAGTTATACTCTTAAATATAACAAGGCAGCGGAGGGAAAACATGGTTAAAATAACCGCCGACAGCACCAGCGATCTGCCAGCCGATATTATCCGGGATCTGGATATTGAAATACTGCCGCTGCGGATTATTGTGGGTAATGATGGCTTCCGCGACGGTGTCGATATAAACCCGACTGATATTTTTTATTATGTCGAGGTGGAAGGCAAGACATGCCAGACAGCCGCGGTAAATCTGTTTGAATATCAAACTGCCTTTGAACGCTTATCGGCTCAATATGATGGAGTTATCCATATAGACATAGGTTCGGGTTTTTCCTCCTGTTATCAGAATGCCAGCCTGGCCGCGCAGGACTTTGACAACGTTTTTGTGATCGACTCCCTGAATCTTTGTTCCGGCAGCGGTTACCTGGCTCACGAGGGAGCTTTGCTGGCCAGGGAGGGGAAATCCGCCCGGGAGATTGTGGAAAGGCTGCAAGCCATGGTCGCTAAACTGGAGTCAAGCTTTGTGGTCGATAAACTCGATTACCTGCGTAAGGGGGGGCGGTGCTCAGCGTTGACCGAACATAGTGCCCGGCTTCTGCAGATCAAGCCGTGTATCGAAGTGGTCAATAACCGCATGATAATAGGTAAGAAATACCGTGGCAGTCTGGCCCGCTGTTTACAGCACTACATAGAAGACCGGTTCCGTGATCGTACTGACATTGATTATAGGAGGGTATACGTTACCCATTCGTGTTCCCCGGAAATATATGCTCTGGCCAAAGATAATATAGCCCTTTACGCTCCCTTTGAGGAAGTAATTGAGCGCCATACTGGGTGCACCATTTCCAATCACTGTGGCCCTAATACCCTTGGGATATTCTTTATGCGCAAATAAACCGGAGCAGATTTAAGTTTTACAAATGTAGATGTTTCAGCTATAATGTGACCAGCATAAACAAACCGATGAGCAAGAGAAGTAAGTATGGGTGTATGTATGCAGAGAACCGCAGGTTGGTGAGAATGCGGTAACAAAGCCTGTGCCGAATGGACTTGCGAGGGCCGCCCGAAATCTTATGAAAGTAGGCGCTGACGGGAACCCCGTCCGTTATCAGTGGGGTGCATATGATGGTATGCAAAAGGAGAGGGCGATGAATTCGCCAATTTGGGTGGTACCGCAGGAGCCGATAGCTCTTGTCCCTTGATGTTGGGGCAAGGGTTTTTTTAATGCCCATTGATAGACTATTATTATCGCTGGAGAGGAGGAGACCCCATTGGGTAAAGGAAGGTTTGGATTTCATGGGGGACAGTATGTGCCCGAAACGCTGATGAACGCGCTTATCGAGCTCGAGGAGGCTTACAATTACTATAAGAACGATGCGCAGTTTGTTGAGGAACTTGACCAGCTGCTGCACAATTACGCCGGGCGGCCCTCGCTGCTGTATTTTGCCGCCCGTATGACCAGCGACCTGGGCGGACCCAGGATCTATTTGAAACGGGAGGATCTGAATCATACCGGGTCGCACAAAATCAACAATGTCCTGGGGCAGGTGCTGCTGGCCCGTAAAATGGGTAAGACCCGGGTGATTGCGGAGACCGGGGCCGGACAGCATGGGGTAGCAACCGCTACTGCCGCAGCTCTAATGGGGCTGGAATGCGAGGTATTCATGGGCAAGGAGGATACTGAACGCCAGGCTCTGAATGTCTACCGCATGGAACTGCTGGGTGCCAGCGTACACCCGGTAACCAGCGGGACCCAGACCCTCAAAGATGCTGTTAATGAGACCATGCGGGAATGGACCAACCGGTTGGAAAATACCCACTACGTATTGGGATCGGTGATGGGACCGCATCCTTTCCCAACCATAGTCCGTGATTTCCAGAGTGTGATTGGCCGCGAGGTCAGGAGCCAGATTCTGCAGCAGGAAGGCAGACTGCCGGATGTGATGCTGGCTTGTGTTGGCGGGGGCAGCAACGCCATGGGCTTGTTTTATGATTTCATTGGCGATACAGGAGTGCGGTTGATTGGATGTGAGGCTGCCGGCCGGGGTATCGATACGCCGCAGACCGCTGCTACAATAGCTACTGGCAGTATCGGTATATTTCACGGTATGAAGTCATATTTCTGCCAGGACCAGGATGGACAAATCGCTCCGGTTTATTCAATTTCAGCCGGATTGGATTACCCGGGCATAGGTCCGGAACATGCCCGGCTGCACGATTTGAAACGGGCTGAGTACGTTCCGGTCACAGATGAAGAGGCAGTACAGGCGTTTGAATACCTTTCCCGGATGGAGGGGATAATACCCGCCATTGAAAGCGCCCATGCGGTGGCTTATGCCCGGAAAATCGCACCGGCCATGGACCGGGACAAGATCATGGTAATAAACCTCTCCGGCCGTGGAGATAAGGATGTGGCGGCTATTGCCAGATACAGGAGGATTGATCTTCATGAGTAGAATAGAGCGGGCTTTTGCCAACGGAAAAGCTTTTATCCCTTTCATTACCGCGGGAGACCCATCGCTGGATTTAACCGAAGAACTGGTGCTCGGCATGGCTGCGGCCGGTGCTGATTTGATCGAATTGGGGATCCCTTTTTCAGATCCCATTGCCGAGGGAGTAGTTATCCAGCGTGCGGACGAGCGGGCTCTGCGGGCCGGAACCACTACTGACAAGATTTTTGCCATGGCAGAGCGCGTCCGGGCTAAATGTGACGTACCCCTGGCCTTCATGACCTATGTTAATCCTATCTTTACCTATGGCACGGAGAAGTTCATGCAGAAATGCCAGGCTGCCGGAATCGATGCGGTGATAGTCCCGGATTTGCCCTTTGAAGAGAAAGGGGAGCTGCAACCCTATTGTAATAGGGTTGGGATTGCCCTGATCTCATTGATTGCACCTACTTCCCAGGAGAGAATCAGTATGATTGCTGCCGAGGCCCAGGGATTTGTCTACTGTGTTTCATCAATGGGGGTAACTGGTGTGCGTTCGCAGATCAGCACTGATGCTATGGAAATGGTGAAAATGGTCAAGGAAGTCAAGGATATTCCCTGCGCGATTGGGTTTGGCATATCCACCCCCGAACAGGCCGGGCAAATGGCTAGCGGTGCGGACGGGGTAATAGTGGGCAGTGCGATTGTCAAAATCGTCGAGCAGTATGGTCATGATTGTCTGCCTTATGTGATAGAATATGTTCGCTCCATGGTAAAGGCAGTCAAACACATGAACCAGGATTAGTATTTTAGTTGTATATTAAAGGCTCCAATTCTTGACACTAGAAAGAAAATGAGTAATATATTATTAGCACTCTGAGAGCGAGAGTGCTAATAATATTATCGGTATCATTATGATGCCCTCTGTAGTATGAAAGGAGAAGGATAAATGGTTAAAAAGCAATTCCAAACAGAATCCAAACGCCTCTTGGATTTGATGATCAATTCAATTTACACTAACCGGGAGATCTTCCTGCGCGAACTCATTTCCAATGCCAGTGATGCCATCGACAAAATCTATTACAAAACCCTGGTGGATGAAGAGTTAACTTTCAATAAAGATAATTACTATATCAGGATTGCCATCGATAAAGAAAACCGGACATTGATCGTTTCCGATTACGGCATTGGCATGACCAGGGAAGAACTGGATGATAATTTGGGGGTAATAGCCCGCAGCGGTTCTCTGAATTTTAAAAAGGAGACCGACCTTAAAGATGGTTACGACATCATTGGCCAATTCGGGGTGGGATTCTATTCGGCCTTCATGGTAGCTGACAAGATAACCGTTATCAGCAAGGCTCTTGGACAGGAGCAGGCCTATAAATGGGAGTCCGAAGGGATCGAAGGTTATACTATTGAACCGGCCGAAAGAGATGAAGTCGGTACCGATATTATTCTGAAGATCAAGGCCAGCACTGAAGACGAAAAGTACGATGAATACCTGCAGGAATATAGCTTACGGGCGATAGTGAAGAAGTACTCGGATTTTATCCGCTATCCCATTAAGATGAAGGTGACCCATTCGCGTCTGAAAGAAGGCACCGAGAATGAATATGAGGATTATACCGAGGATCAGACCATTAACAGTATGGTGCCGATTTGGAAAAAGAACAAGAATGAATTGACCCCGGAGGACTATGAAAACTTTTACTTCGAAAAGCACTACGGTTTTGACAAACCCATCAAACATATTCATATAAGTACCGATGGCACGGTTAGCTACAATGCGATTCTTTATATACCTGAAAAAATTCCCTATGACTACTATACCCGGGAATATGAAAAGGGATTGGAATTGTACTCCAACGGGGTTTTGATCATGAACAAATGTGCAGACCTGCTGCCCGATTGTTTCAGCTTCATCAAAGGCATGGTGGATTCCGAGGACCTGACCCTGAATATCTCCCGGGAAGTCCTGCAGCACGACCGGCAGCTGAAACTGATCGCCAAGAATATCAAGACCAAAATCAAGAACGAACTTAAATCGTTACTGCAGAATGAACGTGATAAATATGAAAAGTTCTACCAGGCTTTCGGCCGCCAGTTGAAGTTCGGCATTTACGAGGGATTTGGAGCCGAGAAGGACCTGCTCCAGGATCTGCTGATGTTCTATTCATCGCGGGAAAAGAAGATGGTTACCCTGGATGAATATGTGGCCCGTATGCCGGAAGAGCAAAAGTATATTTATTTTGCTGCCGGTGAGTCGATTGAGAAGCTGGATAAGCTGCCCCAATCAGAGATGGTGGCCGACAAGGGCTACGAGATCATTTATTTCACCGATGATGTTGATGAGTTTGCAGTCGGAATCATGACCAACTACCAGGACAGGGAGTTTAAATCCGTTTCCAGCGGTGACCTGGGCATAGAAGACAGCGCAGATACAGCGACTGCTGATGAAGGCAAAGAACTTTTTACCGAGATGAAAAACCTACTGGGTGACAAAATCAAAGATGTTAAGGCCTCCAAGCGTCTGAAAAATCATCCCGTCTGTCTGAGCAATGAAGGTGCAATCAGCATCGAGATGGAAAAAGTATTAAATGCTATGCCTAACAACCAGCAGATTAAAGCCAATAAGATTTTGGAGATAAACTCTCATCATCCTGTATTTGATGCCTTGCAGGATGCCTTTACCCACGACCGGGATAAGTTCAGTCTGTTTACCAGTCTATTATACAACCAGGCTCTGTTGATCGAAGGACTGCCGCTGGAAGACCCGGTTGAGTTTACCAATAATATCTGTAAAATTATGATATAAGTAATAGTAGAGATACAGCACCGGCCTGAATATTTCCGGGGCTAGGCGGGACCAGGGAGGTTATTATGGTGGAATGGCATAAACTGATTCTTTTTCGCAACCTGCTGGATGACGAGGCAGTCCACAAGACACGTCAGTTGGCAGCTATGCTAAAAGAGCAGTCAACCTCCCGCCCGGTTGACCGGGAAAACCTCTATTATGATACCTATAACCGCCTGCTTCGATTTTCTGAAGAGAATCAACTGGCCGGCAACATCTGGCAAAACTATATAGTTGGTTTATTAGCGGGGGATGAGAATCCCTTCAGCCTTGCTTGTGAACGAGGGGCCGGGATACTTCCCGGCCTGTTTCAGTTAACCTTGCGGGATATGGGGATTATCCATAAAGCCTGTTTGTGGGATTGGAATGAAATGGCGAGTATTATAGCGCCGGATTGTCTCCCCCTGCTCACTGACTTCCAACCTGGCCGGGGGCGGGCTGACGGTTATTATGTTCAAAATTTGCAGAAGCTGCAGCACCTTATTGACCTGGAGAATGGCCCGGTGGTAATGGCCGGGCAGTTAGCCGAATTCTATGCCCACTATGGCTGTGGTTTGATGAATAAATACCTGGCCTTGCGTTGGGAAGATGGTTTGAAAGGGATAGAGAACCACGACCCGGTGCGCTTGAATGACCTGGTTGGTTACCAGTACCAGAAACTGATCATAACTGCCAACACCGAAGCCTTTTTGGACGGCAGAAAAGCTAATAATATACTGCTCTACGGAGAAAAGGGAACCGGAAAATCATCCACTGTTAAAGCCCTTTTAAATGAATACGCGGGGCAGGGGCTGCGAATGATGGAACTGCGTAAGAACCAGTTGGAGCAGTTCCCGGCGGTAGTGCGGGCGCTTAGCGGCCGCGGGCAGCGTTTCATAATATTCATCGATGATCTCTCTTTCGAAGACTTCGAGACCGAATACAAATACATTAAGGGCAGTATTGAGGGCAGCCTGGAAATGAGACCGGCCAATGTGCTGTTGTATGTAACCTCCAATCGCCGTAACCTGATTAAGGAAAACTGGAGCGAACGGGTTGCCGATGACGTGCACGGGTTTGATTCCCGCCAGGAGAAACTATCTTTTGCCGATCGGTTCGGCATCACCATAACCTTTCCTTCCCCGGATCAGGAGCATTTCCTGGAAATAGTGAAGAGTATTGCTCAACGCGAGAGACTGGAAATGGATCATGAGGAACTGCGCCGTAGGGCTTTGCAGTGGGAGAGAAACTATCATGGCCGTTCAGGGCGCAGTGCTGTACAATTCATAAACTCCCTGCACATCTAAACCATAATCTGCGCGGTTAATAAGCGGATTTATGACTGCAGCCTATGATATAAAACGCTTTATGGAATAATATCAAGATTAAACATATCAGAATATTTGCGGGAGGCCTAAATGAGTAAGGTTGCCGGCCCTGGCCGTGAATTCCCGTCCCCGGAGGAAAAACGGTCACTGCTGTTGGAAGTGGAACGCAGTTTGATAACTAAATACCGTCGGCCTTTATGGACAAAATTCACCCGGGCGATTAAGGATTTCAGCCTAATTGAATCGGGAGACCGTATAGCAGTAGCAGTTTCCGGCGGGAAAGACAGTACGGTCATGGCTAAACTGCTGCAGGAATTGCAGCGTCATGGCATCCGTAACTTTGAACTGGAATTTATAGCTATGGATCCCGGCTTCCATGAGAGTGTCCGCAGCCAGTTGCTGCACAACTGCGAATGGCTGAACATCCCGGTACATCTGTTTGAATCACGTATCTTTGATATTGTCGACCATATGTCACCTGAGTATCCCTGCTATCTATGTGCCCGCATGCGGCGGGGAGCTCTTTACGCCCAGGCTCAAAAATTAGGCTGCAACAAGTTGGCCCTGGGGCATCATTTTAATGATGTCATTGAAACTACCCTGCTTAACCTGTTCTATACCGGCAGCGTTAAAACCATGCTGCCAAAACTTAAATCAGCCAATTTCCCCGGACTAGAGCTGATCAGGCCTATGTATTACATTGAAGAGAAGGCGATTATGAAGTTCACTGATGAGCATAATATTCATGCCCTGGACTGTGCTTGCGCAGTAGCAGCAGAAAAGATTGGCAGCAAGCGCTGCGAGGTAAAAAGCACCATTCAGGATTTAAAGGAACGGTTCCCGCATGTTGATCAGATGATAATGAGAGCAACCCAGAATATCAATATGGATTGCATCCTGGGTTGGCAAAAAGACGGGCAGAAGTTTTCCTATCTTGATTTCTATGACGAAGCTTAATCCTAATCCTAAACAATGACTTATCGGGGCATGTTCTGCCCGTTAAATATCTCAATCATTTCCCGCTTAATCTGCTTTTTGATTTTCCCTTTTTCCTTCGGCTTTAGATCTTGCTTGGCAGTGCCAAACAGATAATTATCCAGGTCAAACTCCTTCAACAGCATCTTGGTATGGAAGATATTATCCTGGTAGACATTTACGTCGATATTTTGATAAAGGCTGCGGGTTTTATTGGCTATATAATTTTGAATTGAATTGATCTTGTGGTCGATAAAGTATTTTTTCCCATCCAAATCACGGGTAAAGCCTCTCACCCGGTAGTCAATTATGCATATATCAGGATTGAAAACGTGAAACAAGTAATTTAAAGCTTTTAACGGTGAAATCATGCCGCAGGTAGAAATATCGATGTCAACTCGGAAGGTGCTCACCCCACGGTCGGGATGACTTTCCGGATAGGTATGAACCGTAATATGACTCTTATCCAGGTGGGCCAGCAGTGTTTCCGGCAGGGGACCCGGCGACTCGGCTCCCAAATCCCCGCAGGCCTTAGCCTGAATTTCATTCTCGGCAATAAGAATGGTGACACTTGATCCTTGCGGATCGTAATCCTGTTTGGCTATGTTCAGTATAATGGCACCGATTATGTTGGCCACCTTGGTCAGGATTTCGGTCAGCCTTTCGGCATTATATTCTTCATCGACATATTCTATATATTCCTGTCGGTGTTCCGGGCTTATCGCATAACAAATATCATAGAGGTTAAAACTCAAGGTTTTGGTCAGATTGTTAAATCCGTAGAGTTTCAGTTTCTTTTTAAGCGGTTTTGGATCCATCCTAATACACCCTTTCCGCCAGAATTGCTCGAATAATTAATATAAATGGTATCATATTGATAATTGCTATGCACCTATTTGAACTTGATGCACCAAGGCGGCTGCATTTGCGGTAAAACTAAGAGACCGATCAGTTACAATCGGTCTCCGGCTGTGTTTGGTCAATATGCAAATTTTACTTACCCAGTATGGTCACCTTGACTGTTTTCTTCCCCCAATTCAGCGCTTCCTGGTGGCTGTTAAAAAACAGATCAATCCTGTTGCCCTTAATGGCATTACCCTGGTCAGCTGCTATGGCCTCCCCGTAACCTTCCACATAAAGCCGTGTGCCCATTGGGATTACATTAGGGTCGACTGCGACTATTCCGTACCTCAAGGGAAGACCGATGTAAGAAGGGGCTCCATAGTATGGCTTATTGCATTCATAGCAGCCGTCATACCCGGTAGCTACCATAGTAATCACCCGGTTTGAAACCGGCGAAGAGCCGCGCGAAGGAGACACAGCAGCAGCACGTGCTGCCACCTGGACATTCTTATTGGTTGTAACGTTGGGGACCGGCGTGCCGGAAGGAGAAGAACTGGCTGCAACTGCAGCCCGGGCTTCAGTATCTATAAGGGCCAATTGCGGTGCCTGTCTGGTGCGGCTGCCAACAAAACCGTCGGCTAGCATTTGGTTATCGATCTCCAAATCAACTACCGCCTGGTAAGCTTCTGAACCTAGAATACCAACTGACCCACACCAGTAGCCGTTGCTATTGAGCAAATCCTGCATTTGCACTACCGTTCTTGAACTCTGGTTAGATTGGTGGGGATTGGCTTCAGCGGTATGGTTGAATACCAATAAACTTGTACATAAAAATGGGATGATTAATAAAACAATTAACTTCTTAAATAACATGAATAAACTCCTTTCTAAACTGTTTGGCACAGTTATTACTTCGAGGTTGTACATCCCAACTAATGTCGAAGCAGTTTAGCAGGTAGTGCTGGTACTTAGTCTATATGCTTTCCAAACTTTATTCAAATTGCCTGGCGGCCCTCAATATTGGACAAGTCAAGCTATACATGGAAGACAGAAGGAATGAGGAAGGATTCTGAAATGTCTTCAGAAATACTAGGTGATGGGATATGATACCAAGCAGGCCATAATAATTAGAAGACCCGTTATATCGATGTAGTAAGGTACATCGGTAACGGGCCTTCCTGCTTTATAAGTCACTTGTTGTTTGGCCTGATTTTAGAGTAGTAATTAGGTGACCGTTTTTAAGCCCAGATGATAAAAGGTCACCGGGCCTACTACTCCATCTGCGTCAATACCGGCCGCGGTTTGGAATTTCTCTGCGGCAGCTTCGGTTAAAGGCCCAAATTTGCCGTCCAGGGCACCCGGAGAATAGCCCAGGTCTCTTAGCTTGCTCTGCAGGAAAAAAACATCAAAGCCCTGGTTGCTATTGGACGACTGCTGCAATTCCCGGCCGCCCATAAAGGTGTGCAAGTATAAGTTGTACAGGGTTTTGTTGCCGACAATGCCGTCCTGTGTTAGACCGCGATCAGCCTGAAACAGCTTGACCGCCGCTTCTGTCTTGGGGCCAAAGCTTGAATCGGCGGGTCCTCCCAAAGCTTGGGCATATTTCTTGGCGGTGCTGGCTAGCCGGTTTTGCAGCACCCAAACATCCCGGCCGCTCATACCCTTTCTCAGATGACGAGATCCGAAGACGGTTCCGGTTATAGAGGATGCGGTTGGCTGGCCCAGATAGAGGAAGGTGATCCTGCCCACTACACCGTCAGCGCTCAGGCCGAAATAAGTCTGAAACCTCCTGACTGCAGCCTGGGTCTGGGGCCCGAAATCACCATCCACAACTATATCGGAACCTGTTATGCTGGCCGGCAGGTAGTTGAGTA
>JAXDBN010000149.1:0-5790 GCA_034678805.1 Syntrophomonadaceae bacterium
AAGTCATGGCAAGCTTTCAGATACTTGGAACCAGTGCCGGCCCTGGTGTACCTGCTTTTTACTGCAACTGCCCGGGGTGCCTGGAAGCCAGGAAAAATCCGCAATTAGCCCGGACCAGGACCAGCGCCTTTGTGGATACCGGGAGCAACAAAATATTGATTGATGCCGGTCCTGACATCCGCAGCCAGATGATCAGGGAGTCAGTTTCCGAAATTGATACCATTTTCCTTACCCATTGGCATGCTGATCATTACAGCGGCCTGGGTGAATTCGAGTTTTATGTCAGACTCCACAGGCAGGAGCCCCTGACCTTGTTCATGCCCGCTAGTGCGGTTGAAGAGTTCGAGCACACCTATCCTTATCTGGAGGGTATCTTCAGCGTTATACCCTGGAGATACCATCATGAATATACCTTTGCAGATGTAACTATTACCCCCCTGCCGGCTAATCACGGCATCGAGACGGCTGGTTTCCTGGTGGCATCCGCTAAGATCAGAACTGCCTATTTCCCAGATACTGCTGGCTTGCCTAATGCATCGGCCCTCGCCCTGCAGGGAGTTGATTATTTATTCTGTGATGCTACTCTCCATGGTGAAAACTGGTTTCCTGACAGCCATATGACAGTGGAACAGGCGGTAGCCTTGAGTCATGCGGTCCAAGCCAAAAAGACATTCCTCACCCACCTGGCCATCCACTATAGTGTTCCGGTAACCACCGCTGAACTAATCGAGGAGTTATCCGGTGAACCTGATATCGGCATCGCCTATGACGGGTTAATGGTAGAGCTGGGCTGATTCTTTCCCAGGATGCATTTTGTGATGTTTCTATTGCTCAGGATCTTTTTTGACCCAACCTATTCTCATAATGGAATTCACATTTTTTATTTGAGAATTCAATATATTAATCCATCGGCAGTCCAAGCATAGAAAGGCCTGAATACAGGCCTTCTATTATTTTATTGATGGATTTGTCAGTTGGCATGTTGCTTGCAATATATGTAGTCGAGACCGTCATTAAAACAGGCGGCATTACATAAATCAAGCGTCCATCGTTTAAGCGGTGGGGATCACCTGAATAATATCCAATTTAATATTCGAACTCCGAGCTGTACTGCCTAAGGGAAGACTCCTACGGTGATGCAGCCTGGGCTCTGCCCACGGGGCAGCCTAAGAAATAACGCTGCCTCCCCCCGATCGGAAAGGATGTTCAAGATGGTTTAACAAGTTCCTGAGCACTTTCCAGGGACTTGTTGCTTTTTGGGCAGCAGTGGTTTGAACCTATCCCATTTATAACAAAGTTTTGGATCAATACCTGGGAAAAGGGAGGAACAATCGATGATCGACACTCATGGCCGAAAAATTGACTATTTGCGTATATCAGTAACCGATCGCTGTAATCTGCGCTGCCGCTATTGCATGCCCGAGGAAGGGATTAATGATGAGGGGCATTCCCGCATTTTGTCCCTGGAGCAAATCTTCCGCCTGGTCAAGGTAGCCAGCCAGACCGGGATCAGCAAAGTGCGCTTAACCGGCGGGGAACCGCTGGTACGCAAGAATATAGTCTCCCTGGTGGAAAAGATCGCCGGCTTGCCCGGAATAAAGGATGTTTCCATGACTACCAACGGAATACTTTTTCCAGCCATGGCTGATGACTTGAAGAAAGCCGGTCTCAGCCGGGTAAACATCAGTTTGGATACCCTCTATGAAAATAAATACCGCTATATAACCCGCAATGGCCAGCTGGGGCACGCCGTACCTGCTGTCTATAAGGCCCTGGAGCTGAAGATGCATCCGGTCAAGATAAATGTAGTAGTAATAAAGGGCTTCAACGACGATGAATTGTTGGACTTCGCCGATCTGGCTTATAATTTGCCGGTTCATATACGTTTTATAGAATTCATGCCCATTGGAGATCTTGATTTCCATACTCCTGATAAATCTCTCAGTATCAGTGCGGTACGGGAGATAATCGAGCACAAATATGAATTGACAGAAGGGGCTGAGGTAAAGGGATACGGCCCGGCCAAATATGTAAAGATCAAGGGCGGGCAAGGCTCGCTTGGTTTTATCAGCGCCATGAGTGAACACTTCTGCGGCCGCTGCAACCGGATCCGCATGACCGCGGACGGCAAATTGCGGGGTTGTTTATATAACCTCAATGAAATCGATCTGCGGTTGGCTTTATACAATGATTGCAGCGATGAGCAGCTGCGCAGCCTGTTCATTAAAGCCATATTGATGAAGCCGGACCAGCACCACATGCAGGAAGGCTGGGGCAAGGAAAACCGCCGCAAGATGTACCAGATTGGAGGCTAAACATGGAATTAACTCATATCAACGAGCATGGGCGCGCCCATATGGTAGATATAAGCGCTAAAGCCGATACCAGCCGGGTAGCTATAGCCCAGGGAATCATCTATATGCAGCCGAAAACCCTGCAGATTATTAAGACCGGCGGCATAAACAAGGGCGATGTGCTGGCAGTGGCCCAGGTAGCCGGTATTATGGGAGCTAAACAAACCGCCCATATTATTCCCATGTGCCACCCGGTGATGTTGACATCTGTGGATATCGAGTTTGAGTATGTCGGACAGGAAGCTGTTATCGCCCGGGCTACTGCCAAAACCAGCGGCAAAACCGGGGTGGAGATGGAAGCTATTATGGCAGTAAGCACTGCCCTGATCACTATTTATGATATGTGCAAGGCGATCGACCGCTGGATGGTAATTTCCGACATTCAACTGCTCGAGAAAGCCGGGGGAAAAAGCGGGCATGTGGTTAGAAGCCAGGATGATCAATAAAATGCCTTGCAAGGGATGGTTTAGCCGGATTATATCGGGAGGACAATCCAGAAAGGCGACAAGGTGGGATTAGCATGGGCTACAAAACCGGTATCCTGATAATGAGCGATAAGGGAAGCCGCGGTGAACGGGAAGACCGCAGCGGCCCGCAAATCCAGGAGATGCTGGGCACCGAATTTTCAGTTGAATACTATGACATCATACCTGATGAAAGAGTGCTCATTATTCAGAGGTTAAGAATGCTGTGTGATGAGAAGCAGCTCGATCTGGTCCTTACTTCGGGAGGTACCGGGTTTGCGCCCCGGGATATAACCCCGGAAGCTTGTATGGAGGTCATTGAGAAGCCAGTGCCGGGCATATCCGAAGCTATCCGCAGGGTGGGTATGTTAAAGACACCCAAAGCTATGCTCAGCCGTGGGGTGTCTGGAATAAGAGGCAAGACCCTGATTATTAATCTTCCCGGCAGTGTCAAAGGGGTTCGGGAATCCCTGGAGATAGTTCTTCCTGTTCTTCCCCACGGTATTGACACCTTACGGGGAGACTCCTCCGAGTGCGGTCAGGAATAAAAATAAATTAAACCGATTCGGCATGATCCTTTTTTCTCCTCCCTTTTAAAGGACATGCTTTTTTTTGCGAATCTATTTTTGACTACGCTAATCCTCCCATATGATTGAATAATATTAGGTTTTCAAAAAGAGACATGCCAGGCCTAATACCTGACATGTCTCTATATATTAGTTTGAGGAGGAGTGTTTTAGACCGGATTATTTGCTTACCAGCTTCAGTTGGCGGGCCGGAATGCCTTGGGATGATGGGACCAGGAGGTCCCATATATCGGCCTTCAAAGTTATAAAGGGCTTGGTATTGCGCAATGATAAATGGCGAATGCCGGTGAAGGGAACTTTGATCTGTTTAATTACCTTACCGGGACGTTTACTCATCACATATACCCGGTTAGAGAGATAGATGGCTTCTTCTACGTCATGGGTTACAAATACTACGCTGGCCGACTGCTTTTTAGTTATATCTATTAACAATTCCTGCATGTTTAAGCGGGTCTGGGCATCCAGGCCAGCGAAGGGTTCATCCATCAGCAGGATTTTCGGCTGTAAGGCTAGCACCCGGGCCAGGGCTACCCGCTGCTGCATCCCGCCGGATAGCTGTTCGGGATAATAATCTTCGAAACCTACCATTTGCACCAGGCCTAAATAATCCTTCACTATCTCGTTGATGGCAGCCTTTTTTAAGCCAGCCTGCTTGAGACCATAGGCTATATTGCCATAAACGGTAAGCCAGGGGAACAGCACGGCTGACTGGAAAACTACTGCCCGCTCCGGGGAAGGGCTGGTGATCGATTGGCCCAGGTAGGAGAATTGCCCATCATAGCCATGGATAAAGCCGGCAATTATATTGAGTAAGGTGGTTTTGCCGCACCCGCTGGGTCCTACGATACTGATAAATTCACCCTGAGCCATAGTCAAAGAGATATTATCCAGCACCCGCAAATCAGTATTACCGGGTGAATTGATAAAGTTAAAACTCATGTTGGTAATGGTCAATATATCTTGATCCATCATTGCGGAGCACCTCCTGTCCGCATGGGCGCCAGCCGGAACAGGCTCCTTAGAACCAGGTCACTCAGCCAACCCAGTACGGCGATATATAGCATGGACACCATCACCACATCGACATGGCCCAGCATCCGGGAATCCATCATTACTGCTCCCAGGCCCTGGTTGACCCCGGTCAATTCACCCAGTACCAGGTAAGCCCAGGATAAGCCCAATCCCAGCCTCAGCCCGGCCAGGATGGAGGGCAGGGCAGCAGGAAATACAATGGTGGTAAACAGACTGAATTTGTTGGCTCCCAGCATTTCCCCGGCCCGGAGGTATGTGTCGGGAACATTACGGGAGCCCTGAGCAGCATTAATAAATATAGGGAAAAATGCAGCCAAAGCTATCAAAAATACGGTGGTATTTTCACCCACCCCCAGCCACACCATGGCCAGGGGCAGCCAGCCGATTCCAGGTATGGAGCGAATCAGGTTTATGCTGGGATCGACTAAACGGCTGACCAGCTTCATGCGTCCTGATAAAAGCCCTAATGGCAATCCAACTATGACCGCCAGGGCGAAGCCGTGCAGAACCCTTATCGAACTGACGGTAACATGGGCCCACAAGGTTCCCGAATAGGGATTCAGGTGCCAGGTTCCGGTGGCAAAGTCCAACACTACCTGGCCCAACTGAGCAGGAGAAGGCAACAGATACGCCGGTACCAGCCCAACCCTGGTTACTGAATACCAGATCGTTAATACTGCCGCCGGGATTATGATCCCCAGGATATCAAATTTGTTTCCCCACCGGGTAATATGATGACTTTGCCTAAGCACTTTACTCACCTGTCTATTTCAAATCTTTACGGGTTTGTTCCACAAAACTGAGGTCGATTAACTGGTTCATATCGGGTACGTTGGTTATGACGCCTAAGTCCTTCATCTGCTGGGCCAGCATGGTGGCCTGCTTGATATACTGCTCGTTCATGTCCCAGGATAGTTCAATATTGCTGCTGGCGGTTTCCAGCACTTTCGCAGCAGTTCCAAATTCACTGGCCTTATTCAGCCATTCCTGGGGATGGCTCTTCAGATATTCGGTTGATTGGGCTTGGGCAGTAACCAGTTGTTGTACCATATCGCGGTGGTTGGCGATCTCGTCTTTGGTAGTCAATATACCGGCATTGATGGTGCCAACGCTGTCATCGTAATAAGGGTAGGACAGGATACGGCCATAGCCTTCGGAAACGGCCACGGAAGGGTAGGGTTCACCGCTGCAGAAGGCATCGATGGTGCCCTGTGATAGCGCCTGGCCCATGTCAAAGAAATCGATCCGGATTAACTGTACATCTTTGGCGGGGTCCAAACCGGCTTTGCCAAGGGTCTCCAGCAACAGTATATGATGCATGGTGCCAGGTACATAGGCAATCTTTTTACCCTT
>JAXDBN010000150.1:0-6448 GCA_034678805.1 Syntrophomonadaceae bacterium
CTTTCCTGGGAGGGCCGCTGTTTTTCCTGTCCGAATTACGCCAGAGATTTAAGGAAACCCTTAAACTAGAGGATGACCAGGCAATTTTCCCTGCTAATGCTCATTTTTACGTGGCCATGGGGGCGGCGTTGGCCTCCAGCGCCGGGGAAACCGTTTATTTGCCGGCATTAATCAGACGGCTGCAGTCGGTTGATCTGTCTGATCATGAGTTTGCCAGGATGCAGCCACTATTCCGTAACCACGATGAATTGAACGCATTTCGGGAGCGCCATAACCAGCATAAGGTCGACCGTTCAGTATTACAGACTTTCAGCGGTGACTGCTTTTTGGGAATAGACGCTGGTTCCACCACCACCAAGGCGGTAATAATCAATGCAAGCGGCTCGGTGCTTTACAGCTATTATGGCAACAATACCGGCAGTCCCCTGAATTCAGCCGTAAATATAATGAAAGACATATACCGCTGCCTTCCCTCTTCGGCCCGGATAGCCCATAGTGCTGTTACCGGTTACGGGGAAGGCCTGCTTAAATCTGCCCTGCATATCGATGTGGGAGAGGTAGAAACCATCGCCCACTATACCGCGGCGCATTTTTTTGACCCCGAAGTGGACTTGATCCTGGATATAGGCGGTCAGGATATGAAATGCCTGCAGATCAGGGATGGAATAATCGAGAATATCATGCTCAATGAGGCGTGTTCATCCGGGTGCGGTTCCTTTTTGGAGGCTTTCGCCCACTCTCTGCAGATCCCCATTCAGGATTTTGCTGAGCTGGCCCTGCTGGCTCAGGAACCGGTTGACCTGGGTACACGGTGCACCGTCTTCATGAATTCCATGGTCAAGCAAGCCCAGAAAGAAGGGGCAACTGTCGGCGATATCTCGGCGGGGCTTTCCTATTCAGTAATTAAGAACGCCCTCTTTAAAGTAATAAAAATGAAAAGTCCCGAAGATTTAGGCCAGCGCATCGTCGTACAGGGAGGAACCTTTGAAAACGACTCGGTTCTGAGAAGCCTGGAGCTGATAGCTGGCAAAGAGGTGGTCAGACCCGACATCGCTTCGTTAATGGGGGCATTCGGAGCAGCCATGATCGCCCGGGATCGCTGGGCTGAGAACAGTTCGAGCAAGTTGCTGAGCGCCGAACAGCTGGAGGGCTTCGCTCTTCAGACCCGTTTCAACCGCTGCGGCGGATGTGCCAACAACTGCTTGCTGACCATAAACCGGTTTCCGGACGGCGGCCGCTTTATATCCGGCAATCGCTGCGAAAAGAGTCTTGGTAAAGAAAGTCACAACGATTCGATCCCCAACCTGTTCAAATACAAATACCAGCGCCTGCTGGATTACCGGCCCCTGGAAGAAAATAACGCTCCCCGCGGGGACATCGGCATCCCAATGGTGCTGAATATGTACGAGAATTTCCCGTTCTGGTTTACGTTCTTTACCCGGCTGGGATTCCGGGTGGTGACATCGCCGCGTTCGTCCCGGTCATTATACGAAACCGGGACCAGGACCATCCCGTCGGATACCGCCTGTTTCCCGGCCAAGCTGGCCCACGGTCATATAGCTTTAGTGGCCGAAAACGGGGTTAAAACCATCTTCTATCCCTGCATAATTCACGAACGGCAGGAACAGGCCAATGCCAACCATCATTTTAACTGCCCGATGGTTATATCCTATCCGGACGTAATAAAAAATAATATGGACATTATCCGGGAGAATGACATCACTTATCTGAATCCTTTCCTGCCTTACGATAATAAGAAACGGCTGGCCGCCCGTTTATACCAGGAACTTGGCTATATGGGCATGTCCAAGCGGGAAATTGCTCAAGCAGTCGATGAGGCCTGGCAAGAGGATCTGCGATGCAAGGCCGATATCAGAGCCAAGGGCGAAGAAGTCCTGGCCTACTTGGAAAAGACTGGCCAGCGCGGTATCGTCCTGGCGGGTCGGCCTTACCACCTGGACCCGGAAATCAACCATGGGATCCCGGAAATCATTACTTCTCTGGGAGTAGCGGTGCTGACCGAAGATTCCGTAGCCCATCTGGGTAATGTTGAAAGACCCCTGCGGGTAATCGACCAGTGGATGTATCACTCCCGGCTCTATGCCGCAGCTGACTTTGTTACCACCCAGCCCTGGCTGGATTTGGTGCAGCTGAATTCCTTCGGCTGCGGCCTCGATGCCATCACTACCGATGAGGTACAAGAGATACTCCAGGCCAAAGGTAAGGTTTACACAGTTCTGAAAATCGACGAAGGCACCAACCTGGGAGCAGCTAAAATAAGACTCCGTTCCCTGATGGCAGCTATAGACGGCAAAATCAAGGTGGCCGCCCGACCGCACCGATCTTATGCCCAGAAGAGAACTATGTTTACCAAAGCGATGAAAAAGGCCCATACCATCCTGGTACCGCAAATGGCCCCGATCCAGTTTGAACTGCTCCACGCGGTGCTGGCCAAAGAAGGCTATAATATCGAGCTGCTGGACACGGTGCAAAAATCAGCGGTTGACCAGGGTTTGAAATACGTTAATAATGATGCCTGCTATCCGGCTATCATCGTAATTGGGCAGCTGCTGGAAGCCCTGCAGTCGGGTCGCTATGATCTAAACAATACCAGCGTGGTTATCAGCCAGACCGGCGGCGGGTGCCGGGCCACCAATTATATCGCCCTGTTAAGAAAAGCTTTGCAGGATGCGGGCTTTGACAATATTCCAGTATTATCGGCCAACCATTACGGGGCGGAAAAGAATCCCGGCTTCAAGGTTAATGTCAGCCTGATTAAGAAGGCAGTGAATGCCGTGATTTACGGGGATTTGCTGATGCGGGTGCTGCACCGGGTCCGGCCTTACGAAGCCATTCCCGGGTCGGCCGACCTGCTTTACAGGCGCTGGATGGACCGGTGCAAGGAACAGATTCTAAGCGGGAACAAAGAGGCTTTTAATGATAATCTAAGAGGTATAGTGGAGGAATTTGACCAGCTTGAAATCACTGGCCAGATCAAACCCCGGGTGGGAATCGTGGGGGAAATCCTGGTCAAATACCATCCCGCGGCCAATAATAATATTGTCCGGGTCCTGGAGGAAGAAGGCGCAGAGGTAATTATTCCTGACCTGCTGGATTTCTTCACCTACTGTTCTTACGATTACATCTTTAATTATCAGTATCTGTCCGGGAAGAGACGTTTCAACCTGGCCGGCAAATACCTGATCCACTACCTGGAGGGCAAACGCAAATATGTGAATGAACTGCTGGAGAACAGCAGCCGGTTCACTGCCCCTGCCTCTATTTATTACAAAAAGGACCTGGCCAGCAAGGTAATGTCACTGGGACATCATTGTGGCGAAGGCTGGTTCCTGACCGCAGAAATGATTGACCTGATCAACCACGGGGTGCCCAACATTGTATGTATGCAGCCTTTCGGCTGCCTGCCCAACCATGTAACCGGCAAGGGAATGATGAAGGAACTGAAGCGCCAGTTCCCCCAGGCAAACATCACTGCCGTGGATTTCGACCCTGGTGCCAGTGAAGTAAACCAGCTTAATCGTCTTAAACTAATGCTTACGGTAGCCTTTAAGAACATCCATGTGGCCAGTGATTCCAATCCTGTTCCAGCCGAGGCCCCGTCTGGAATAGAAATCCCGGCCAGTGCCCTGTCGTTACAGGATAAATAGAAATCCGGCAATTATTGAGCGGTGACCATACCGTCAGGAAAAAATATAGCTGTCCGGTCTTTCACGCAAACCGGGCAGCTTTTTGGTTTTTTGATCCAGCCTAGTTACTAACCTTCAGCGAAGACCACCCTGAACTCAGTACCGGTTTCGGGAGTACTGGTGACCGATATTTTACCCATATGCATCTCCACTATACTGTGGGCGATAGAAAGGCCCAGCCCATATCCTCCCTGCTCCCGCACCCTTGACTTATCGACCCGGTAGAAACGTTCAAAAACATTTTCCAACTCACCTGGAGGTATAGTGGTTCCGGTATTACTTACCGTCAGTTGGGTTTTATGCTCTTTGATGCGCGCCAAGCGAACCGTAATAACACCCTCATCATCCGCATACTTGCAGGCATTGTCCAGCAGAATTCCCACCAGCTGCCTTAATTTGTTTTCATCTCCTTTTATAAATAAATCGGATTCAATTTCGGTCTGCAAGTTTTTCTTCTGCTCAAATATAACCGGTTCGAAAGTCAATACCGCCGCCCATACAGTATCACTCAGATTAACCCGGGACATTACTATCCGGGCCTTTAGATCATCAGAACGGGCCAGGAAGAGCAAGCTCTCTACCAGTGAACTCATCCGGGTGGCTTCTGCCTGAATATACTCTATCCACTTGGCTTGCTTCTGCACCGTGTCATTCGGATGCGACAGGACAATACCAGCGTTGGCCAGTATGACTGTCAGCGGGGTTTTCAGTTCATGCGAAGCGTCGGCTACAAACTGTTTTTGCTGCTCCCAGGCCTTGGCTGCGGGCCGCAAAGCCCAGTTGGCCAAAAACAAGCTGATCATCAGAAATGCCAGCAGGCTGCCAATCCCTACCAGGAGTGATATTCTAACCAGCCCCGCCAGGGTGCTGAGTTCCATATTGCGATCGACAAAGGCAATTCTAAGGCCGCTGTCCGTCCCCTGCATCAAGTACCTAAGGTTGGCGCTGGCGATGATACCGCTGTTGCCCTCTTCCGCCCGGCATGTCTCCACAATCTCATGCAAGGCAGCCTGGTCGGAAAGATCAAAGAGAGCCCCTTTGGCACTCACAATATTGCCCTCCTGGTCCAAATCGACAGTGAAGGTTGGTATGGGCATAAAGCCTGGTTCCCGAATCGGACCTTTATCCCCCTGCGGATGCTGATTCATATGGATTTCTTCTCGCACTGCCCGGTCTAAAATCTCTATACTGTCTCGAGCCAGCCGGTTTTGGGCGGAAGCATAAACAGCCCCAAAAGTAACCGCCAGTACGACAGTTATCAAGGCCATATTAATAAGAACGAATTTGATTTTAAGATTTCTGATCATTTTTTCACATCCAGATAATAGCCTACCTTACGCACGGTGGCGATATTTACCTCCGAGCCCAGATAAAATAGTTTCTTCCTGAGAAAAGAAACATATGCCTCAACATTGTTATCCTCGGCATCGGTCTCAGTACCCCATACCTTGAGCAGGATGTCCTCTTTGGGAATTACACTGGCAGGATTGGCCATCAGCATGCGCATAACCTCAAACTCTTTCAAACCCAGCCGTACCGATTTGTAGCGGCATTCCAGAATAAATGTGGACAGATTAAGTTTAACATCGGAATAGGTCAATTCACCGGCCACCACTTCACCCTGGCGCCTTGATAAGGCCCGGATGCGGGCCAGCAGTTCATCGGCTGCAAAAGGCTTGGTAAGGTAGTCATCTGCCCCGCAGTCAAGACCGGTGACTTTGTCGTTCACCGCATCCCGGGCAGTCAGCAGAATAACCGGGGTATGATTCTTTTCCCGGCGCATTTGCCGGACTATATCGAAGCCGTTCATCCCGGGCAGCATCACATCCAGTACGATCACATCATAGATGCCGCTCATGGCATAATCAAAACCTGACTCACCATCATTGACCACGTCTACCGCGTACTTGCTTTCCCTCATGATCTGGGCCAGGGCTTCCGCCAAACGGACTTCGTCCTCTACTACCAGTATCCTCATCTCTGCCGCCTCCTGGATGGCGTTCGTCTAATACAGATTTTATACTATGCCATCCCTATTTACTATTTGATGTGATCTTAGATTACCAACCTTAAAATAGTCTGAAATGTTTGCTTCAGACAAATTTAAGCCCCGCCGTATATGATGTGAACACAAGATTGAACCAGACATGAGGGGGAAACGCAATGGCGATCAATGCCTTCAGAAGATACGAGAAAAAATTCATCCTGGATGCTGGCCAATATGAGGCTGTACTTCCGGCCCTAATGGAGCAGATGCGGCCGGACCAAAACTGCCAGGATGGGATGGAGTACACCATTAACAATATCTATTATGATACCGATGATTCCCGTATTATCCGCCACTCCCTGGCCAAGCCCTATTATAAGGAAAAACTGCGCCTGCGCTGTTATGGCGGCCCGGCCAGCCCCAACAGCCAGGTTTTCCTGGAGATTAAAAAGAAAATCGGCGGCATCGTCAATAAAAGGCGGGCGGAATTGACTTTGAACCAGGCCCTGCAGTTTCTCGACCATGGTGTTTACCCTGCCAACCCTGATTACATGCAAACCCAGGTACTAAAGGAGATAGGTTTTTTCCTGCAAAACCATAACGTGAAACCGGTTGCTTATATCAGTTACAAGCGTTCGGCTCTTTTCGGAAAAGATGATCGGGAACTTCGTATCACCTTGGATAACGACATTATTACCCGGCGTGATCACTTAAGGCTGAGTATTCCCAGGTTTGGCACCTGCTTAATGCCCCC
>JAXDBN010000151.1:0-5055 GCA_034678805.1 Syntrophomonadaceae bacterium
ATTCCTATGCCATTCGTAGAAATATCTCACTCAGCCAAGGTCGGCACGGTAGCCGGAAGCATAGATTTAGCTAAATTGACTGATCCGAGCAAGCCGGAAGCTGGATTGTTGCCGGGTCTTATTCCCCAGGCTCACCGAGGAATTCTATTTGTAGACGAAATCAACCGGCTAGCTGATACAGCCCCGGAAATAACTGATATTTTGCTGGACTTAATGGGGACTAAACCGGGTATTGTCCAGATCGAGGAAGCTGGGCTCCCAGTAGTCTCGGTCAAGGTAAATGTTTCGGTGTGGGCAGCTTCAAATCCGGATGAGGATCCCGGTCCCCTTGAGGAAATACGCCGACAGCTATCCGACCGCTTTGACATGGTTTGTTATATGGGCAGGCCTACCTCTATTGATGTTTTGGCTAAAATGCTTAAAGAAAATTTTCATACCACTAAAGTAGAACCGGATCGCGAGTCTATGAGTTTGGCCGTTATTATGAAAAAACACGAAGAATATACGCAGAGACTTTTAAAGTGGGCAGAAATTTACCGGGAAACTGATTTGCCTGATTTTGTTCGTAACTATATTGCTCGTCTCTATGTTAAACATAATTTGGAGAGCATCCGGGCTATCGAAGCTATGCAGCAAGGCTCTGTTCTTTACGCCATCATCAATGACAGAGACCAGGCTTCTATTAACGATGTTACACGTATACTACCCCTGATTCTCAAGCACCGCATGGATTCTGACGCCCTAATTCGTGTATTAAATGATGATGCTAAGGGTGGCAGTATGTTTAGCTCTGGAGGAAGGAAGACGGAGAAACAGGAACCGACCGAAGAGCCGGATTATTTTAAGAAAGAAGGACGCCCACTAAAGGATTTAAAGCGTAAAGAACTAATCAATACCGAAAAGTCTATAGATTTTAACCGGGATTAAATGGAGGCACCTAAATGGAAACAGGTGATACTAGCTTTACTAATGCTGCGTCGGTAGCAAATTACCTTGGTCTCTATCTAGGTCAGGATCAAGGGGTACGGCTGGGGGATAGTGTGGTAGTAAGTACCAAAGCCCATCGCCGCATGCCGGAAAAAAGGATCAAGGGTCAGGTTGAGATCTTGGTAAACTCAGATGCGGGCCAAACCTATCTGAACTATGTGGATATCGATCAGATAGTCCATATCGACATATATCATAAGCCAGGAGACATTGATCCTCAAAGAATAGCGCTGGCTATATTTTGGGCGATCAATGACTATGTCATAGAAGAGGATCCACAGCTCAAATACGCGGATGATGTTCGTTTCAAGGCAGTAACCGCCTATGCAGAAAGGATCCAGGTTACGACCAACTTAGGACAGGGTTGGATTTTTGATCTTATTCAAAATGAAATGGAACCATATATAGAAGGTGAGGAAGGGCAAGACCATGTTCATATCCTGGCTCGCTTGCATCGGCAGGAATATGCTCTGATTTATATTATTGCCTCAAAGGTGGAAGAAGTAATTCTGCAATCCGGTATTCAATTGGCCGAGGTACGGAACATTTCGCATGGTAAGCAAAAGAAGGTATTGGACGACTTCGGTAATTATATCAAACTGCCCTGGCATAAATTCAAGGGGAAAGATGCCATGTTGATGGCTCCTGATGAAAACGTAAACCAGCTGGTATTAAAGCTGGCCGAAAGGTTTGGCGGGGTAGAAGACATTGAAGAATGGATGCAAATGTATTCTACAAATATATTCAAGAGAAAGGGAGCCGATTATCAGAAGAAAAAGTGGGGCGATATAGATCATTATGTAAAGCAGATGGAAGAAATAGGCCTTATGCAAAAAACCCCCCTGGGGCGTATTTTGACCAAGCAAGGACTGCAGGTTCAGGACTATCTTATAAAACACAGGGTTGAACTTGAGACAGAGATACGGCGCAATATACGCAAAGTGCCGGGCAGCCGTACTTCCCGTTTTAGTAAGATTGGTAAGTCAGAACAAAAAACCACAGATGTACAGTTAACTGATTACAATCGGACTATCAATAAGCGGGATAGTTGGACTGGAAACCTGGCAGTATCACAAACCGTGGTGCAGGCCAAAAAAAGCGGGCTATTGCGGGGTGATAAACGCTTATCGATAAAGAAACAAGATCTACATTTTTATGATAAGAAGAGTTATATCCCAGTCGATATTTGCTTATTGCTAGATGCTAGCGGCAGTATGGCAGGAGAAAAAAGACAGGCAGCCAGCTTTCTGGCTCAGCATCTATTGCTCACCGGTAAAGAGCGGGTTGCAGTTGTAACCTTCCAGGAACGTTCGGCTCGGGTTGTAGCCCCGTTTACCCGCAGTCAGAGTATGTTAAACAAAGGCCTGGCCACAATTAATCCGGCTGGTATGACCCCTTTGGCCAACGGCATAATGACTTCATTAGAATTGATTAAGAACAGTCGGGTACGTAATCCGCTCCTAATATTGATTACTGACGGACTGCCTAATGCTGCTCTTTGGACAATGGATGCACAGGCGGATGCTCTGGCTGCTGCCGCTAATATACCAGGCGAGAAACTGCGTTTTATTTGTATAGGTGTCGAGTCCAATGCCAATTTTATGGAGAAATTAGCGAAAGCCGGCGAAGGTGCGCTTTATCTGGTTGATGATTTAAACAAAGAAAATCTCATCAACCTGGTTCGTTTCGAAAAGAAATCAATCTCCAAGAACAAATAATATTGATTTCATCCAGTAATAAAAAAAGAAGTCAGTTACGTTGAATTTATTACCAGATCCATTCATATAAAGCAAAAGGGTGGTGAATTTAAATACGTTAAACTATAATTAGAGGCATAGTTATTTCGCATAGTTATAAACAATTTTACGCATGTATTGTATTAAACCCGCTGCTTATCTGAAGGGAGAATAACTATATGGATGAGTATGCCGTTATTGTTATGCAGAGGCGGAAAGGGGATATAGTTTCCAGCACGGTGAATCCTATTTTAGCTAGCAATAACAATATATTATATAATACCTATTTCATAAATACGGAGGCCGTATGAAATATTCCGTATTAGAATTATTGGTATTAGGGGTTCTGACCTACTACCTAATAAAAGGAATAATGTTTCTTGGAATGTGGGTAGGATTGGGACGAATGACAGAGAAAGGCAAAGAAAAAGCAGCCAAGGAAAGAGAGGCTAAGAGACTCAAACGGGAAATGAGAGACAAGAGAGCCCGAGATAATGCCAAACCCAAATATTAGCCGAAGGGGGTCTAATGTTGAACAGTCTGCAGCTTAAGTTTGTCATCTTCATAGCGGTGGTATTCATTATTACCCTTATTTTTGCGTTTTTAATTTTTCGCCAATTCAATAAAGTTGGGAAAAATGCCTTGGATGCCAAACAGCGCCAAGAGGAGTATCAAGCCGAACTGGATTCACAAAATGAGGGGTACTCCGAGCAGGATTTTCAGAAGATTATACCAAATGATCAAAAACAAGACCCTAACGATTAAATACTATACACAAACCTGACTTCGGTCAGGTCTTTTTTTTTTTTGCATATCTTTAGAATAAACAGGTCAACTGATGGCAAAGATCATGGTAAAGTCACGGGGGATTTATATGTTAAAAAAAGTGATGACTTATTTGATGTTATTTGCTATTTTTAGTTTTTTAGGCGATTCCTATCTCAAAAATTGCATCGCTCAGCAAACTCAAATCCGATCGCCATATTATCTATCATTTGCTTCCATCGGTGCAAATTTGCTTGAATCCCGAATGGACTGTTGGGCAAAAATAAGAACAAGCAGAAACGCAGAAGAACTAGATCAAGTCTTGGAACACTTATTGAACCTCCTGAAAATACCCGCCGATATGAATGGATTCCTGCATCATGAAAATGAAGATATTATTACCGTGGAGTATAGCTATAATCTCAACGAGCTTAATTTTTATTTCTTGCTACAAACCAATAAAAAGGGAGATTATTCTAACCTTTTGGTTACTATCACCTGTAAAGGCGACGATCAGCAGCTACGTTATTATGAAAATCAAATAGGGAAACTGTATAGAACTACCGTCTATTACCAATATCGGGGAGTATTAAGTGCCAGATTAGATACAGATGGACAGCAGGAATTACTTAACATCATGTTTACTAATCTACATGCAACTCCCAACGATGTGTATACTCAAGGCCCGACGTCCAGCCTAACCGGCTTTAAGCCTTCATTAAAACCGGATTCGGTAATGGTTTCAGGTCACCCTTGTAATATACAGGCAGCCATTAGATCAAGCGAAGATGGCAAAAATATCGTGTATTTGGGGATTCCGTTGTTACTAAACGACTATTAAAGGCTGGAGGTGATGATTGCACCTTGAAAATGCTGATAAGAGGAAAAGTAAGCCTAAATGGAAAAGTTGAGGTTAGTTCTTCTAAGAATGCGATTCTGCCCATATTAGCAGCCTCGCTGCTTACAGATGAAGAGGTTGAGATAGGGAAAATTCCAAACATTAATGATGTAATCATAATTGGTAGGCTGCTAGGGGAATTAGGCAAGCAGGTAAAACAAGAAAACAAGAAGTTAATCTTACAAGGTGGGGTAAATTCTTACCATCCCTCCTATGAATTGGTCAGGCAAATAAGAGCGTCGGTATTGGTAATGGGACCACTTCTTACAAGACTGGGCAAGGTTCGGGTGGCCATGCCGGGTGGATGTGCAATCGGCTCCAGGCCAATTGATTTACATTTAAAAGGATTTCATGCTTTAGGAGCCGAAATAAATCTTCGTTCTGGAGACTTAATCGCCAAGTCAGATAGACTAAAAGGAGCTCATATATATCTGGATTACCCGAGTGTAGGTGCAACTGAAAATATTATGATGGCTGCCGCTATGGCTGATGGAGTGAGCTATATTGAAAACGCAGCTTTGGAACCCGAAATTTCAGATCTGGCCAATTTTATTAATAAAATGGGAGGCATCATTGACGGGGCGGGAACCAATGTAATCAGGATAGAAGGTGTTTCAAATCTAAACGGAATCAAGTATATACCAATACCAGATCGAATTGAAGCCGGTA
>JAXDBN010000152.1:0-23472 GCA_034678805.1 Syntrophomonadaceae bacterium
AGGAGTGGACTTCTACGATGTTCATGTAGTCTGGAACTTCAGCATGGATTGATGCCAAGACCCGGTTGGGACCATAGTCGTGAACCTCCAGGTCATGGGTGCCAACAACGTGTTTGCCGGAACTGACAATTTCGGTAATACGGGCAGCTATCTCCGGATCAGGGGCTGATCCCAGCAAGAGGCTCACCGTATCCCGGGCGATATCGAAACCAGCATACAGGATAAACAACGATATGGCTATCCCAGCCAGGCCGTCCAGGGGAAAATCCACGAAGCGTCCCAATATCATTGTGGCCAGGACTAAGCTGGTAGCGATACTATCATTTAGACTATCATAAGCAGTACCTTTATTGATGGCAGACCTGATCTTTCTGGCAATGTAGAGATTATAGGAGAACATCCACAGCTTTATCAGCACCGACACCCCCAGGATTACCAGGGCTACATAGCTGAAGATGACCACTTCCGGGTGAATCAATTTATTGAAGGAATCCCGCAGCAGTTCTATACCCACCCCAAAAATAATCAGAGCTATGACCAATGAGGCTAAATACTCAAAACGACCGTGTCCATAAGGGTGTTCATCGTCAGGCGGCTTGGTACTTAGTTTAGCCCCCAGAATCGATACCAGCGATGATCCCATATCGGTCAGATTGTTAAACGCATCGGATATGATGGCAATACTGTTTGCAAACAGTCCCGCAGACAGCTTGGCGGCAAACAGCACCAGATTGCAGCAAATCCCTACTATACCGGAGAGGATAATATATGACTCCCGCACTTTCTTGTCGTTAATATTTTCATAGTCATTTATAAAGTGTTGGATAATGAAATTGATCACAAAATTTGCTCCCTCGATTAGCACCATGATGATTAGTCTATTTTTATATTATATGGTAAACCGTTTTCGGCAATTAAATTACTTATAAATCAGTTTTATTTTGGATATGGCTCACTATCGCCACAGTTGCAGCAACCGTAATAGCTACCGCGGCCACAATAAATAGGATGGGAGCGGCCATATTATCTCTACTATTAGTGGTGAAATTAGCCGTCTTCAGTAAAAATACTACCGCGAAACCAATGCCAACCGCAATCAATGTGGTTAACATAGTTCGCAGGGCGGTTCTTTCTCTTCCCCCCGCCGGACCTACATAGGCGTTGCCGGCAATCAGGCGGATAACATAAATTCCGGAGCAAATCGTTAGTATAATCATGATATTGGCCGGGTAATTGATCCACCGCAAGCCAAAACCATATAGCCCGGTATCAATCATCAACATGTAGAGCAACAATAGAAAACATTGATTGCCGATTTGATTCCTTTTTAATAATTGCATTTCGTCCAGCCCGCTTCTATTCATGGTTATCCTCCTCCCAGAAGATGTCATTCAGGGTCTTCCCCAGCACTTTACAAATAGCGATACACAATTTGATGGAGGGATTGTAATCCCCGCTTTCAATAGCATTAATGGTTTGGCGAGTCACTCCTACTGCATCGGCAATATTCTTTTGGGACATATCCTTGGCAGCCCGGGCTGACTTCAATTTCAAATTTTTACCCAACCTATCACCCCTAAATCCGCATCGGTTATCTGAAATCAGTGTATTATATATTTTCCTATATGTCTACTATATTTTACACATAATTGCCTGGGTTATTTTGTTTTCAAGTATAGTCCTTGGTATTCGGAAAAATATTTCTAAGCAAAATGCCGTAAGCTTCGTACTTACGGCACTAATATTTTCTGGGGGTTAGTTAAGAAAATCAGTTTTAGTAATCAGATAAATATTTCAGGTTCTTTCCTTATCGTACTGCAATTGGCGATCAGCATCTGCCTTATTTTATCAATGCGCTCATGATTGACAGAAACAGCCCCCACCGGACATCTTTTAACACAACTGCAGCATTGAATACATTTATCTGCATCTATATCATTAACATTATTCCAATTTATCGCCTGCATAGGACACTGCTCGGCACATATGCCGCACCGGGTACAGATGCTATTGATTTGTGGGATTACAGATAATTTCGGGGGTCGATCTCTGTAGGGAAAATTCCCTTTCACGTTTAGCGCCGGGGCATCCAAAACATTATTTAGAGATGCTAACTTGGCAATAATCTTGGCTCCAAATTCTCGGGCAGCCTTCAGGTCAGCATTGTCAGGCCGGCCGGTGGCTACTTTACTGGTATAGGAGTGCTCACCGATGAAAGCCGCGCCGGCAGTACCGATAAAACCGTTAGGTTCCATTATTTTTTTCAATTCCAATAAGGCATCATCATAATTGCGATTACCATAAACCACCACAAAGACCGCAGGGGTGTTATGACCTTTTACGCGGGCCAGGTAATCGGCTAGAAAACCAGGCAGCCTGCCCCCGTACACTGGTACACCCACAATAACCACATCGTTTTCACCATAGCTAATATCCCGCGCCCGGAAGAAAGGCATGGTTAGATCATATTCCCTCCCTCTGGTATTCATTCCCTCCGCAATTGCTTTCACCACCCGGGCAGTCGTTCCGGTGGCACTAAAATAAAGCAGGTGTAATTGCTGGTCCATTCATCCACTCCCTTATCCCGTTAAGGTCTATTATAACTATCGCTTCGAAGCCCTAGCGGCTGTTCGGTTCAAAAGCCCGTTTGATAGCTAACTAGATTATATCCCAATGGCAATAAAAATGGCCCTTCGAACTCGAAGAACCACTATCCTGGGATTTGTATTACTTAATGGAACATCAACATTACATCCGGGGCGGCATAGAATCCAGGCGCAGTCTATTTGTTTATTCCCCAATTATTTTTATCAGTACCCTTTTGTCTCTTTTACCGTCAAACTCAAAATAGAAGATTTGCTCCCAGGTACCGAAATCCAGCTTGCCATTAGTGATTGCCACGACCACTTCCCGCCCCATTATAGTACGTTTCAAGTGAGCGTCGGCATTGTCTTCAAAACCATTGTGACGGTACTGGCTATAAGGTTTTTCCGGAGCCAGCTTTTCCAGCCAGACTTCATAGTCATGATGCAATCCACTCTCATCGTCATTTATGAATACACTGGCGGTTATATGCATGGGATTTACCAGAACCAGTCCTTCATTAATACCACTCTCGGCTACTGCCTGCTGGACCTGGCGGGTTATGTTTTGCAATCCCCTCCGGGTAGGAATATGCATGTGTAATTCCTTGCGATATGTTTTCATTTTTTACCCTCCCGTCAATTTTGTTTTATTATACCCAAGCCAATCAGGTTTAACTTGGTTAACCCGCTTATCCAGAAATGAGTAAAGGACCAACATCTATACATAATAGAGTTGGCCCTTTACTTTTGTGTGGTACTGATCGCTTTAGTACCTCCCTTTGAAATTTGCCCTGTTACCTAGCGCTTCATCCTCAGTCCTCGTCGCTGTGGGGATTTCTTCTCCCAAACTGTCATACCTTATGATATTTTGGGTTTGGAGTTTCCTTGAAAAATATCCTCTCGCTTATCTTCCTTACTAACCCTTGCCCTTCTGATTTTCGTCTAAGCCTTTGCCTAACCTTAATCTGGGTCTTTTCCAGCAACACCTCGGTTGGTATGACTGCCGGGAATTTAGTAATGAGATTTTGAAAAGAACCTTTCTCATATCCCCTGTATCAGGGCATCTACCAGTACTTAGGCTACTGGTTATACCCAATATATGCGAATCACATTCATAGGTCAATGATTGTGATTGTTTTCTTTTTCATTTGTTTACAGGCCAACCTATCGAATTATTACTCCTCGTCCAAGCTGGTCAACCCAGTTAAAGAGCGGGCTGCCAGAGCCTGGTACAAACCCAATCCATAGCGGTTTCTCTTAATTTGTTCCTCACTCATTTCCCGCAACTTGTTGGCTGGACTGCCCATGGCCATCTGGCGGGGAGGGATATTCACACCCGGGGGCAGCAGACTCCCAGCTGCCAGAAGGCTCTCCCGGCCCGTCTCGCAGCCTTCCGAGACGATAGCACCCATACCTATAGTTGTATATTCGCGAATTATGCAAGCCCCGTGAATAACAGCACCATGACCGATGAGAACATTGTCTTCGATGAAAGCCTCCACATCCACATTGGAATGAATGACGCAGTTGTCCTGTACGCTGCTGCCATTGCCGATCTTTATCCAGCCGAAATCTCCCCTCAACACTGCTCCGGCCCCTATGTAACAGCCTTCGCCTATTTCCACCCCTCCGATTATTACTGCCTCAGGATGGACAAAAGTGGATCTGCCAACCCTGGGAATCTTATTTTCAAACCTGTAAAATGGCATCCATACCCCCCCTTGTCTATTCGGGGTTACCCTCGGCTTCCTTCTTGGCAAACTTCTCCTGCCCCATCAAAATCAAGTTGGTACCAGCCGTGGCAATTAGCCGGTTCTGGCTTTTATCGAAAGCCTCACCATAAAAATAGGCCAGGGTCTGGCCTATCGATTTTACGTAGGCATGAATAATCAGGACGTCGCCAACGAAGATGGGCCGCCGGTAATTGACATGCAAATCAATTGAAGCCATGTCGCGGCGGTAAGTCTCCATCTGTAGCAAAGCCCCAAACGTGTTGTCGAATGCAGCCGACATGAATCCGCCCTGCATGGAACCCCGGGGATTAGCATAAACCTCCAGCACCGGAAAGGCTATAGTCAGACTTTCCCCTTCGGAATATTCAATAAATTCTGGTTGCATAAATGACCAACATTTAGGTACTATTCTGGGTTGAATCAACTTTTTCTCGATGGATTGCAGATCGGTATATTTCGCCAAAATCTACCCCTCCAAGTTCAGGATTGTCAGAAGCAGGTGCTGGCCCACAGCACTTTTCTAATAGAAAGGCACAGGAGACTGGTCATACAACCATTATATCCCTCCGTGCCTCTTAAAAACAAAATAATATTATTAATATGATTACTCTACAGTTACACTCTTGGCCAGGTTACGGGGCTTATCAACATCAGCCCCCCGGAAGATAGCCATATAATAGGAAAAGATTTGCAACGGTACGACAGATACCAAGGGACTCAATAACTGATCAACATTAGGCAGCAGAATTTGTTCGTCGCACTCCTGGCAGGCTTCCTGCAAATTTTCCTTGCAAACAGCTACTACTACTGCCCCGCGGGCTTTAACCTCCTTGATATTGGACATGGTTTTTTCAACCAGGTTATCCTGGGTAATCAGTGCCAATACAGGTACGCCATCATCTATCAAGGCCAAGGGGCCATGCTTGAGTTCACCGGCGGCATAAGCCTCGGCATGAACATAGGAAATCTCCTTTAATTTTAGGGCACCCTCCATAGCCACTGAATAATCCAGTCCCCGTCCCAGGAAGAAGGTATCTGCGACTTTCTGATACTTCTCGGCTAGCTGCTTGATCTTATCCTGCTGCTTTAATACCTGCTCAACTTCTTTATCAATTTGACCAAGCCCAGTGACTAAACCCCTCAGCTCAGAGTCGCTCAGGGTGCCTCTTTGGCGGGCTAGATGCAGGCCCAATAGATACATCACCAATAGCTGGGTCGAATAGGCCTTGGTTGAGGCTACCGCAATCTCCGGTCCAGCATGGGTGAAAATTACCCGGTCAGCTTCCCGCGCGACCGAGCTGCCTACCACATTGGTAACAGCCAGCACTTTGATTCCGCAGCGTTTGGCCTCCCGCAATACGGCCAAGGTATCAGCCGTCTCTCCCGATTGGCTGATGACAATCATCATGGAATTAGGCTGCCAAAGAATATCCCGGTACCGGAATTCAGAGGCGATATCGGTCTCTACCGGTATGTGGGCTAGTTTCTCGATAATCATCCGCCCAACTAATCCGGCATGATAAGCAGTACCACAGGCCACGATGTAAATCTTCTCGATCCCGGTAAGTATATCGTCGATGCCCAGGTCAGTCAGATCGATCAGACCATCTTTGACATTGCCACGGAGGGTTTCCTTTAAAGCATTGGGCTGCTCATGGATTTCCTTGAGCATAAAATGTTCAAAACCAGCTTTTTCTGCAGCAATCGGGTCCCAGGTAACCTGGAATATCTTCTTTTCAACCGGATTGCCTTGAGTGTCGGTGATGGTTACCGAATTGGTTTTTAGAACTACAAATTCCCCGTCCTCCAGGATATAAACCTGGTTGGTTTTACCCAGGATAGCCGGTATGTCAGAGGCCAGATAATTTTCACCGCTGCCCAGCCCTACTATTAAGGGACTGTCTTTCTTAGCGGCAATTATTTTATCCGGCTCATCCGCACTGATTACCGCCAGGGCATAGGAGCCATGAATATCCTGCAAGGCACGGCGTACAGCTGCCTCCAGCGAGCCTTGATAATACTTCTCTACCAGGTGGGCGACCACTTCGGTATCTGTTTCGGAGACGAAGTCATGCCCCTCCAGCATCAGGTTTTTACGCAATACCGCATAATTTTCTATGATTCCATTATGGACTACGGCGATACGTCCGCTGCAATCGGGATGAGGATGAGCATTGGCATCACTGGGCACGCCATGGGTAGCCCAACGGGTATGGCCGATAGCCAGGTTGGTCGGCGGCGTTTGTCCCAGAGCCGCCACCATTTCGGTTAATCGTCCCTTTTTCTTGGTTATCTGCAGGTTTCCGTTATTATAAATCGCTATACCGGCTGAGTCGTAACCACGATATTCGAGCTTACTCAGACCATCAATAATTACCGGCACGGCATAGCCTGTGCCGATGTAACCCATGATTCCACACATTAAGGTATTTCCCCCAATTATTTATATTTGGAATTGGTGGCAGCTAAGGACGGATTAAATATGACTACTTGCATAGCCTTTTATTACGTATATTGCTATTCGTTTTGTAGCTATGCTGACGATGGCAGCACACCGGGGGGCACCCGCCGATAATCTCGATAAACCCCCACCTCGTCACCCGGCCTGAAACCATATCGCAGCCAATGCGATGGTCGCCTCCTTAATAAAACCGGGTCAGGCGCTTATTATTCCTGGGCCTGTTTGATCGCCTCGCTTATATCATCGATCACCTCTTCCAGCAAATACTTTTTCGGTCCCTGGGCCATAATTCTAACCAGAGGCTCAGTACCGGAAGGTCTTACCACCAATTTACCCATTTCTCCCAACTTGGTTTTCGCCTTCTGCAGAGCAGCGGTGACTAGTTGATGAGACAGGATGCTTTCCTTATCTTCCAGCTTAATGTTAACCATCAGCTGGGGCAGTTTATCCATTTCCCGGGCCAACTGTGACAAAGGCAGCCCGGTACGCTGCATAACCTCTACAATTTTTAGGGAGGTTAACAGCCCATCGCCGGTAGTGGAATGTTCCAGGAATATAACGTGGCCGGACTGTTCTCCACCCAATATGGCACCGGTCTCTTTCATCTTCTCCAGGACATAACGGTCCCCTACCTTGCAATATTCCACCTGAACATTCTCGCGGCGCAATGCGATGTCAAGACCAATGTTGCTCATTACCGTAGCCACTATCGAGGGCGGTTTAAGCAGACCACGCCGGCGTAAATCCAAACCGCATATCACCATTAGATGATCACCATCGGTTTCATTGCCTAGTTCATCAACGACTATACAGCGATCGGCATCGCCATCGTAAGCAATACCAACATCGGCTTTAAAGTGGAGGACCGCACTCTTTAGTCCCTCGGTATAGGTAGAGCCGCAGCGGTCATTGATATTAACCCCGTTGGGATTATTATTGATGGCAATCACCCGTGCTCCCAGCCGGCTCCACAATCGGGGTCCTGCTTTATAGGCAGCTCCGTTGGCGCAGTCCACCACAACCGTCAGTTCACTCATTTTCCCATTTCCAGAGGAGCAAGACACCAAATAGTCGAGGTAGCGATTCAAAGCCTCTTCCACATCATATACTCGGCCAACCTCCTCACCAGTAGGCCGGGTCAAGGATTCGGTCCCTTCCATGACTAGCTTTTCGATCTCTTCCTCAATTTCATCAGGTAGTTTATAACCGTTAGGACCAAAAAATTTAATCCCATTATCCTGTACCGGATTGTGTGAAGCTGATATTACTACCCCACAAGAGGCACCATATTGTTGGGTTAGATAGGCGACTGCCGGGGTAGGTATCACTCCTACTGTCAGGACGTCGGCGCCGGTCGAGCATATGCCTGCGATCAAGGCTGCTTCAAGCATATCGCCTGAAACACGAGTATCTTTGCCCACCATAATCCGGGGCCTGGTTTCCTGGTCATGCATAGCTAATACATAACTGCCCGCTCTGCCTAAATTAAATGCCAATTCTGGAGTCAGCTCCACGTTGGCTACCCCTCTGACCCCGTCTGTGCCAAATAATGCTCCCAATTCAGATAAACCTCCACAATCAATTTCCCGGGATCCCTCTGCCCCAGAACGATTTATTCTTCCGCTGCAACTCGATATTTAAAAATCTACCTTAGTTACTTATTATGCTTAATGATCACACTATGTTAACATATCTGTTCGACCCCGGCTCCATAAGAAATAAAAATTTATTGGCGTGAGGGTCTACAAAAGATAGTCTACCTCGAATTTGCTCTTTCGGGTAGGTCTATTTTCAGCAGTCGATTAAGCAGCCTGTTTATGGGAGTTGATTGCCGGTAGGAGGAGATACTAGCTTAACCAGTACTTTAACGCGGGTGGGTACCAGCGAAATGCCCTCAGGCTGAACCAGGTCCACGGTCTCGGTGAAGTCACTGGTCCGACCGGTAATATCTATCGGTTGGGTCATTATTTCGCTGATGCTTTCCACCTTAGTCTGATCACCCAGAATAGTCACCTGGACTGGATCGGTTGTAGTATCTCCAGCTATAAATCCTTCTGCTATCACTCCAGTATATTGAGGCACAACATTAACCTTTTTACTCAGCTGCTTTTTCTCCACCACTACATAAACGTTTATTGATGACGGAACTATTTCAAGCCCCGAAGTAATTGCTTTACCGTTGGCATCACGGGCCTGCAGCTCCGGTTTAAGCATGGCGATGTCAATAACATTGCCTAACTCCACCGGTGCTACCACTGAAGCTACCCGGGCAATGGCATCAGCGTCGCCCTTGATCAGACAGCGATCGGGAGACAATAGTACCTGGGTCAGATTGTATCCCGCTTGGGGGTTCTGTTCGATCTCATGTTTTATTTGGATGATTCGTTCGCTCAACTCCTCTAAGACCACTTCCACTTGCTTGGGCTGTACCGAAGTGAATAGCGCACCCTTGACCTCAGTCAATTTCACTGGCACCTGATATACTCCCTTATCGTAGCCTGCCAAATCCACATAGGCAACTATATTGGCGCTTGCCTCGGAAGCACCCCATATCCTGACTGACACTTTGTCTGGACCGTTGACGTTGAGGCCAGCCGGTACATTGTAATACTGCAGGGTTACCTCAGTATTCTTAGCCCCTGATGTAACATCGCCCTGATTCATGACATAAAACCACAGCAGCAAGGCCATAAATAACGAAGCCATACGAAGCCAGTTTTTATTTATCGTTTTGTCTGCCACGAGACGACCTCCTCTTCCAGACACTGTCTGGCTGGGCGGCAGGGATAATCAATTCCGCCTCAAGAATGCTGTGCAACAAGTTCTCGTCAAGGTAGCGGACCAGCCGTCCCTCCCTGGCAACAGAAATGGTTCCGGTCTCTTCCGAAACAATCACCGCAATGGCATCCGAAACCTCTGATATGCCCAGACCAGCCCGGTGCCGGGTCCCAAGCTTTATGTCGATGGCTGGGTTGCTGCTAAGCGGCAGGAAGCAGGCCGCACTTTGGATACGCCCATCTTTTATGACTACCGCCCCATCATGCAAAGGGGTGTTAGGAACAAAAACATTGATTAATAAGCCCGCCGAAACCAGCGAATCCATCGGGGTACCGCTGGCCAGGTACTCAGAAATATCGTTTTCACGGGCTAGGATAATCAAAGCTCCAATTTTATCCCGGGCCAATAACTTTACTGCGGTAATTATTTCCTCAACCAGATTATGATTATCATTAAATTTACTGACGGCAGAAGTTCCCCGGAGGAATCGGCCCTGTCCTAACTGTTCCAGGAAACGGCGCAGTTCCGGCTGAAAGACTATAGGCAGTGCAATGGCCAGTAAAATCCAGAGCTTGTCTAACAGCCAGTTCAATAAATCCAGGTGTAAGTAGCTGACCACAGCCGAAAAGATTAACAGGACAAAGACGCCCTTAAGCAGCTGCTCAGCCCGGCTCCCCTGTATAAGACCCAGCAGGCGGTAGATTATGTAGGCCACTATAGCAATATCCGCCAGGCTGCGAATCACATCCCAAGTACTGGCGAATACCCCTGTTAATAGAGAAATGTCCAAGAATAGATCCTCCCTAGATCTATACTATCCCAAATAATCGAATCCAGGCATTACACCTAACTCACGAATCCGATATTCACAAAAAATACCGCTCTTTATAGCTTCCCGCAAAAGTTCCTAAATGAAGATTTACTTCATTTTATAAATATACCATACTAACATGGCATTTTTAGAAGTAATGAAATACCACCACGATGCCCGATTCTATTTGGATGACACCCTGGCTGCCAGCCAGGACATTTGAAACCGTATAGGGGTGATTACTCAAAAGGAATGGTGCTCGCAGGGAATATTCAAATCCAATCTCACGGGCTCCTTCTACTCTGTCAGTAAGAGCTATTACCGATACGATGTCGCCGGGTGTACCCTGGATTACTATCTCGTCTTTTACAATATAGACCCAACATTCCGGGGTATAATGACTTATTTTTACCTCTTTCTGTACCAGATCAATACAAGAATAAAGATTGTGCAGGGTATGGTCAAGACGCTTGCCTAAGGCCCCCAACAGCACTATCTCATCCGCTCCCCGCTCGTAAGCCAGATTCATGGCTAGCTGAAGATCGGTCAAATCCTTGTGGGCTGGGTAGGTCAGGATTTCTACCTCTTGCAGAATTAAATGTTTCCTCACCTCGGGCAACACCGAATCCAGATCACCAATTACGCAGTCGGGTATAATCCCAATCCGGAAGGCATAATTGGCCCCGCCATCAGCACATATAATAGTATCAGTATTCCGGAATACATCATTATAGGCCTCTATTTCCCCATACTCGCCATTGGCCATGACTATAAACCGCATATCGTGCCCCTATCCTTAAATTTTTCTACTCCTGTATAATACCATAAACAAGCCTGCCAGTATCCAGGATTAACTATTGGCAATACTCGGATTATAATTATTTTCATTGCAAATTGACAAAAAAAAAGTGGTTATCTATAATGCTATTATTGTCAGTTCTAGTAAAGGAGGCGAAACAAATATGGCCTACATTATTACCGATGAATGCATTGCCTGCGGACTCTGTCTAGATGAGTGCCCGGTAGATGCTATCACGGAGGGTGAAGATAAATACGTCATTAATCCAGATTTATGTACCGATTGTGGCTCATGTGCGGATATCTGCCCGGTAGAAGCTCCTCAGCCAGGTGACGAGTAAACCAATTTCGACATTATAATGCTATGTAGTAACTCCTGCTGCAACTCCAGCAGGAGTTCATTTATTTTAGACCTCGGAAACCGTTTTGCCGCAGGGCTTCATACAAAATAACCGCAGCCGAGTTTGCTAAGTTAAGCGACCTGCCGATATCCAGCATGGGAATTCTTATCTGGTTTTCCGGATAAGCTGCCAGTATCTCGGCTGGTAAGCCCCGCGTTTCCCGCCCGAAGACCAGCACATCTTCCGGTTTAAATTCGACCTGGTGATAACTGCAACTGGCATGGGTAGTAGCCAGATATAACCTTAAATCCCGGTTGGCTGCGCAGTATTCCGGGAAGCTCTCCCATACCCGGACCTCCACCCTATCCCAGTAATCCAAGCCAGCTCTTTTTAAGTAGCGGTCCTCGACGGAAAATCCCAATGGTTTGATCAGGTTCAATAACGTGCCGGTCAAGGCACAGGTACGGGCTATATTGCCGGTATTTTGGGGTATTTCCGGCTCTACCAGGACTATCTGCATATTGGCAAACCACCATCCGATTAAACAGTTATGTTCTTAATAAAAATAATCTAATACCTGCAATAAACTGATTTCAATTACCTTACTCGTTAACCTCGCCCCAAATTATACCTGAGTTTAGCGGTTATAACAATTTGCTCTCCCGTAAAGACTAAAGCCAATCACAAAATGAAAAGGAGAGATTATTTTGATTAATGTCAAATCCAAAATATTGGCCTCCATGCTGCTGCTCCCACTGGTTCTGGCCTTGCTGATGGTCAGCGGCTGTGATCAGACTGCTAAAAAGCCTGATCTTACACCTGATAAAAACGTCCAGGTTCCCTTGGCTCCGGAAGTGACCAAATACACCACTGAGCCTAATATAACCATTTACCGCAGTGCCACCGGCGCCAAGCAGCAAATCAAATTCGAAGAATATATCAAAGGGGTAGTGGCAGGTGAAATCGGTCCCAAGTTCCCCATGGAAGCACTCAAAGCCCAGGCTATAGTGGCCCGCACCATGACCTTGGCTTTGCTCAACTATGAAAACGGTACCAGGGGCAAGCACGATACCGATGTGAGCGATGATCACACCGAATTTCAGGCTTACGACCCAAAGAGTATTACCCCTGAAATCGCCAAAGCTGTAGATGAGACGCGGGGGCAGGTCCTGACCTATCAAGGTAAATTCGTATATGCCCTGTTTTCTTCGGTATCGGCCGAAAAAACTGCCAGCATCGAAGAAGGATTCCCCAAGCTGAAAGATAAAGCCGCTGCCTATATTGTCCCGGTAGATACCAATGGACTCCAGGCTGCGCCGGAAAAATACCGGGATTGGACGGTTAAAGTGCCCCGCTCCACCATTAGAAATATCATGGGAGCCAAGGCCGGCACCCTGGATGATATCAAAATAGCCGAGAAAGGCCCATCCGGAAGAGCCCTGACTATAACTGCTGGTTCCGCCTCCATTGCAGCGGTTGACCTGCGTGAGAAAGTCGGTTTTGACAAGCTCTTTTCCACCTACTTTACCAGTATAGGAGTAGAAGGCAACGACGTCGTTTTCAAAGGCAAGGGCTGGGGACACGGCTGCGGCATGGAGCAGTGGGGAGCCTATGTGATGGCTAATGACGGTCAGAATGCCCGGACCATCGTCGAACACTATTTTCCCGGTACCATGTGGCACCAGATGTATCAATAAGCAAATGTCCCTTAATTGATGGTGAGCAGCCAAGTCAATTCGCCAGAGTAGATTGGTCTTAACCTTGTTCCCGGGTAGCGGCAATATATATTCCGGAGAGGATAAAGAAGCCGCCCAGCAACTGGTACCAGGCCAGGGCTTCGCCGAAAATTAAGTACGCCAGAATGCTAGCCCCAACGGATTCCCCCAGCACAGAGACGGAAACCACCGGGGCTTTTACATATTTCAGGGCCCAATTTAAAGAAGCATGACCAACAATGCCAGGACCCGCCGCCTGCAAAACGAATAACAGCCAATCCAACCAGGGATAGCCCGTTAATCTCAGCCCGCCGACCAGGCATATAACCAGTAATACCACTGCAGCTGATGTGGCTGCCAACGAGGTATAGGTCCAAACATCCACCCGGCATCTGACACCCCGTCCAATCAAGAAATACAAGGCAATAAAAAATCCGCTTAACAAAGCCAGCATATCACCCAGCAGTTTACCAGACTGCAGGTCTCCCCGCACAATTAATAGACTGCCAACCAGGGCCATAATAATGCCACCGGTCACCCATAGGTTGACCCTTTCTCCAAGCAGCCAGGCTGATAAAAGTAAAACAAATATCACCTGAAGGTTGGTAAAAAGCACCGAGCTGGATATACTGGTATAGCTCAATGAGGTTATCCACAAACCCAGATGCAAGGCCAGGAATACTCCGGAGGCGAGAATATACGATAAATCGCGGCGGTTTAGTTCTTTGATGCCTGCTGGAGCCATACTGCCCAGGCTTCCAGCAATGCCCGCGGTAAACACAACCCGGTAGAAAGCAATTATCAAGGCCGGGGCGGTAATATAACGGATCATTATCGACGAGGTTGACATGCAGAGGATGGAGGCTAATAGCGCCAGGTAGATATAGGTTTTTCTCATGCCCCCACCCCAAGGTAGGATTGGATAACCCGTTCATCATTTTTGACTTCGTTGGGGGTGCCCTCCGCTATTTTGCGGCCGTAATCAAGAACGGCAATACGTTCACAGATATTCATTACCAGGTTCATGTCATGTTCCACTAGTATAATAGTCAGATTGAAATCATCCCGGATGCGCCGGATGAAGGTCATTAGTTCCTCTTTTTCCCCAAGATTCATACCCGCGCCTGGTTCATCGAGCAGCAAGAGCGATGGTTGTAAGGCTAAAGCCCGGGCAATTTCCAAGCGGCGCTGTTCCCCATAAGCCAGGCTGTCGGCATATTCATATCGTTTATCAGCCAGATCGACCATTTCCAGCAGATCTATAGCCTTGGCTTCGGTAGCCTTCTCCTCACGGCGTTCCCCCGGCAATCCCAGCATACCGCTCCAAAAGCCACTATGGGTGACGCCGAAACAACCTGCCCTTACATTGTCCAGGACCGACAGCTTATTGAAAAGGCGAATGTTTTGAAAAGTTCGTCCAATACCAAGGCGGGCAATATCATGCGGCGCCATCCGGTTGATGCGGCGTCCCTGGAAAATCAAATCGCCTTCATTGGGAATATAGATACCCGTAATCATATTGAACAATGTGGTCTTGCCTGCCCCGTTGGGCCCAATTATCCCGAAAATTTCCTGACCAGAGACAGCCAGGCTCACACCGTCGACCGCGCGCAATCCGCCGAACTCCTGGCTTATCTTGACCATCTCCAGGATGTTCATGGTTTGGCCCCCCTTTTGCTCCACCATTTCTTAATATCATAGATGCGCACGTCCCCCAGCAAACCGTTGGGGCGAAATATCATCAGTATAACCAGCAAAGCTCCGTAGAACAGCAAGCGGTATTCATTAACGATGCGCAGCATTTCCGGTAATATGGTAAGGGTGACAGCCCCGATAATAGTGCCCGGAATGCTGCCCATTCCACCTAGCACCACCATGTTCAGGATCTCAATCGATCTCATAAAACCAAAATCCTGGGGATTTATATAGTACATATAGTGCGAGTAAAGTCCTCCCCCCAGGCCACCCAAAAAAGATCCCACCGTAAAAGCCATAACCTTCATACGGGTGGTGTTGATGCCGCAGGCCTCGGCGGCTATTTCATTTTCCCGGATAGCATAAAGAGAACGTCCCACTCTGGAACTGAGCAGCTTCCGATTAAGGATGACCACCACAATTACCATTACCCATACGGTAACAAAGGTAGTCTCCTGAGGAATACCTGATAGCCCCACCGCTTTCCCACCCGGGCCGAAGTTGAGGAAGAAAACCCGGATGATTTCCGCGAAGCCGATGGTTACCATGGCCAGGTAATCACCTTCCAGTCTCAGGGTAGGAATACCAATCAGAAATCCGAAGAACGCTGCAGTCAATGCTCCGCCCAGGAGAGCCAGGGCAAAGGGTGCATTATATTGCAGGGAAAGAATCGCCGAGGCATAGGCTCCCAGGCTCAGGAATCCGGCATGCCCCATTGACAGCTGACCGGTCACCCCGGTGGTCAGGTTTAATCCCAAAGCAACGATAATATTAATCCCGATGAATATCATGATGCGCAAATAATAAGCATCGATATTCTGGGTTAAAAAGGCTTCCAACCAAAGTCACCTACACTTTTTTCGAAATCTTCTGGCCCAACAATCCCTGCGGCCTAATAATCAGAACCAGGATCAGTATGGCAAAGGCAATAGCATCCTTATAAGAAGAGGAAAAGTAGGCAACCCCCATAATCTCCAAAACTCCCAAGGATAGGCCGCCGATCATGGCCCCCGGCACTGAGCCTATACCGCCCAATACCGCAGCAGAAAAGGCTTTGAGTCCGGCCATGGTTCCCATATAAGGCCATACTGCATTATAGTAAATTCCCACCATGACTCCCCCGGCCGCGGCCAGCGCCGAACCGGCTGCAAAGGTTATGGAAATAATCCGGTTAACGTTAATGCCCATAAGCTTGGACGCCTCGATATCCTGGGAGCATGCCCGCATAGCCTTGCCGATACGAGTCTTTTTGATCGCCAGTTCCAATACCACCATCAAGAAAGCCGAGACTAATAGGATAACAATCTGCAGTGAAGAAATCCGCAGACTTCCCAGCTGGTAGATGGCACCCCCCAGTACATCCGGATAGCGGGTAGTATTGGGTCCGCGATACAGTACCATCAAAGTGGAAAGGAATATAGACACCCCAATAGCGCTTATCAGGGCGGACAAGCGTGACGACTTTCCCCGTAAAGGCCGGTAGGCCACTCTTTCAATTAACATGCCTAGCAGCATGCAGAACAGCATAGCTCCCAGCAAAGCCACAAAAATGTTAACCCCGGCGGCTACCAGGAATAATCCCGCAAAAGCCCCGAACATATATACTTCACCATGAGCAAAGTTAATCAACTGAACAATACCGTAGACCATGGTATAACCCAGGGCGATCAAAGCATAAGAACTCCCCAGGGTCAAACCATTCAGCAACTGTTCCCAGAACATGGGCATCCTCCTATTGTATGCAAATCATATACAGTTTAACACAGCCGGTCCCGCTTCTGGTGTTAATCTGTATATGATCCCGACAAAGGCCCGCCTCTGAAGGGACGGGCCATTGCCGGATTTACGTTTAGGTTAAGTACTATTTGACTTGTACGGGTATCTTTTCCAGCAAAGCCGGGAACTTATCGCCTTTGACAGTCAGCAGGCAGACCGGGCTCTTGATCGGTTCACGGTTGGCGCCGAATGTGGTCAATCCTGATACGCCCGGGTAGTCCTTCAGTTTAGCCAGTTCCGCTTTATAGACGCTGGGATCAGTGCTTTTGGCATCGGTCATGGCCTTGGCGATGATCATCACCGCATCATAATACTGGGCCGAGAACATATCCGGGTCCTCTTTGAACTTGGTCCGGTAGGCTTCCAAAAACTTGGCGGTTTCAGCGCCAGGCTGGTCAGTGGAGAATCCGGCATAGAAAATGACCTTTTCTTTTACGGCATCTCCGCCCAGCTTAGCCAGGTCCTGACCGTACAGGCCATCGCCGCCAACCATGGTGATATCCAGGCCTTTTTTCTTGGCCTCATTCATGATTAAAGCTGCCTCGGTATAGTAACCGGTAAACACCAGGGCATCGGCTCCGGCGTTTTTCAATTTGGTAACCTGGGCAGTGAAGTCGGTCTCACCGTCGTTGACTGTGTCTTCCAGGACGATGGTGCCGCCTTTTTCAGTTATGGCTTGCTTAAAGATAGGGGTAAGTGCAGTACTGTACCCGTTATTACCGGAGGTTATGACAGCTATTTTCTTCCAACCCTTGGTGTTGATCATCCAGTCGACCACCGCCGGGGCTGCCACAGTATCCAGCAGGGTGTTGCGGAATACAAAGTCGCCGATCTCCACCACGCCCGCTCCGGTTGCACCGGCGGAGAAGATGACCATCTTGTTCTTCTGGGCAATGTCGGCCGCAACCTTGGTCAGGCCGGTACAAGGGTCGCCGATTAAGGCCGATACTTTATCCACCGTTATGTATTTGGTGGTAATGTTGGCAATCTCACTGCTCTCGCCTTTGTTGTCGTAATAGACTCCTTCTACTTTTTTACCGAGGATACCGCCTTTGGCGTTCAATTCATCAATGGCCATCTGCATGCCCTTCTGCCCCGGAATGCCATAGTTGGCCACCGAGCCGGTCAGGGCCCCCAAGAATCCTAACTTAATGGTATCCCCGCCGGCAGTGTTATTTGTTGCGCCCTTGCTGCCACATCCGCCCAGCAGCGAGAAAATCATCAACAAACAAAGTACCAGTGCGGTTTTTTTCAAAGTGCTCCTCTTCAAATTCAATCCCTCCAAAATTGATATTGATTTCGAAAAGACTACCCTCCCCCCTATTTGCTCTCATCTTTTTTATTCCCTTTAATCAGACATAATCCTGCCCCAAAATAAAAAAACTGTCCCCGGGGACAGTTTCTGAACGTAAAGCTGATAGCTGCGTTAATTCGGAACAGCTTTTCAATCGATGTATCTTATGGATGTTTATTCTTCCGTTTCCCAGAAGTACTCCAGGGATATGTCATTATAATCACGGGCTTCCAAAAAACTTTGTACCCCTTTACTATCCCGGTATTCATCCAATAGTCCTAAAAAAAGACGATCAAAACTGCTCGCTCCGGACCTCTGCTCTGGCACCAGACCCAACCGGGCAGCCAAAACCTGCGTGGCTGCGGCTCCAGACCAGGCGACCTTATAAATAAGCTGCTCCGTCTCACCCAAGAGAGGAGTGCATAAATACAAACGGCAGATTAATGAACGTACCGGATATATGGAACAGATATTGTCCTGGAGAAATATACATGGCTCAGGCACCAGCCGCAGCAGCCCTACCCCTAGTTTTTCGGCCTGGAAATAGCGATTGATGAATTCGGCATAGTCTAAATCCAGCATTTCTGCCATCTTTCGAAAGGAAACCAGATCGGGAATGACATAAGCGGTGTTGCAGCAGTTGATCTGACAGCCCTTGCATAAGGAATAATTGCCCAAAGCATATTGTTTAAACAAAGTCTGATCATCACAAAGCGGCTGCCAGGCATCAAGCAGGTCTTGTACGGTAGCGGGTCCATTTATTCTTATACCTAAACCGGGACGTCCTTTCTCAATACCAGTATATACTTCAACCGGTTTCATGCTTTTTCCCCTGCCTGCAGTTCCTTAATAGCCTGGCGCGCCAGTTCATCACAACGTTCATTATAAACGTGCCCGGAATGGCCTTTGACTTTTATGATTTGCACCTTATTTTTGGCAGTTAGGCGCAGCAGTTGCTGCCACAGATCTTTATTGGCAACTGGCTCTTTTTTGCTGTTTATCCAGCCGTTATGCTGCCATTTGTCGAGCCATTTCTGTTGGAAGGCATTTACAACATAGGCGCTGTCAGAATGGACATTGACCGGCCGGCCGGTAACCTTGAGAGCACTTAGAGCTTCTATTACGGCCTGGAGTTCCATGCGCTGATTGGTGGTTTCGGCCTCCCCGCCCCGGATTTCTTTACAATGGTCCCCTGATAAAAGAACGGCTCCCCAACCACCCGGGCCCGGATTGCCAGAACAGGCTCCATCAGTATATATATTGATTTCCTTCATAATACAAACCCCTAACCACAGGATAACCTAAAATAAATCCAGCATTTCTCTAATCGACCGTATTTGATAATCGTGAAGCGGTGAGATTTCATCCTCGTCGGGTGCCAACCAGATTGTAGTCATACCGACTTTCTTAGCACCGGCCATGTCGGTTATGCTATTGTCACCCACATGGGCAGCCTCAGCTGCATCAACCTGAAGCTGTTCAAGAGTATAATTATATATTTTGACATTGGGCTTTGCCCACCGTACCTCATCGGAAAATACGGTTACAGTAAAATACCGCAGGATATCATCGGATTGCATCAATTCCCGCAGTAATTTTCCTGGAGAAATCCCGGTATTACAAATAACCGCCAGCTTATATTTCTCGGCAAGAACCGGAATAGTTTCCTTAACCCCCTCATTCAAGGGGGGCTTGTAGTCCGGCCTTATCATAGTGTAAACGTCGTAAGCCTTTTTCCACTCTGCCATGGCCAGGTTTATGTTGAGCTGCCGCAGGATAAACTCCAAATGGCCGTTCGGGGTCAGCTCCAAACCACACTCGATTTGATAATGATTGGCATATTGCCAGCAGTCGTAAAATGCCTCCCGGATGGAATCCGTATCCACGCTATGGCCCATGTCCCGTAAAACCTGTTGAAAAGCAGCCACCCGCCGCTTGAAAATGCCTTCATTGCGGGGTACCCGATATATCGTATCCCAGAAGTCAAAGGTGATGGCTTTCAGCAAACCGGTTCCTCCCTGCCTTATTCCTTTGGCCCTTTAATCAGCGTGCGCTTCTATGACCTTCTTGGTGGTACTTTCAGACTGTTCAACAAAACCTTTGACGTCGCCATCCAGGATGGCCTGGTTGTCGGTCTGCCGTTCCTTATTTAACCGGCGGGCTTTTTCTTTAAGACTGTTATCGGTTGCATAAAAACCGGAGCCTTTAAATACTATCCCCACATTCTTACTAATCAAACGCTCGACCGGACTCCCGCATTCGGGGCACAATTTCAAAGGAGCTTCAGTTATTCTCTGTTTCTTTTCGAAGCGTCCGCATTTTTCACAACGGTAGTCATAGATGGGCACAGTTGTCACTCTCCTAATTGCTTGATTTCATAAATTCGTTTTAATGTTCTATCACTTGCGGATTTTATCCAATCCGTTTATTAACCCAAGCCATACGAAAAGCTGGCTATTATTAGCGCAAACATAGCCCCATTCCATAGGGCATGAGCTATCATCGGTACCAGCACACTGCGGCTCTTTTCATATATATAGCATAGGGCAGCTCCCCCAATGGCTAGTGGTACCGCCCGCCATAGGTCAAAGTGAGCCAGGCCGAAAAGCAGGCCTGCCAACACAGCCCCCCAGGCAGGTCCCAGATATTTTCTGAAAACGGGGTAGATCATCCCCCGGTAAAATATTTCTTCGGAAACTGGTGCCAAAACGGTACCGGCAATTATCAGGGCAATTATATCGGGCAGGCGGGTGGCCGAACGCATTATTTGCTCAATCTCCTGCATCTGCAATTCGGGCTGGAAGTATTTTAACACATAGCTCATCAGCGCGACCAGGACGATTAAAAGTACACCACCTTTAATCCCATAATTCCAGCAATTAGAAAGACTGGGTATACGCAAACCCAGGTCCTGCCATTTGCCTTTTCTCAGGACCACTGCAACAAGCCAGACACAAAATACGGTTGAAGCAAATTGGACTACGAAAAAATAGATAAACAAGTGAATTGTATCCAGGGTGGTAACATTAGGTACCAGTGCTGCTGCCACCGCGATCCCGTTAATAGCCAGATATACCAACACTATGTCCAGGAATCCCCAGCGAGGTTTTTCCACCTTATCAGCCCCCTAATCATCCTATTATACTGCAAATATGCATAAAAATATTGCTGAATTTGCGATCGCTCTTATGGAAATCCTTTCTTCCGGACATAATATACAATACAACTGTACAATATGGGAGAGAATTCCTGTGACCGCATTATTATTTATTACTATAGCCGGATTAGTCCTGACATTATTGACGTTTTGGGTATTGAACACAAGCCGGGGGGAAGAGAGAATGCAAGCATATCGGGAGCATTTTGCCTTCGAGAGTGCTTCTGAACTGGCTATAAATGAAGAGGGCGAATTTTACCTGGCTCTGGACTCGATTAAGATTCGGCAGATTGACAACGGTCAATTTAGAATCTCTTGGAATTTGAGCCGGGCGAAATGGGAACAAGCTTGTGCCGAACATTATCTGAAACCTGATTTGAAGTATATCGTGCTCCGAATTGGTGATGTTAACGGGGAGCAGGAACTGGATATGTGGATCAAGAGCCTGGCTGGGCAGTATAAATTCAAGCCGGAATTTGACCGTATTTACCGTACCTCTCTGGGAATCAAACAACACCAGCTATTCTATCCAATACTCTCCTCCGATCCTTTCACTCCTTAGCTCCGCCAATAAAACAAGCAAATATGGGTGATGTATGCTTGGCCCCCCTTTATCAAAGGCTGTTGCTTAGTAGCAGCTTGTCATATGATTTATAGTAACCTATAATCTTTACTTAAATAGTAGTCTTTATATGCCGGGTTATGGGCGTTTGCATCTCAAAAACAAGAGCCTCTAAGAAACAGGCATGCCCATTGCAACATTGGAATCATAAATTATATGCACGAGACGCGACCGAGCCACAAAGGAGTAGGTAGAATGGATCATTCCATCTGTAAGGAATTTGATATTATAAGTTATAATAACGGCGTGGCGGAACATATTCGAGACGCGGTGGTGGAGGAGAATCCTCTCACTATTTTTATCAATGATCAACAGTTGGTAACTATGGTCTGTTCACCAAGCGGACTTAACGAATTAGCGGTAGGATTCCTGCTCAGTGAGGGATTGCTCCGACACGCTTCGGACATCCTCGAAATTTCAATCGCCGAGGACAAAGGGTCAATAAGGGTCAGGACCTCCAATCAGTTAGTCCCAGCCAACCGGGACCAGAATCATCATATAACCTCTGGCGGCGGCAAGAGCGGGACCAACTTCCGTTTTATAGAAGCCGCCCTTGAGTTACCGCCAGTAACATCTGAAGTTCAATTTACCCCCGCTCACTTGCTGAAGATGATAGATCTGCTGCAGGATCGTTCGATAACTTTCAAACGTACCGGTGGGGTGCACAACGCGGCCCTGGCTAACAACGAAGATCTCATTTGCATGTTTGAGGACATCGGACGGCATAATGCGGTGGACAAAGTTCTGGGTTATGCCTTTCTAAACCAAATACCCTGCAACGACAAAATCCTCATACTGAGCGGGCGGATAGCTTCAGAAATGCTGCTTAAAGCTGCCCGGGCAGGCATACCAGTAGTATTATCCCGCGCAGCCCCTACCGGGTTGACGATTGATTTAGCCAGAAGCCTTAATATTACTGTAATCGGTTTTGCCCGCGGCCAAAGATTGAGTATTTATACTCACCCCGAACGGATTCTCATTTAAGGAGGTGTCAGCGTGGTTTCTCCAGAAGACAAAAAATTGATGGAAGAAATAATACGCCTTAAAGTCGAAAAATCCATTTACATTATTGCCCACTATTATCAGCGCGGTGAAATTCAGGACGTAGCTGATTTCGTAGGAGACTCCTATGCAATGGCGGTGGCTGCCAAAAATTCCCCGCTGGATACCATACTGGTGGCCGGCGTGGATTTCATGGCCGAATCGGCGGCTATCCTTTGCCCCGGCAAGACGGTATTGTCGCCGGAACCTACAGCAACTTGTCCAATGGCCAATAGCATCAATGTCAGCGATGTATTACGATTCAAAACCGAGCATCCTGAGGGTTTAGTGGTTAGCTACGTCAACACCCCGGCCGTAATAAAGGCGGTCAGTGATGTTTGCGTAACTTCCTCCAACGCCGCCAAAATTGTCGCCAAGCTGCCCAAGGATGTGCCCATTTTCTTCATACCCGATGAAAACCTGGGCCAGTATGTAGCAGGTAAATTACAGCGGCCGCTGGATTTTTTCCCGTCCCGCTGTCCCATTCATGCCGCCCTGACCCGGGAAGATATATTGCAGAAAAAGGAACAGTATCCAGAGGCACCCGTCCTGGTGCATCCGGAATGTGCTCCCGAGGTAATTGCCCTGGCTGATTATGTTGGCAGTACCGCGGGTATAATTGATTATGCCTCCCAATCCGATAAGAAGGATTTGATAATCGGGAC
>JAXDBN010000153.1:0-10712 GCA_034678805.1 Syntrophomonadaceae bacterium
TTCAGTGATTGACAAAACCCGGCCGACTGGGTATATTTATTTGTAATTGAAAATTCCAAAGGCATTGACGGAGAGAGTAGGTTTCAAGGCGAACGTCGCAGAGAGCCGGGTATGGTGCAAGCCGGTACCAGTAGTCTGAAATTCGAAAATCACTCCTGAGCTGCGGACCGAACGTATAATCCAGTAGGCTCCGACGGTTTTCCCCCGTCACCGGGAACGCATATGATGGTATGTTGTATTGATTAACGGGTGGTATAGCGAATGTCTTTATGGCTTTCGTCCCTTTATTGGGATGAAAGCTTTTTTACTTTACAGGGACATAGAACGTCCCCATGTAACGCAAAGATCTTAACTGACTGGAGGGAAAAGCAATGGCAAGCAACGGTATGGTAGAAATTCGCTGGCACGGCCGGGGCGGACAGGGAGCCAAGACGGCCTGCCTGCTGCTGGCCGATGTGGCTGCTTTAGAAGGAAAATTCGTACAGGGCTTCCCTGAGTATGGACCCGAACGTATGGGGGCCCCGATTACGGCTTATAATCGCATCAGTGAAAAACGATGCATTATCCATTCCAATATTTATTACCCGGACTACGTAGTGGTGGTGGATGAAACTCTGCTGGACAGTGTCGACGTTACCGGGGGCCTGAAAGAGGATGGGGCGATAATCATTAACACTCCCACCTCTCCCCAGGAGATGCGCCCGCGGCTGCGGGGCTGGAGCGGTAAAGTTTGTACCGTGGATGCCCGCCGCATTTCGGAAGAATACCTGGGCAGCAACCTGCCGAATTCCCCGATGCTGGCCGCGGTGGTCAAGGTGAGCGGGGTGCTGGAACCCGAGAATTTTCTGGCCCATATAGAAGAGTCCTTTCAACATAAATTTGCAGCCAAGCCCCAAGTTATCGAGGGGAACATGGCTACACTGAAAAAATCCATGGAGGAGGTGCAGGTAGGATGATTTCGGCCAAGGATATCAACGAACATACCCCCTGGCAGGATCTGACTCCCGGCGGCGAGATCTATGAACCAGGAACCGCACGGGCCTTCAATACTGGTACCTGGCGGACCAACACGCCCGTTTTTCACGAGGAAGCCTGCAAGCATTGTATGCTCTGTGTGCCCTTTTGCCCGGACAGTGCGATTCCGGTCCGGGACGGGAAACGGCTTGACTTCGACTATATGCACTGCAAGGGCTGCGGCATCTGCATGAATGTATGCCCCTTCCCGGCAATCACCATGGTGGCTGGAGGTGAGCCCCGATGAGTAACCGCCTTTCCGGCAACGAGGCTGTAGCTTATGCTATGAAGCAGATCAATCCTGATGTTATGGGAGCGTTTCCGATCACTCCCTCTACCGAGATTCCTGAGTACTTCGCCCAGTATGTAGCCGATGGCGAGGTGAACACCGAATATGTAACGGTGGAATCGGAGCACAGTTCCATGTCGGTGTGCATTGCGGCGCAAGCGGCCGGAGCCAGGTCTATCAGTGCCACTTCGTCCTGCGGGTTGGCCTTAATGTACGAATTGCTGTATGTAGCGGCTTCATGCCGTCTGCCCATAACCCTGGCCTGCGTAAACCGGGCCTTGTCAGGACCCATCAATATAAATGCCGACCACTCCGACTCGATGGGCGCCCGTGATAGCGGCTGGATCCAGATCTATGCCGAAAATAACCAGGAGGCCTACGATAATTTCCTGATGGCCATGCCGATTGGTGAGACGCCCAGCGTGCGGCTGCCGGTGATGACCTGCATGGATGGCTTCATCACCAGTCATGCGGTGGAGAATATCGAGCTTTTGGAAACGGATGCGGTACGCCAGTTTGTCGGGGAATATAAACCGGAAAACTATTTGCTGAAAAAAGAAAATCCCCTGGCGGTGGGGCCATACGATATCAGTCCTTATTACATGGAGCACAAGGTGCTGGAGGCAGAGGCCATGAAAGCGGCCAAGGCACGCATACTGGAGGTGGCTGCCGAATTCGAGAAAATTTCCGGACGCCGTTATGGCCTGTTGGAAGAATACCGGATGGAAGATGCGGAACTGGCTCTGGTGCTGATCGGGTCCACAGCCGGGACTGCCAAAGCCGCCATCGACCAGCTGCGTGAACAGGGTGTAAAGGCAGGGCTGGTCAAGATCAGGGTATTCCGGCCTTTCCCCGGCGAGGAGCTGGCTCAGACCCTGGGCCATACCAAAGTGGTTGCCGTCATGGATAAGTGCGAGGGCTTTTCCGCCAATGGAGGTCCCTTGTTCGCCGAGACCCGCAGTGCGTTGTATGACCTGAAGGAACGCCCCCATCTGATCAATCTCGTTTACGGCCTGGGCGGCCGAGATGTCAAGACCGAGGATATCGAAAAAGTATTCGGCCGGCTGGCGGATATTGCCGCGACCGGACAAACTGGACCAGTCTATACCCATATGGGCCAGAGGTCAAAGGAGGAAACAGCATGAGCACCGTATATAGCCTGAAAAAAGAAGTGGAAAAACCAGTCCGTCTTACCGGCGGGCATCGTCTCTGTGCAGGCTGCGGGGCCGGGGTGGTAGTGGCCGGGGTGCTGCGCGCCCTGGATAAGGAGGACCGGGCGGTGGTAGTCAATGCCACCAGCTGCCTGGAGGTTTCCACCTTTATGTATCCCTATACTGCCTATACCGACAGCTATATTCATTCGGCTTTTGAAAATTCGGCGGCGACCTGTTCCGGGGTGGAAGCAGCCTATAACGCTTTGAGACGCCGCGGCAAGGTGGATGGAACTGTCAAGTTCATTACTTTTGCCGGTGACGGCGGTACCTATGATATTGGTTTTCAATCCTTGTCCGGCGCTATGGAACGCGGCCATGACATGGTTTACGTCTGCTATGACAACGAGGCTTATATGAACACCGGGATCCAGCGGTCATCATCAACCCCTAGTTTCGCCCGTACCACTACCACGCCGGTAGGTTCGGTGCAGAAGGGTAAAAAACAGAATAAAAAAGATTTGACCGAGATCATGGTGGCCCACGGTATTCCTTATGTAGCGCAGACCGCCCCCCTGGGCAACTTCAAGGATCTGCACACCAAGTCTTACAACGCCATTTATACCGAGGGCCCGTGTTTTCTAAACATATTATCTCCCTGCCCGCGCGGGTGGGACTATCCCATGGCCAAGCTGGCGGAGATCACCAAACTGGCGGTGGATACCTGTGTCTGGCCCCTGTTCGAAGTAGAAGAGGGGGTATGGCGTCTCAGCTATACACCCAAGAAAAAGCTGCCGGTGGAAGAATTCCTTCGCCCGCAGGGCAGATTCCGCCATATGTTCCAGAAAGGCAATGAGTGGATGATTGAAGAAGCGCAAGCCTATGTGGACCAGAAGTGGGATCGCTTGCTGGAACGTGCCGGCGGTTAGATCGCTGCTGAGACTGGGTATAAATCGAAAATATATTATGTTATGATACCTGTAAATAAGGGGGTTTTGCCTGTGGAACAGACAATGTTCACTAATGAGGTTATTATATCTTGGCTCCAGTATTTTTCCCAAAACATGGATATCAACCTGGCAAAACTGAAGATGCTGGATATTACCGGGAAGAATAAGAACCTGATTCCAACCGTTATGAACAACCGGGCGGTACTGGTGTTCACAGATGCCGGGCATCCGGAAATCTTCTATGACATGTGGAGTGCAGAGCTGGGCGACTGTGTTATCTGGTACAATGAGGGCTCTGATCCTTCCGGCGAGATGAAGCACGACAAGGTCTCCGACATGATCAACCGCGGCATAAATGCCTCGGCTGCTATGCTGATCCTGAATCCCAACGCGGGCAACAATTATCAGGTAGGTATGGAAAACAGCCGTTTCTCCTGCGGATCGGTGCAGTATTGCTGCCGGGAAGTCCGGGCGGTGATAATGAATAAAATCAATGTGGGGGACCAGGATAATATATGTATTATCTCCGGCGAGAGCATCGCGGTGGAGGCTGCCATGCTGGCTGCCGAAGGTACGGTCATCGCAGTGGAGTATGATCGCCGGGACCGGGTCACCATGAAATGTAATGTTGACAAGTTTGGCCTGAATAACGTAATAATTGTGGAATCACTGGAAAAAGGCGTTCTGGATGATCTGCCGGTACCGGATACCGCCTTTATAGTGGCCTCACCGAAGATTGGCAGTGAAATAAAGAGTCTGCTGGCCGTCAATCCCGCCATGAATTTCGTGATTTACACCCTGGACTTTGAAATTCTGACCTCCCTGCCGGCTTTATTCAGGGAAAACGGTCTGGAGCGGATGGAGGCCATCCGGGTAGAGGTATCGCGAGTCAACAGCAAGAACCTGATGGAGCCGTTTCCATCTCCCTGGATCCTCTCAGCCAGAAGAATTGAAGACTAGTCTTAGGCTGCGGTCCGGATGCCGCGGGCAGAATAAAAATATTGAAGCTGCATGAAGAGTTATTTTCACCATATCATGCAGCTTTTTCCCATTATTTATAAGATATTATCCTTTTCCCCAGTCTATTTCCTGATTATTACCCCTGGCCCCGCCGGCTTCTCACGTGGGCGGGGTGAATCCCTGGCTATTCCCGGCTGTTAATGTTTATATTCAGCCAGTTTTTCACGATCCAGCAGCTGAGGTGGTTCCTCCATCCAATCATTGGCCATCATAATTTTAGCCCCCCGCTCAGCGTACAGGCCGGTTTCGGTCATGAACTGAGCATACATGGCCATAATGTCATGCCGGGCGCTGGTCGCTGCCGATACCCCGTACATACCTGCCCCGATGGTATTAAGGTAATAGGTTTGGAACATCATCAGCTTCTCTGAAAACGGTGCCGCAGTTGAATCGGATATATCCTCGTCACTGGCAAAGGTGAGACTAAAATCATCATCCCGGGCAACCTGTTGCAGCCTGTAAATCATACTGTCAGCCAGCTCAATGCCCCTCTCAAAATATTCACGGACCTCTTTGGAGGGGGAAACCTGGCGGAAACCAAGCAGCAAAACCCGTCCGACTTCATTGGCGAGGGCGTTGTGGTAGAGGTGAGCCAGCTCGATACTCAACAATGGGCGTTTTTCCTTAAAAAAACCAGCCAGGAATTTTGGCTGATGAACATGTTCCACCTCGGATGAGAGGGTAACATAGGGCGGCCGGGGCAAAATCCCTTTGGCAAGCATGAAATCGGTGATTTGGGTGTTTAGTTTAATAATGGATTCCAAGACGCTGGCATAAAAGTCCCTTACATCAGGCCGGGTGGACATGTTTATATTGAAAGCGTTCATGGTCATGGTTACCCTGATTAGATTTCTGATGTAATGCAAAACATATATATCCGAAAATAACCGGGGTGCATTCAGATTCAGATCCTGGTCGGTAAATCCCATTGGTATCGGGATGTTCTCCTTCTGAAAGCTATCAGCTACGAATTTAATCCGTTGGTCAAACCTGCTTAGGCTCTCAGTTATCATGTTTTTGATCGATTGATCTTCAACAGTCTGGGCAAAATGCTGACATACGCAGGTTAGCATGGTATATTGCATATAGGTGACCCATAATTGGGCGATCTCGCTCCCGTTTAAACGGGCATTGTGACTTAATGGCGCTTCCGGGATATTAATCGGACCTATGGTCTTCTGCTGATCAGCCATTTTTTCAACTCCTAATAAAACGGATATTTTGATAGTTATTATTTGTCTAATGGTGGTTTTTATGCAATTATTCAGCAGGTTGGGCCGGAGGTTTCCTGCCTGGGCTTCAGCAGCGTTTATCGGTTATATCGTCGGTCTATTCAAAAAGAAGGGAAGCAAGGCTAATGCATAGAAAAAATTTCCGGTGACGCCTATTATAGAAGCCCTTTTCGATAACTCTAATAAACAGGAAACGGGTGGTTGTTTTGAAGTATCCGAGGGTAATGATAGCGGGAGTACACAGCAGTGTCGGCAAGACTACCATTTCACTGGGTATCATGAAGGCTCTGAGCCGCCAGGGAATGAAGGTGCAGCCTTTTAAGGTGGGGCCGGACTATATCGATCCGGGCCTGCATTTTCATGCTACCGGCAGCAAATCCCACAACCTGGACAGCTGGATGGGCAGTCAGGCGGTGGTAGAGACAGTATTTGCCCAAAATGCCAGCCGCGCGGATATATCAGTTATTGAAGGGGTCATGGGATTTTATGATGGAGCCCGCGGAGAACGCAGTAAGGGCAGCAGTGCTGATATTGCCCGGCTGCTGAAGATACCGGTGATTTTAGTCTTGGATGCCGGGGCAGCTGCCGAGAGCTGCATAGCTGTTGCCAAGGGTTTTATCGATTATTGTCCGCAAGCCCAAATTCAGGGCGTGATCCTCAACCGGGCCGGTGATTACCATAGAGTCTGGGTATGTCCCTATCTGGAAGAGGAGCTGGGGATTAAGGTAATAGGCTGCCTGCCGTATAACAACCAGATCAGCATGCCGGAAAGACACCTGGGCCTTCTGCCCGCCGATGAGAACCTGGAACTCAATGAACGTATCGAATACATGGCTGAATATATCGCCGCTAACCTGGACTTGGAGGCGGTCAAGCAGATTGCCGGCCAGGCTGCGGAGCTTGATTTGGAAAATCGGCTTGAAAATAGGGAAGTCAAGGTTACCATCGGCGTGGCGCGTGACCGGGCCTTTAGCTTCTATTACCAGGATAGCCTCGATTATCTCGAGGAATTGGGTGCCGAGCTGGTTTATTTCAGTCCCCTCGATGATCAATCCCTGCCGGCGGTGGCGGGTCTCTATATCGGGGGTGGTTTTCCGGAAATGTTTTTGGATGAACTGGCGGCCAATCAGAGTATGATCGATCACATACGGGCGGCAGCCAAGGCCCGGATGCCGATATTTGCGGAATGCGGCGGTTTCATGTATTTGTGCCGGGAGATCTCCGACTGGGAAGGCAGGAGCTGGAATACCGCCGGAATTATCCCCGCCCGGATGAAGATGACCCGGAAACTGCAGGCTCTGGGCTATGTGGAAGCAACTGCGGTGGGGGATTCTATCATTGCCCGGCAGGGGGACGTTTTCCGGGGTCACGAATTCCACTTTTCCACTGTGGACAATCTCGATCCTTCCTGCTACGGCTTCTTCATCGAAGGGGGTATACGGTCCGAGCCAGGATATGATGGCTTTAATCAAGGGAGTGTTTTTGCTTCCTATATCCATCTCCACATGCGTTCCAATAAAATGGCGGCCGTCTATTTCCTCCAGGCCTGCCGCAGATTCTGGAACGACCAGCAAGAACCTATATAAACCGTGGCCACGATGCAGAAGGACAATGTTTAATAAAAAAGCGGTTCTTTACAGAAGGTATGCAGCGGGGCATAATTCGCCGGGATGATCCCCAAAAACTAATGAGTTCTTTCCGGGCTATGGAGGAAGGTCTGTTAAACTGGATGATTGCCTATCCCAAATCCGAGGAAGCATTGATTAAAGAAATCTGGGCTGATTTATGGCTGGGATTAAAAGAAAGGACTGATGGTAATGAAGGCAGCTAAGCAATTCAAGTTGGTCGAGTGCTCGGGCTCTCCTTATGAAATCGGCCGGCAGTGGGGGGAAGGCTGTAAAGAGAGCATACTGCAAATCTCCGAGAATATCAGCAATAGTATGGCTTTGTTTTACCAGGCTTCCAGAGAAGAAGTCATCGCCAATGCCATGAAGTTTTTCCCTATAGTTCAGGACTTTGATCCTTACCTGGTGGAAATAATACGTGGGCAGGCCGATGCCACCGGGCTTGGTTTGGAAGAAATCTTTACCCAGAAGTGCTTCAATGAGCTTACTTTCCAATATAACTATATATCCGGGTTATGCACCTCATTCGCAGCCACCGGAGAGGCAACCCGGGACGGGAAAACCATCCTGGGGCAAAACATCGATTTTATTCCCGGAACACCGATTGATTTATTGAAAATTAATCATGCCGACGGTCCGGTACAATACATTTTAAGCTTCTCCAATTCCAGTGAGTTTATATTTTCATCGGCTGGTTTCGGTATTTGTGCCAATGCTACGATAGGGCAGGATTATGCCTTTAATCTTCCGGTAGCCTGCTACCTTCCCAAAGCGATGCGGGAGAAAAATATTGATGATGCCATGGCTGTTCTTAAACAGGCTGCCCGCGGTTTGGGCTACTATCATATGGCTGATGCCAGCGGTAAACTATACGGCATCGAAAGTGTCAGCAATGATTACCAGCTTATATACCCGGAAAGAGACCTGTTATTGCACTCCAATCATTACCTTACCGAACGTTTCAGGGCAGTGGACACCGCTCTGCAGTTTCAGCCTGACAGCTATCATCGCCTGGATAGAATCCGCAGTATCATGGACCAGCAGTATGGCCGTATCAATGTCGAAACAGTTATGGAACTCCTGGCCGATCATGACCAGCATCCCAATTCCATATGCCGCCATGTTGATCCGGCTGCCCCTATATCATCGGCAACCCTGGCTTCGTTTGTCATGGTCCCGGCTGAAGGGATTATTTATATAGCCGCCGGTAATCCCTGCGAATACGAGTTTATCCAGTATAAGCTTTAGAATCCGGCAGAAGGCGAACGACTTTGTAAAAAAGCTGGTGTTTATAGAATCAATTGGTATTACGAAATTAGTTTACATTCGACATGTACTGTGATATCCTAATTTATGGAATGAGACCATGAAGGTTTCGCAGATTGAGTTATCACTGTACATAGCTATCACGGTAAAACAGAATTAATAAGAGCGATAGTCGACCCATGAAGGGGCTAATTTTTAGGCAACCCTTTGTGGGTCGTTGTATTTGGAAGGAGTCGATAGTATGCACATGGCAGATGCCCTGATCTCTCCAGCCGTGGGGGGAACCATGCTGGCGGTTACGGCCGGGTTGGCTGTCTATTCCGCAAAGAAAATCAAAGATGACATGGACGAGAAGAAAATTCCTTTAATGGGGGTTATGGGGGCGTTCGTTTTTGCCGCCCAGATGATCAATTTCACCATACCGGCTACCGGATCAAGCGGGCACATTGGAGGCGGTTTGCTGCTCTCGATTCTATTAGGCCCGTACGCGGGTTTCCTGACCATGGCCTCCATTTTGCTGATCCAGGCCCTGTTCTTCGCCGACGGGGGATTGCTGGCTTACGGATGTAATGTATTCAATATGGGGTTTTGGACTTGTTTCATGGCTTACCCGCTTATATATAAATGGTTTAACCGCAAAGGTCTTAATGCCAAGAATATCTCCTGGGGATCAATCATCTCGGTGGTAATCGCCCTGCAGTTGGGAGCATTCAGCGTAGTCCTGGAAACTCTTGCTTCCGGAAAGACAGAACTCCCCTTTGCAACCTTTGTCTTGCTGATGCAGCCTATCCATTTGGCGATAGGCTTGGTTGAGGGAATTGTGACCGCGGCTGTCGTAACTTATGTATGGAAAGCCCGCCCCGAAATTATTGAGAAAGCAGCTATCGGTGCGGCCCTGGGCAATATATCCATGAAGAAGGTTTTGACCGGATTGGTTATTGCAGTAGTTGTGGTAGGCGGATCTCTTTCCTGGTTTGCCTCGGCCAACCCCGACGGACTGGAATGGTCCATGGAAAGGACTGCTGGTACAACTGAACTGGAAGCTCCCGATGGCATTCACCAGACATTCTCGGATCTCCAGGAAAAGACCGCTTTTATGCCCGACTATAGCTTCAAGACCCCAGTGGAAGCAATCGCGGAAGAAGCCTCCCCTTATGAAACAGAAGGATCCTGGCCGGCGGTTGATGCTGGGACCAGCGCAGCAGGTTTGGTCGGAGGTTCCCTGACTTTAGCTTTGGCAGCCTTTATTGGCTTTATAGTGAGTCTATCCAAAAAGAAGGGAAGCAGCGCTTCGGCATAGAAATAACCACAGGGCAGGGCTTCGCCCCTGCCCTGAATCTAAGTTTAGGATTTGATCTATCTGGCCAATATGAAGGACTCTATACACAACATAAGACTGTTGGATGACTTGGCCTGCCGGCAAAATCCCATAAACAACCTCCACCCCCTGGTCAAGCTGCTTACTACGGCCATTTATCTGACGGTGGTGGTATCATTCGATCGCTACGAGATCATCTCCCTCCTGCCCCTGGTTTTTTATCCAGTCATTATTTTGACCCTGGCCGAGCTGCCACTGGGAGAGATCCTGAAACGGATAGCCTGGGTGCTGCCTCTGATCATCGGGATAGGCATATTTAACCCGCTATTTGACCATCAAACAGCTAGTTTGCTGGGATTTACCTTCTCGAGGGGATGGCTGACATTTATATCAATTTTCATAAAATGCATCCTGACCGTCACCGCTGGGGTCCTGTTAATTGCGACCACCGGAATGGACAGACTGGCAGCGGCCATGCGCATGATACGCATTCCCAAGATTTTTGTTCTGCAGTTACTGTTGACTTACCGCTACATATCCGTCCTGGGTGATGAACTGGCCAGGATGCTGCGGGCCTACTCCCTACGCGCCCCGGGGCAGAAGGGGATAAGGCATGATGCCTGGGGTTCCTTTGCCGGCAGCCTTCTGCTCAGGTCATTTGACCGAGCCCAGCGGGTCTATGCGGCCATGTGTCTGAGGGGATTTGCAGGTGAATACAATACCGGTAATATTACGAAAATAGCCAGCCGGGATCTCTGGTTTTTAGCGGGATGGAGTGCATTCTTTATAATCACCCGCATTTATAATCTGCCCTTGTGGCTGGGTTCATTATTAACAGGAGTGGTTT
>JAXDBN010000154.1:0-2904 GCA_034678805.1 Syntrophomonadaceae bacterium
CACTAGCAATTAAATCGTTAATAGAAGCAACTACCCATCCTTGACGACTTTCTATTTTATCCTCGTTGCTCATCTATGCCACCAATACCTCATTCAGTTCTTCAATTATTTCTTCTGTTTTATCACCAAATAACTGCCAAGCTTTGCCCAAGCCACCCTGGGCATTAAAGGGGTCATAATCAAAGTCTTCTCTGTCAAGATGGAACGAAATAGCTATATGATCCTTCATCATGTGTAGCCAAGCCAGTTGTTCTTCGGTAAATTTTTCTCCGGCCCCAGCATGTTTCTTAAAGATCCAGTCCTGGAAATTGCGGTCGACGGTCCTATTATAGGGAGTCAGGATTCCATCCAGTCCAGTTATTCTCCTTATCAAAGCCACTAAAGCGGTGAGCTCCGTCTTAGGTGAGCTGCCGCTGATATTATCAAGTTGCTCATAGGCTTGCCACACCCGCAGGGGTGCTAATGCAGGTTTATCTGCCTTAATCAGGTTGAGCACTTCCTTTATCATCTTTTCGGTAATGTTACGTCGGCGATAGGGCTGGTTGTAATAGATCTGTAGAGCTGTTATCTCATCCTTATATATTTCAAGATAAGCTGTAAATTCCTGGGCCAATTCGGCAGCCTTATCCTTGGACTCTTGATCCCAACCTGCAAATTCTAGTTTATCAGGATTAATATTATCAATAACCTGTTCGTGAATTTTACGCACATTTTCTATAAAGGCATTGAGATCACCGGTAAATGGGGCGGTTGCAGTTTTCAACAAAGCCTCATGAGCGGCTGCAATTTCTACTTCTCCAAGCGGATGGTTGGCTGGAAAATCTATTTCGGCTAAGGCTTTGTTCTCGATATTATCTGGATCATAGGCTCCTAGTAGGTTCTTGACCACCTGGCTGATGCTCTTGCCCTGAGCTTTTTCGGAAAATTGCTGTTTTTCCGAGGAGGTCATGATTTGTTCCAGGCGCGCCAGCCGACCTGCTAAACTGGTAAAGAGGTCCTCATCACGGGCGCCGACCGCCACCGCGGTCAACAGATCCTTAAGGGGTACGCTGGGTTTCCTCTCCAGGGGACGGCTATCTGTTTTAATCGACTTGGTAACCCCCACCGCATCGACAATTATAAAATGGTCTTTGGTATAGGTGGCCGACGGGGTGACTTTGCACAGGTCGTCCAGGGTGATGGTCCTGGTTCCGCGGCCTTTCATCTGCTCAAAATAGTTCTTGCTCTTCACATCCCGCATAAAGACCAGGCATTCCAGGGGGCGCACATCCGTGCCGGTGGCAATCATATCGACGGTAACGGCCACGCGGGGATAATAGTCATTGCGGAATTGAGCCAGGATCGACTTGGGATCTTCATCTGCTTTGTAAGTTACCTTCTTACAGAACTGATTGCCCTCGCCAAATTCTTCCCGGGCGATCTGGATAATGTCATCGGCATGGCTGTCATCCTTAGCGAAAATAAGCGTTTTGGGCACTTCATTTCTGCCCGGGAAAATCTGCGGCAGCTTTTCTTTGAAAGTCCGTATAATAGCCCTGATCTGGCTGGGATTTACTATTTCCTTGTCCAGATCCTTGCCGGTATAGGTAAAATCCTCGTCCAGCTGTTCCCAGCGTTTCTTGCGGGAAAGCCTCTCCCGCCGGTCTATCCATTCCCCTCGCCAGATAGCCGAGCCTTTTTTACTGATCTCGGTTTCAATTACAAAAACATCGTAGCCAACATTAACCCCGTCCGCCACGGCCTCTTCATGGGTATATTCACTGACTACATTCTGGTTAAAGAAACCAAAGGTTCGTTTGTCCGGAGTAGCAGTCAAACCGATCAGGAAGGCGTCGAAATAGTCCAGCACCTGCTTCCAGAGATTGTAGATGCTGCGGTGGCACTCATCAATGATTATGACATCGAAAAATTCGATGGGAAGCCTGGGATTATAAACGACCGGTAGCGGTTCCCGCTTATCCCAACGGGCCTCGGCGGGATTGAGTTCCTCCGCCGATTCATCCAACTCCTCACCCTTCAGGATGGAATAGAGCCGTTGGATGGTGCTGATACAGACTTGGCTATCCGTTGCCACATAGCTGGATTTAAGGCGCTGCACGTTGTAGAGTTCGGTAAATTTACGGTTATCATCATTGGGGAGATAAGCCATAAACTCCTGTTCGGCCTGCTCGCCGAGGTTTCTGGTATCAACCAGGAATAGCACCCGGTTGACATGGGCGAATTTTAACAGGCGGTAAATGGCAGTGATGGCGGTGAAGGTCTTGCCGGCTCCGGTGGCCATTTGAATCAGGGCTCGAGGACAATTTTTCTTGAACGATACATCGAGATTAGCGATGGCGTTAACCTGGCAATCCCGGAAGCCCTGGCTGTCAAGCTGGGGGAGACTTTGCAAACCCTGGCGCAGGGAATCGCTGGCCTTATACCAATCCCTGAGACTTTCGGGACGATGGAACGTAAAGATTTCGCGGGCTCTGGGCTTTGGATCACGACAATCCGTAAAATGAGTTATTATTCCGGTACTTTCATAAATAAACGGTAATGGCTCATTGTTCAGGTATTTTAGTTTACTGACTGCATATCCGCCCGACTGTTCCTCCACCGTGGTGAGTTTAAAACCTAAATCCTCCCGTTTGGCCTCTATGACTCCAACCGGTTTGCCCTCCACGAAAAGGATGTAGTCAGCCGGTCCCTGATCCGTGGGGTACTCGCGCACTGCCACACCAATACCAGCCTGCAGGCTTATTCCTTTCATATCTTGAATCAACCAGCCGCAAGCTAGGAGCTGCTTATCAATATTATTTCTGGCACTTTGCTCAGGATTCTGGTTCATGGCTGTGCTCCAAGTGAACAGTTATTCTAGTCTCATATTTTACCATATTTTTTGTTACCATTATAAAAAAGGGA
>JAXDBN010000155.1:0-11812 GCA_034678805.1 Syntrophomonadaceae bacterium
AAGTCAATTAGGATTCTAATTCTTTAATTCCCTAATTCTCAATACTGTTTAGACCATATACTCTAAAAGGAACTGCTCACGCATCCTCATTAATCCGTTCTTAATTGAACGGGCCCGGACCTCACCAATCCCTTCAACCTCATCCAGATCTTCAATGCTCGCCCGCAGAACGCGATTAAACAGCTTGAAACGATCAACCAGGTTTTCGATAATAGCCGGGGGTATTCGAGGGATCTTATTTAGCATTCTATAACCACGCGGAGCAACCTGTTGCTCAAGATGACTGATGGTAGTTCCTAATCCCAGACTCCTCATTAAGAAGACAGAGTCAGAGGTCTCATCCTCGTAGGTACGTCTAACGCCATTTAATATTTCTGCTGGCGATCTATCTTTTAAATTGCAGTAGTCTTTAATAATTAAAGTAGCCTCTTCCTGGACGTTAGCCACCATTTCTTCCAACTGCATTTTTACGAGGCGTCCCTCGGTGCCCAGCTCACTTATGTAATTCTCAATCTCGGCAGCAATGTTTAATACTTTGATGCTGCGGTTGAGCACATTGCATACTTCTCCTACTGTTACCAACTCTTCAAATTCCAATCCACCCAGATGCTGTAAATCTCGATTTAATACATTGCGGTATTTCTCCAAGGTTTGAAGTGCCTGATTGGCCATAACCAGAAGGGACGATATATCCCTCATACGGAAAGTAGAATTACCCTGGAAAAGGGTTACCACGGAACGACGCTGTGATATAGCCACCACTAATTCCCCAGTCTGAAGTGCCACCCGTTCCGCGGTCCGATGCCGGATGCCGGTTTCCTGGGAGGGAAGGGCGGGATTCGGGTCTAACTGAGCATTAACAATTAAAATTCTGGAAGCATCGTGGTTGGTAATGATAGCACCATCCATTTTGGCTAGCTCATAGAGACGGGCTGGGGTGAATTCACAATCAATGTGAAAACCTCCAGTAACTAAATTCATGACTTCCGGTGAGTCTCCAACTACGATCAATCCCCCGGTCCTGGCTTGGATTACGTTTTCAATACCAAGGCGGAAAGCTGTCCCTGGTGCCAACATTTGCAGAGACTTGCGGAACTTCAAGCGGAAAATGTCCTCTACCAACACTACCCCTCCATAACCGTTTCAATAAAATCATCCAGGTTCCTTACTTCTTGGATCACTAGCTGTTGTGATTTTGGTTCGTTGAGTTTGGCACCGGATGGAATAACCACCCCCCGGTAGCCTATTTTTTCGATCTCTTTCAGACGAGTCTCCAGGAATGGCACTGGCCTGATCTCACCCGACAGAGCTATTTCCCCCAGGTACACCATATCGAGAGGAAGCGGCTTCTCCCGGTAACTGGAAAGTATGGCTGCCGCTATTCCCAAATCTATACATGGATCACGCAAAAATACGCCCCCGGTTACTTTTAAATAAACATCATAGGCAGAAAGATTAATCCCTCTTCTTTTCTCCAATACTGCGATTATTAAGGCTAGTCGGTTTTGATCAATCCCCGATGCCATTCGCCTGGCATACCCGGGATTACTGGACACCACCAGGGACTGCAACTCAATTAACAGAGGACGGCTGCCTTCAAAGCTGGCCACCACTGCGCTGCCACATACGCTGGGATCCTTACAGCTCAGAAAAACTATAGATGGATCTGGAATTTCCTTTAGGCCCAAGCTGCACATTTCCAATAATCCTATCTCATCGGTAGCACCAAACCGGTTCTTAACTCCCCGTAATAACCGGAAGGGAAAATGTTTCTCCCCCTCAAAATAAATTACCACGTCTACCATATGCTCCAAGACCTTAGGGCCAGCTAGCGCACCATCCTTGGTCACGTGCCCGACCAAGAAAAATACCCGATTGCTTTTCTTGGCCATATCGGTTATTTTCGCCGTACATTCCCTTAATTGTGACACGCTACCGGGAATAGAAGACAAGTTATCCGAATATACAGTCTGTATAGAATCAATAATAACCAAATCAGGATCCAGCTCTTGTAAATAATCACCGAGCAGATCTATATTTTGGTCATTTAAAAAATATATCGCGGAGTTACCTATCCCTAACCGGTTAGCCCTGAGCCGAATCTGACCCGCTGATTCTTCTCCAGAGAGATAGAGAACTTTCCTGCCAGTCCGAGCAATGAAATCAGCTGCCTGGAGCAGGAGAGTAGACTTGCCGATGCCTGGATCGCCCCCTAGCAAAACGATCGAGCCAGGAACTATGCCCCCGCCCAAAACCCGGTCTAGTTCCCCAATCCCACTTGCAAACCGGGAAATAGGTGTCTGGGGGATGTCAGACAGAGCTATCGGACTGGAACTCCGTCTATTCTTGGTTAAAGCAGTCTGCCGGCTGTTTATATTTTCTTCCGTTAGGCTGTTCCACTGGCCACAGCCCGGACACCTGCCCAACCATTTAGGAGAGTCATAACCACATTCATGGCAGACGTATCTAATAATATTTTTACCCATTATTTTCCCTCGTGAATACCATTATAATACAAAATTCTTAATTAACTGCCAGGGTTTTATACCATGGGTGTTTGCTTGCGGACTACAATTTTGCCTTCCTCAGCATCCACCAAAATTATATCTCCCGGCAAGAATGTTTTCTTGAGAATCTCTTCGGACACGGCATCTTCGACCATCTTCTGGATAGCTCGCTTTAACGGACGGGCACCATAATTGGGGTCGTAACCTTCTTTCAGGATCAAGTTCTTGGCTGCTGAAGTAATTTCCATCTCAAAACCACTTTCTTTGATTCGGTCACCCAGATCCCTGAGTAAGAGACCAATTATTTGCTGCAACTCCGTCTCTGCTAAACTGTGAAACACGATAAATTCATCTATGCGGTTAACGAATTCGGGTCTGAAGGTATGCTTCATCTGTTCCATCACTCTATTTTTCATCTGTTCATAATTTTCTGCTTCATCAGCAACCTTCTTGAAACCAAGTATTGAACTCTTAAACAGATTCTCTGCCCCCACGTTGGAAGTCATGATTATAATCGTATTACGGAAATCAACTGTTCTTCCCTGACCATCTGTCATCCTTCCATCTTCTAACACTTGCAGAAGAATGTTATAGACATCAGGATGAGCTTTTTCTATTTCATCCAGGAGAATAACCGAGTACGGTTTTCTCCTTACCTTTTCGGTTAGTTGTCCACCTTCATCATAACCCACGTATCCCGGCGGTGACCCAATCATTCGGGCAACCGCATGTTTCTCCATATACTCCGACATATCCAGCCTTATAACCGAATCCTCACTGGCAAACATAGCCTCGGCCAAAGCCCTGGCCAACTCGGTTTTACCAACCCCGGTGGGGCCAAGAAAAACAAAAGATCCGATCGGCCGTTGGGGATTTTTTAATCCGGCTCGAGCCCTGCGAACGGCCCGGGAGACCGATTTTACTGCCTCATCCTGGCCAATAACCCGGTTATGAAGGATCTCCTCCAAATGCAGTAAGCGCTCCCCTTCCTCCAGAGCGATTTTACTGACCGGGATCCCCGTCCATTGGGAAATGATAATCGCTATCTCCTCTTCGCCGACTGCGCCCACCTGTACACTGCGTTTACTCATCCAATCCCGCCGCTTGCCTTCAATCTCATCTTTCAACTTCTGTTCTTCATCCCTTAATCGAGCGGCCTTTTCATACTCCTGGGCATTAATAGCTTCTTCTTTTTCTTTGCTGATTTCCAGGACTTTGGCTTCTAATTCCTTAATATCGCCGGGCAGAATATAATTTGCCAACCTGACCCTGGAAGCAGCTTCATCGATCAAATCTATTGCCTTATCGGGCAGAAACCTATCGGTTATATACCTAGCCGAAAGGCGTACTGCGTTCTCTATTGCCTGGTCGCTTATCTTGACCATATGATGTGCTTCATAACGGTCACGCAGTCCCCTCAAAATCTCAATACTCTCTTCTATACTAGGCTCATCCACTTGAATGGGTTGAAATCTCCTTTCCAGGGCTGCATCCTTTTCCACGTACTTCCTGTATTCGTTTAAGGTAGTAGCTCCAACACATTGGAATTCTCCCCGGGCTAGTGAGGGCTTCAGTATATTGGCCGCATCAATAGCTCCCTCGGCTGCTCCAGCTCCAACCAAAGTATGCAGTTCATCTATGAATACGATTACATCACCGGCTGTTTTAATCTCATTGACGATTTTGGTAAGCCGATCCTCAAATTCTCCCCGGTATTTGGTTCCGGCAATCATAGATGATAGGTCCAGGGAAATTACTCTTTTATGGCTCAAGGTTTCCGGCACCTTATTCTCGAAAATAATTTGTGCCAATCCTTCAACTATAGCGGTCTTTCCCACCCCCGGATCACCTATCAATACCGGATTATTCTTGGTGCGGCGCGAAAGAATCTGCACCACTCGCTCTATCTCCTTTTCCCGGCCAATCACTGGATCCAAACGACTTTCCCCGGCGTCCTTAGTCAAGTCACGACTGTATGCATCCAGGGTTGGCGTTTTACTTCGGTTTTTTTTGGTTTTAGGATTAAACGGGGCACTATTACTGGATGGTTCCGCAGGTGATTCCCCAGGCCCCATTCCGTTAGATTCACCGCCCAGCAAGAGCATGACCTGTTCCCGTAAACTGTCTAATTTTACTCCCATGGAAAGCAGCACCTGACTAGCCAAACCTTCTTCTTCCCGTAAGAGGGCAAGCAGTATGTGCTCCGTCCCTACATAATTAACTCCCTGGAGACGGGCCTCGTCGAAAGCCAGATTAAACACCTTTTTGACCCGCGGGGTTATAGGCAGGTCACCGGCAGGGCCTTCGCTGGCAATCTCATTCTTGCCGATAAATCGTTTGACCTCTTCTCTAACATTATCCAGGTCAACGCCAAGGTTAATCAGGGCTCGAGCCCCAACCCCCTCGCCTTCACGCAAAAGTCCCAAAAGAATATGTTCGGTACCTATAGCTGGGTGCCCCATTTCCCTGGCTTCTTCCTGAGCATGGATTACCGTATTACGAGCACGTTGAGTAAATTTTCTAAACATTATAGTGCCTCCTTACCAGATAATTTCTCCTTAATTAATTCAGCTCTTAAGATATCACGCTGCATAACATCCATTTCCCGGCCCCCGATTTTTTGTAGATGAGCTGGCCGGATAATAACCATTAGCTGATTAAGGGCAAAAGTGCTGATCCCTTTGATTATTTGCAAATCGACTCCCAATCGCACCATCGACAGCAATGTTAAGGCTTCATCCGACGCAATCAACCGGGCGTTGCTCAAAATTCCATAAGCCCTGCCGATCTTATCTTCCAATTGGTACTTCATTTCATTCATTAACTGGTCTCTCAGCAGACTCTCCTGTTCTACCACCTGCTCGGTAATAGTCTGCAAATAATTGCAGATATCCTCTTCAGCCTGGCCTAGAGTAATCTGATTGGATATTTGGTAAAAATTACCGACAGGTTCGCTTCCCTCACCGTAAAGACCACGTACCGCCAACCCCAATTGACTTATGTTCTGCAATAGTTGTTTCATCTGGCCGGTCATTTGCATTGCGGGTAGGTGCAGCATTACTGAGGCTCGCATTCCAGTACCAACGTTAGTCGGGCACGCGGTTAAATAGCCCCTTTTTTCATCAAAAGCGTAGTCCAGGTTTTGTTCGAATTCATCATCCAGGTTCTGTATCTGTGTGTAGCATTGCTTGAGGTTCAATCCTGGCAGCAAGCTTTGCATGCGCAAGTGATCCTCTTCGTTGATCATTACTGCCAGGGAACCATCATCGTTGAGCATAATACCCCTATAAGCATCCTCTGTCGCAGCATGTTCAGGGCTGCATAAATGTTTTTCGGCCAGAACTTGTCTATCCAGGCTGTTTAGTTGGTCAAACGTAGCCATCACCATAGATGTTAATAAAACACCGGTGGTATTGTGCCAGGCATCTTTAATTAACTCCAGAATTTTATGGCCATCGGTTTGATTTAATTTATGAGGGAACGGTATATCCGCAATGTTACGAGCAAGGCGAACCCTGCTGGTTATAGCCACATCGCGTCTGTCAACCGGGGTGTTCATCCAATTCACATAACTCCCTGACAATATGTCCTCTATACTCATATTGGTAACCCCCTACGAGATTTTCCTTTCTAATTCAATAACCTGATCCCTAATTTGAGCGGCTTGCTCGTACTTCTCTTCCCGTACCGCTTCCTGGATCTGGTTTTTGAGTGCCTCTATCTGTCTCTTTATTCTTACCGTTTCTCCTCCCCGTAACGGGATTTTACCCAAATGTTTGCTATTGCCATGAATCCTCCTTAATGAAGCATCCATCTCCTGTTCGTATACTCGGTAGCATTCGCTGCAGCCCAGCTTGCCTAATCTCTTAATATCTAGTATGCTCATTCCGCAATTAGGGCAGGTGGTTACCGATTCTTGTACCGCTTCCTTATTATATATAGAAGTAAACATGCCCCCTAAGAAATTAGGGATGGAGAACTTATTGCTGGAATCGAAAAGCAGCCCGCTTTTTTGATAGGCACATTCACCGCATAAATGACTCTCTACTTTTTGTCCATTGAATACTTGGGTTAAGTGGACAGTAGCCATTCTCTCTTTACATTCATCACATAACAAAACAGCATCCTCCTTATTTACTTTGGTTAATCCAGGTATTTACTCAAAGCCCTAATGATACCCTGATAAAAGCTGGTTTTATACCCGGAGGGTAACATAGTCATGTCCCATGCTGAGATTTGCCTAATTAACTCCTTTTCATTCGCTGTCAACAGGCCGGCCCCCTCAAGTTCTACCAGATATTTTTGTAACGATTCATAAGCCAGCCTGTCCTCTTCCCAGTCACATTGAGTAATCCGGATGAATCCCTGGCCTCCCCGGCGGCTCTCGGTCAAATATCCATCAGCTTCTCTAAACCTGGTACGGATAACGTAATTCACCTGGGAGGGAACACAATTAAAGGTCTTAGCCAGTTCAGCCCGTTGAATCTCAATCTGCCGCCTGCTGCTACGAGCAATTAGAACCTTAATATATTGAGCGATGGAATCAGATATATTCTTCCTCATTTTCTTTTACCCGTTTGACCTTATTTGACCTTTAATCATATTCTAACCTGGTTTCGGAATTTCAATCAACCTGCATATGTAAAATTAATGACTTCTATTTATAAGACCGGATTTTAAGTTGCCAACAATAAGCATAAAATATCTACCCTAGTTAACAGAAAAACACTTGCTTGCAAGTGTTTATATTTGGGGACACTCTGAGATTACCACCGTTGGCATTAGCGGTTAGATCAAAACCTTGGTTTGAAATCCCTATAATATGCGCTTGTTCTTGGTACGGAGTACCATCATCACAAACTTAGGTAGTACTAACTGGCGTCTCCACCGGCTTGGTTCAGCCAGCAACCTGTAGAGCCATTCCAGGTTCATTTTAATCATCCAACCCGGAGCTCGTTGCTTAATCCCGGCAATAACATCAAGGCTTCCCCCCACCCCAATACTGACCGGTATAGCCAGATCGTATTTATATGTGTTTATCCATAATTCCTGCTTGGGGGCTCCCAGTGATACCAGGAGAATATCGGGAAAACTTTGCCTGATATCAGCTAGCAATGCCGGTATATCATCATTATTAAAGTAACCATGATGGGTTCCACATATCACCAGGCCAGGAAAACGTTCTTTTAAACGTTGGGCGGCTGCGTTAGCGATCCCAGGCGCTGATCCTAACAAATAAATTCTCCACCCTCTAGCGGGTGCAGCCTCACATAAATGCATTAATAGGTCTATCCCGGATACTCGTTCCTTAAAATCATAGCCAAGCCTTCTGCCAGCCCATACTATCCCAATTCCATCTGGAGTCACCAAATCAGCACCATTAATAATCTGCAGCAGTTGTTGATTATTTTGCGCCTTATAAACTATTTCCGCATTGAGAGTAATTACATGGCATATGTCTTTTTTGTCGATCATATCGGCAATGCACATCAGGCATTGTTGAATTGACAACATATGAACTTCACAACCTAGTATATTAGCCTTTTCGGGCATTAAAACCTACCTTTCTCAAATAACATTAAGTACATACATTCTTATTTGTTACTAGTCTTAGCAGCTTTATGTCCATTCATTAAAAAACCCGCCTAAAGGCGGGTGGTTAAATTTATAATACCCTCTTAGGACCTTTGTATTGATGACGGGACAATGTATTCATTTCGTTTAATGCCTTACCGGTCCCCATAGCCACGCAAGAGATGGGATCCTCGGCTACATGTACCGGAAGTCTGGTTTCTAACGACAGCAATCGATCCAGACCGTTAAGCAGCGATCCGCCCCCAGTCATGACGATGCCGGTATGAACGATATCGGCAGCCAGCTCTGGCGGGGTTATTTCCAGTACCTTCTTAACGGCATCTATAACTGCATAAACAGGCTCTTCAAGTGCCTCCCAGCTTTCCGATGAAGTAATGGTTATGGTTTTTGGCAAGCCTGTGACTAGATCTCGACCTCGAACGTTCATGGCATTGGCACTGTTTTCTTCTGTTATCCAAGCTGATCCCACGTTAATCTTGATCTCTTCAGCAGTCCTTTCCCCAATCATCAGACTATATTCACGCCGCACATATCTTACTATGGCCTCATCGAATTTATCTCCCCCTACCCGGAGGGACCTTTTACAAACCGTACCCCCCAGCGACAAAACAGCGATATCGGTTGTGCCTCCTCCTATATCAACGACCATGTTACCACTGGCTTCACCTATATTCAAACCAGCTCCAAGAGCGGCCGCTAAAGGCTCTTCAATAATAAATGCTTGTTTTGCTCCTGATGCCAGAGTAGCTTGTCTAACTGCTCGTTCCTCTACATCTGTTGCCCCGGTCGGGATGCATACAATTACCCGCGGCTTCCAAAATAACCGTCTCCCCATTACTCTTCTAATAAAATAGGTAAGCATTTTTTCCGTCGTATCATAATCAGCGATAACTCCTTCTCGAAGAGGTCTAATCGCGACTATATTCCCGGGAGTCCTACCCAACATCTCTCTGGCTTCTTCGCCAATTGCAATTGCTTTATTGGTGTTCTTGTCCAAAGCAACTACAGAAGGTTCGTGTAATACAATACCCTCTCCTTTTTTGAACACCAATACACTAGCTGTACCAAGGTCGATTCCAATGTCCTCAGCAAAAAACAATTCTTCTGATCCTCCCGGCAAAATATTTCATGTTATCGCTAATTATTCTTATTTTACCTTTTATTCGTCATAGTGGCTATTAATTTTAACAGCAGATAATCTCGAATTATTTTATCCGGGTAGGTTGTTTGGGGTCGGGAAGAGCGGCTTTATTGAGGAGTTCAGGGGGTTTCCCTCTGAGAAGAGGCTGCCATTTCAGCTGACCCAGGGGCGTGGCTATCATGGTTTTGGGCATACTTCTTCCGGGTTGCTTCTCCTCCTCTTAAATGCCTTTCGGCTTTGTTCCTTTCTAATACGTTTCTAACCTCATCGGCTAATTCCTTACTGATTCGAGGCAACCGCTCTGATACATCCTTGTGGACAGTGGATTTGGAAATCCCAAACACCTCAGCAGTGCCCCTAACTGTATCTGAAGTCTGGAGTATATATCTGGCTATTTTCACCGCTCTCTTTCTTATATAATTTTGCATTAATCCGACTCCCTCCCCAGCGGTTTTTAAATTTATATTCAGGAGAAGGATAATCAAGACCTTAAAGAAAGAGATTAGTATGCGTTTAAATTAATTAGTAGCTATTTTTGTTGGCTATAATTGCTGGTCCCTTTAAAATCATGGATGGAGACCTGAGATATTAACATTTAAACAGTTACGTCTTGAGCAAAGCAAGGAGGGATTTAAATGGCCCGGCTAACTTTAATATCTGATAATGGTTATGTAATAGATAAAAACACATTACAACAGACTGACAAAGGATATACCGGTGACGCTATCGAAAAATTGGCAAGATTCGAAAATCTGATAGAGGATTTACTTAACAGCCAAAGGCAAATACCTATTGAATTAGAAATACTGCGAAATGAGGGCAAAACCAAATCAGTCAGATTCAGGGAACTGATGGCAAAAAAAATAACCAATGCCAATTTGCTTGATCTCTTTAAGATTTATAGCCTGTAGCTTCTTTTAATAATCCAATTTATAAAAACTAATCCCCTGATAGTACTTTTTTAGAATCTGGTGGTAATCTTTACCCCGCTTAGCCATTCCATTAGCACCATACTGGCAGAGTCCTACCCCATGCCCATATCCTCTGGTTATTATCACAGTATTTCTTGTTGACGTCAGGAAATTGAGCCAGGTTGAAGGAAGATTCAACTTTTGCCTCATAACAGTGGCTTCAATATTTTTACCGTTTATGCTTATTATTTGGGCTCGCCCACTTGGGGTTTTTGATATTATCTTAATCTTCAGTGTGGAGCTTTTGTCACCAACCAGTTGGGTGATCATTTCGTTCTTTACCTCTGTTTCTTCTCGATAATGACTGGATTCAATACAATCATTACAGGTAACCGACTGTAGGTATTCAATTTCTCCTCCCCATACGGCTTCCGAACTTTCAGTGCGTCCACCGCAAGTGGAGCAATATAGCGCGTCTATGAGTTGAGAATTATAAATCAGTACTTCCCCACGGGTAGATTCGACCGCTTCAGTTATTCTTTTTATTAAATCAGCCCGGTCGGGGTTCGTCGGAGCAAAATCTTTATAGGAAATAAATGCCTGGCAGGTACTTGTGTCATCGGAAAGATCAGCTCCCTGCGGATAAACGGTATGGTTGATAATTTTTTTCATCGCATATGTCCTAGCGCATACTGCTTGAGCTTTGAGGGCTTCTATTTCAAAAGAGGCTGGCATCTCGGCTGCCACCGTACCCTTTATGTATTCCTCCAACTCCAGGGCAATAATTCTATCCTGTTCATGTAAATATAAATTAATTCGTGGCTGATCAGCATGATTTTTATGATTTCGCCAACAGAGCCAGCTTGTGATAATGCTGATTACAATTAAAATAATAATCCATTCAAATCTTTTCCTCTGTTTCATAATCAATAAATATGAAAGAAACATGACAGTAATGCCATGTTTCAATTTACAATAATTAATTTGTTTTTTTATACTGATTCGATTTGCGCACCCATAGCATTAAGCTTGGCAGCAATTTCTTCATAACCACGATGCACATGCTCGCTATCCAATAGGATTGTGTTTCCTTGGGCAGTAAGCCCAGCTATAATTAGGGCGGCACCAGCCCGTAAGTCGGAGGCTTTGACCTGAGCACCGGTTAGTTTTTTGATCCCTCTTACAACCGCAATTTTCCCTTCCGTCTTTATATCTGCGCCCATACGTGATAATTCTTGCACATGCATAAAGCGATTTTCAAATACCGACTCACTAATTACGCTACTTCCCTGAGCACAACTTAGATAGGCCATAAATTGGGCCTGCATATCTGTAGGGAATCCTGGATACGGCAAAGTTTTTATATAAACCGGATTAATTCTGGCTTCCCTTCTTATCTCAACTGAATTCTGGTTTTCTATTACTTCGGCACCGCTCTCGACCAATTTTGCAGTAATGGCTTTAAGATGCTCCGGGATTACGTTATTTATGATAGCATTACCCTTGGTAGCCGCTACTGCAACCATATAGGTACCGGCTTCAATTCGATCTGGTATTGGTATATACTTGATTCCGTTTAGATTTGAAACACCTTCTATCCTGATTACATTGGTTCCCGCCCCGTCAATGATGCCTCCCATTTTATTAATAAAATTGGC
>JAXDBN010000156.1:0-12848 GCA_034678805.1 Syntrophomonadaceae bacterium
CGGTGTACGGGACGGCGTAAGCATCAATGATGGTGCCGTCAACATTGACTTCCCAATGATGCGGCTGTCCGGTTTGCATCACTTTATAGCTTTCACAAAATTCACATGGTTCATTATAGCCAAAACAGTACTCGTAACAATGCCGACCTTTGGCTTCACCAAACCTATCACGGAAATTACGGTTAGCGAAAGCAACGTGATAATCAGGGGTCAGCAGGCAAATCATCACCGGCAGAGTTTCCAGCACATTATAGAGCCGCTGACGTTCAGCACTTATAGCTTCATTAATCCTTAGTCTCGCCTCGCTCTCGGCCAGCGCTTCCTCCATCCTTTTTCTTTCTGTGATGTCGGTGTGCATAGCCAGGTTGCCCATATAATGACCTTTATCATCAAAGTACGGCGCTGCACTGCAAAGTGTCCACACAGGGGAACCGTTTTTACTGCGCAACTTGAATTCACGGATTAACCTGGTTCCAGACTAGAGATCTTGCCGGGAATCACACTCGATATTTTTCTGATCTTCTTGCATTAGTTCATGACCCATCATTCCAATTAGCTCTTCTGGAGTATAGCCCAACATATCGGCCATCTGTTGATTCGAATATATTACTTTGCCGTCGGGTTGCCCTAATATAATACCCTCGGAAGCAGTTTCCACGAAACGGCGATATTTCTCTTCACTCTCCCGCATCGCCTGTTCGGCCCGCTTACGCATTAACACTTGTACAATGGATGGGGTCAATTTTTCCAATATACAAAGGTCTTCATCTGCATACCCCGAAGCTTTATTACCTAAGCCTATCATTCCGATAACCTGACCGTTTTCCAAAAGCGGCACAGCAATGAAAGAGCTGAGAGGAGGATGCCCGTCCGGCAAGCCAATACTATCCGGATGAGAAGCCAGATCGTTAGTTAGAACCGTACATCCATCCCGTAGCACGAGTCTGTAGATGCCTTGTATTTTCAATCCTTTGGGTAATATTCGATGTTCGCTGTCCGGCATCCGGCATGCCTCCCACCCCATTTCGGAGATTGCGATGTCATCCAAAAGTCCTTCCGGATTGATTTCACCGATAAAGCCTATGCTGCTCCCGGTGATGTCCATGGCAACATTAAGGCAGGTCATCCCTAAATCTTCTTCATTCTCACAAATGAGAGCATCACGGAGAATACGATTAATACCCTGCGTTATCATATTTTCAGTCCGAGCTTTATCCTCAGCCTTTTTGCTCTCGGTTATATCCCGGGTCGTGCCGCGGAAGCCCTGCAATATCCCATGGTCATCGAAAAATGGCACTGCACTGGTTTCTATATAAATGAGTTGCCCTTTTCCGTCAAATGAAGTGGTGGCAAATCCTTTTAGTCCAGCGGGGGATTGGGCGTACTCCAAAAAAGCTTGTAAAGCAAATTCCTTTACGTCAGGGGGCATCAGGTCGAAGGGGGAGCGCCCCAGCATTTGTGCCGGCTTGAGTCCCCACAGTTTCTCCATCTGCGGACTGCAGTAGGTGTACTTCCCCTGGGTGTCCATTTCCCAGATAAAATCCACATTAGTCTCAACGAGGGCTTGAAATCTCCGCTCGGAATTATGTAAGGCTTCCTCGGCCAGGACGCGGCTGGTGGCATCGATCCCGATTCCGGCCAGGTATCTCCGGTTTTTCGAGTCAGTGAAGGGAAACTTGTAGCATAACCAGCAATATCGGTGGCCGTCCAAGGCAATGGAATCCTCCATGTATTGATAAACCTGACCTGATTCCATAACCGCTTGGTCATTAGCCTGAAACAATCTGGCACTCTCTTCCGACCAGAAATCGAAATCGGTTTTCCCATACCAGTCTTTCGATCCTACAAGCTTTTCTTTGTAAGTTTGATTTAAATAGATGTACTTGCCCGCCTCATCCTTAAGGAATACCAAGCAGGGATTATAATTCATGAGAGCCTGCAGGCGCTCCTCGCTTTCCTCCAAAGCCTCTTTGGCAAGAAGTTGCCGTTCACATTCATGGCGTCTGTTTATTTCGCTGGTTAAGCTTGCCTCCAGTTCCAGGTTACGTTGGCGCAGCTGGTTCAACTCGCAAATAAGGTCTTCCCTATCCCTTTGGCAATCGTGCAATTCCATTCCCTCCAAGTATTTACCCTCTGCAAGAAATGTAACACATACGTTGGTCGAATCAGGTCGAACTGCGCCAAGAATCGTATAGTCTTGTCAAAATAGAACAATCTTTTTACACGACCACTCCCCTTGGATCCTTCAATCAAACCGACAGAAAAACAATAATCCCTGACTCATCAGGGATTTGCTTTTCTTATGGTGCGGTAAAGCTAGTACCTTCAGGACTAGTATCAAATGAAATTCTTGCATTATGCCTTTCCGCTATGCCAGAAATGAGCTTGGTGTGTATGTGTCCTTATTGTACCGATGCTACTCCAAATGCGTGATGACCCCATAAAACCTTTTCGACGATTTCTCCTTGTTCTGTTTTGCATTCTATTATTATTATTAATTGTCCCATATTCTGCTTCTGTCGATCTTTTGATTGTCTTTTGCCACCACAGAAGTAATCTAGCAAACATCCGATGATAAACCCACCTACCAACCCTATTAAGCCCCATATAATTGGACCCCATTCAAGAATAAATCCGTAAATCGCTCCTAAAATCATAGTGAATGTACCCAAGAGAGCTCCTCCATCAAGCATGCTGACACCATCGGAGTGGTGAATCGTATCTAATTTTTGTCTAGGTTCTCCTCTTACTTCTAGCGGCACTGCAAGAATCTGGTCTTTATTAATCCCATTTTGTATTAGTTCGCTAACCGCTAGTTCAGTATGAAAGCAATAATCAAAAGAAGCTATTATTAACATGCATTATCCCTCCATAGTCTGAAAGGGTATCTTAAAAACATATTGTTGAAAATTATTTTTGAAGTACCGTGCTTGTTCAATCTCAAACAGTTTATTAATTTCAACGGCTTCTCGGTAGGAATCCCAAGCAGCAAAACCATATAAGGAAGGTAGATTAAGAAACCATTGCCAATCAAGTATCACCTTGGCTTGCTGAAAATCACCGATTGCTGTATATCCTATTGCCGGAAGAACATGGGAGAGGATAATAATACTTATACTTGCAACTAATAGATAAGTAGCAGTTGCTATTTGGGATTGACAAATATGTCCCAACCCTGGTAAAAGCATGGACCATGCAGCACTTACCCACGGGTTCCTCTTTTCGAGTGTATCAATAGAAATTGCTCCAACAACTGTGGGGGTAATCGGTGAGGCTGCCCTATCTGCTAGGACTGAGAGCTTATTATACTCAACTGCAAGGCGATAGCTATCCCAAACTGATAAAATTAATACCGGACAATAAATCAACAGCCACTGCGGGTCTAAAACTTCCTTGGCCTGGTCGAATTTTCCCGTAAAACTGAACAAAAGAGCCATGTTAATGTGGGCTTTATAATTAATTAATAGTTCCCCAGCAAATAGGAACCCGCCCTTTAGTTTACTTCCGCAACTTATGTGGCCGAAACCCGGAAAAATTAAGGACCATAAGGCAATAACCCAGGGATTGCGCAAATGAAAATGATTATGGGTGAATGATATTAAGGCTGCTTTTGGACGGCGAATTATTTGATTTTGTTGTTGGTTCAAAAGTACATCCCTCAATCCCAAGGCTATTCTTCCCATATAGATTAGATGTTCCCATATTGTTGCTAAGGTATTCAGCCTATTACCTAACATCCGAATGGGTAATCGGTGATATGTCACCATTCTTTGAGGCAAACCAAAAATGAGTCTTAATGAATAATAAAACCCCTAAATATAGGGGTTCACAATCTGATAAAATATCGAACTTATTTGGTATTAGGATTTCTTCTTTCTCATTGATTTGAACATATCAACAAAAGCCAAAATTAGCCCGATCCCTATCGAGCCATAACCCACTATCCTGTTCTCTCCGAATATGATTCCTGCCATTACAAACGCAAAAGCCAAGGAAACTAAAGGTGTAAGTTTACCTCCTTTCGGAACTCCCTTGCCCTTAATGAGAAGAATTACAAAAATAAGTGCCAAAGATATAATAACAATAGCTATAAATATCTGAGCAGCATTCAATATTTGTCACTCCTTTCAATTACTCCTATAATTCATTATAGCTTATTCCCAAACAACTCCTGCAATTTCTCCATGTGGAACAAAAGAACCGTCCCTGCGTTCCCTGCGTTCCAAAGCACAGAAAATACAAAAATCCCTGAATCATCAGGGATTTGCTTTGCGTATGGTGCGGTAGAGAGGACTTGAACCTCCACAGCCTTGCGACTACTAGAACCTGAATCTAGCGCGTCTGCCAATTCCGCCACTACCGCATGTGTGGCTGACCTTTTCTCAGCAAGCAAAATTATATTACATGGCCGTCATCATTGTCAAGACTGGTGATGCTTTTCGGTCCAAGATTGGAATTTATCCGCCAAAAATTGCGCTGGCCAGAGTTATCCACAGCATATATAATTAGATGCAGAGTCTGCCAGTTTCTATTTTTGTTAACGGAATTTCCAAAGGAGGAGCCGGGATGAGAACCCAGAAGAAGGAATCCCTCATAGTTTTATGTATTGTTATACCAGTCGTGATCATGTTTGCTTTTATTTCATTAAGTGCTCCCGATATGGTAGTTGTCAAACCTCTCCAGCAAACCATCCTCACTGACCAGGATATGGTTTTATCAGCATCCAATGGCGATGTCACGGTCGGCAGCACCACCCGTGATGAGATTATGGCCATTTTCCCGGGCGGCACTAATTTGGGCCGCAGCGGTGTGTACCATCCCAATGACATGGATCTGCTGGTAACCATGACCCGTCATGAGGATGTAGTGATCCAGGTCGATATCACTGACAGCGATATAGCTACCGCCAGGGGGATAAAACCCAATGACAGCGTTGATAAGGTGATTGCGAAATACGGACCTGATTATTTGATGGTTTATGACACGGATAATCCCGATAAGGTCTCTTACTCCTACGGCGCCGACCAGTATGTGGTGTTCAATGCCGAAGGTAACATTGTCAGGGAAATTTCGATCTGCGCGCCGGTTGATCCTGACCTGAAATTGGCCCTGGCGCAGAAAAACAAGTAAGCCCAAGCATTCCCCATCGCCGCTATCAGCTTAATCCGTAAAAATAAAACAGCCTTCGTCCATAAACACTCGGACCAGGGCTGTTTTTCTGCGCGCTGTATTGTAAGGTCAACTAATTTTTATTTTATTCCTGGGGCGGAACAAAATAAACGTCCTCATCGCGAAAATCGTAATGCTCGCTCAATTTCCAATAGACTCCCCGGGTGAGTTTGGTATCTCCTTCCGATTGAAAGGAAATGTAAGGGACATCCCCTTTGAAAATCAATTTCATTTCTTTATCCAAGACCATTTCCTGCAAATCATGAAAAACCAGGGTGATGGGCATTTCGTTCTCTTTTACTCCACTGGCCAGAAAGGGTACATCTTCGACGATGAGCGGATTCTCCTCTTCGCCCATCTTGATATAATAACTGCCGTCGTCGCGGCGATGAATATTTTTGGCCAGAATGTTGACTATCTGACGCCGGAACATTTCTGCCTGGCCGTAATACCACTTGCCATCGCTCTTAATGGTGATGTCCTGGACCCATTCGCTCATCTATTTATCCTCCTTGATCATTGCCCTGCATTGCATGCTGAATAATAAAAATAGATATTCGCGGTTTGCATGGCAAATCCTGCATTACATATTCTCGGCATGCTTGAATTGCAATGAATTGCGGTAAATTTGCTCAATGTCCCGTTCATCGATCTCGTGATTACCCATCCGCAGCCCGGCTAAAGAGAAGCCATGCTTTTGAGCCAGTTGTCTCAGGTAATGCACTGTTTCCAGCGGCAGTATATTGCCGATACTATAATCCTGGCAGTCACCTTCCAGGGCCAGCAGAACCGTCTCGGACAGGCAGGCCAGGTTAACCCCGTCACGATAGCCAAGGTTGGCGCCGAAACAGATGTTATCGGGATACTGGACCAATCCGCCTTCCAGCACCAGCACGTCGTCTCTTAGTTCATATACTTCGGGAGCAACATCAGCCGGCCGGGCAACATCGCAGACCACGCCCCCGGAGCGCAGATCATCCGGGTATATCAAGTAGTCAGGACTGTTACTGGCGGCTACCACCAGATCACAATCAGGCAGGTCTGCCTTTATATCCACACTGGTGGTCACGGGAACATTTAAGTTCAGGCAATTGCACACCTCCTGGATTAAGTCCAGGGTCAATTCGTCTCCGTCTATAATCCGCCGGGCCAATTGCCGGGCGCTTTCATCTCCCTTATTGTTGAGCACCTTTACCACCCGGCTGAGCCACAGGCTCATCCCATCCAATTCACCCTGCGCCATTCGGGTCCGGGCATAGCCAAAGATATCCTTGGCCAGTGAATTCAGGCGCAGCCGGCTGCTGGTAGGATGCTGGGGGCTGCCAAACAGGGTCAGCTGGCATACCTTTTCCGATACCATCAAAGCACAGGCCCGGCCAATCGAACCATTGGCTCCTACTATGCCTCCCCGGGCGGCGATAGGCTCGATATGCATCCTTTCTGCCCCCTGGAACAGGGCCTCGATGGCCATCAGGGTAGTGAAACTGTTGCCGCTGGTTATGGCCACATTGCGGCCGGTTACCGACCTTCCGCCCTTGGTAACTACTGAGGTCAGCGCTCCCAGGCCTACTATATCGGCCCCCATATCACGTCCCATATCCACCGCCCGGGCGATTACATCCACAACCGCTTCGTTGGGCATGTTCATAATTTCACGGGCGCCAAAGGGAACACCTATCAGCCACCCCTGGGCGACGGTGCCATCCAGGGATCTGATGGCCGGCATGGTGCAGGTCAGCCCCGGTTCATTGATGCTGCTTTCCCACTCCATCAATTGGTACAATTCATCCCGCGTAAAACTGGCGAAGGAAGGATTATTGATCACTACATCCTCCGGAGCCGGGTAATGGATGAGAAAGGCGAACTTGCGGCTGGGCTCTTCTCCCGGCTGTAATTGGGATGATTTTATGGTGCGGGACATGGGTCTATAATCATTTATGACGCCGGGTTTACGCTGATCACCGATCAAATAGCGGTAGAGGCTGGCATAATCGCGGTAATTGAGCAGCTGGCAGACTACCTCCAGTGCCTCCATGACCCGGTCTATCTCCTCGTAGGTTATGGTCAGGGTCGGTTCCAGCCTTAAAGTCATGGAATTGTTTAAAAACGGGGCCAATCTGATCTGGTAGACGTTGAGGAGGAATCCCGCCAATAAAGCGGTAAAACCGCCCTGCTCTTCTATAAAGGCCATATCGTAGGACCCCACGTCGTGCAGGGAATAGAACTCGATGCCGGCCAGCAGTCCCTGACCGCGCGTTTCTTTAATGACAGCCGGGTAATTTTTCTCCAGGGTGCGCACCCGCTCCAGCAGATATTCGCCCTTGGCGGCAACCTCTTTAATAAAAGCCTGGTCCTGGGCGCAGAGTTTTTCCAATACGGCAATACCTACCGCACAGGTTACGTTGTTATTGGCAAAAGTAGAACTGTGCAGCATGCCAAAATCCTGGTTCCAGGCCCGGGGAGAGCTCATACAAACGCCCAGGGGCAGCAGGCCTCCGCCCAGGGCTTTGGCTAACAACATGATGTCCGGTTCCAGGCCGGCGTGTTCACAGGCAAACAGCCTGCCGGTACGGCCCAGCCCGGTCTGTATTTCATCAACTATAAATAAAATGTCAAACTCATGGCAGATATCCTGGACCTCGCGCAGGTATTCGTGACAGCCTACCACTACCCCGCCCTCACCTTGAATCAGCTCAATAATGAAAGCCGCGGTCTCACCGGGATGTGCTTCCAAAGCCCGGCGCAGGCTGGCTGCGTCATTGTATGGGATTCTAATGAATCCCGGAGCCGGCGCTCGGAAGGGCTCTTGATAGGAGGACTTACCGGTAGCCGATAATGATCCCAGTGTTTTGCCGTGGAAACTGTTAGCAGTGGATATGATGATTTCCCTGCCGGTAGTAGAACGGGCCAGTTTGATGGCTGCCTCGACCGCCTCCGTGCCGCTCTGGCAAAAGGTGCAGTAACACAGGTCACCCGGGGAACATTCGGCCAGCAGGTTGGCTAGTTTCAAGGCCTCACCCGGCAAGGAGGGCTGGACCAAACTGGGCAGTTTACGGGTTCGCGCATCAAGCAGCGCGTCCCAGATGAAATCCGGATTGTAACCAAAAGGCACAGAACCATACTGGGCTATGAAGTCCAGATAGCGAACACCGCAGTCATCGGTAAGATAACTGCCTTCGCCTTCGATATAGTTTTTGTCCAGATGAAAGCTCTCCAGTACTTCCTTCAAATCAGGGTTGAGCAAGTCTTTTCTCAACGTCGGCATATTACCTCCTCTTGTGCACACTTTTGTGCAAATGGCTAACTATATATATTTTATATCTACCCCCAGTTTTGTCAAACTAGGAAGCCAATATACAGGTTTGTTTATATTTGGCTGAAATATTTCCCAAAATAAATTTCCCCGGATGTGCCGGGGAAATACGGGTTCTTAACTTTTTTTCAGCTGTGTTTTGTGGGCGGCAATTTATTTGTTCCGGATATATTTCAGGGTTATGTGGGGACGATTGGTTTTCCGGGATTGGATCTCAAATTGCTTGAGCGAGTAAATCAGCGGGGTCAGCTTGGCATGCCCGTAATTCCTGGTATCAAAATCCGGGTAACGCTTGTTGAGTTTCTTCCCTACCTCACCCAGGAAAGCCCAGCCTTCATCATCGGAGGTTTCGTTGACTATGGTGCGTATGGTTTCGGTCAGCTCTTCGATACTGGCCATACCGTCCTGATGGACTGGCTTCCCGGCTGGTGCGCTGGCGGCAGTTTCCTGGATCGGGGCCGGCATTTCCGCCAGGACTTCCAGGTATTTAAATTTCTCGCAGGCGGTTATGAACGGTGAAGGGGTCTTCTTTTCCCCCATTCCTACCACATACATACCCGTCTCGCGGAGCCGGGCGGCCAAGCGGGTGAAGTCGCTGTCGCTGGAGACGATGCAAAATCCGTCCACGTTTTTGGAATAGAGAATATCCATGGCATCGATAATCAAAGCCGAATCGGTGGAGTTTTTCCCGGTGGTATAACTATACTGCTGGATCGGGGTTATGGAATAATTAAGCAGGACATTTTTCCAGGATGACAGGTTGGGACTGGTCCAATCCCCGTAGATTCTTTTATAAGTAGGCGTGCCGTGGTTGGAAATCTCGTCGAAAATATATTTTATATATTTCTCGGAAACATTGTCGGCGTCAATTAAAACCGCCATCTTCCTCTCATTCTCATGTTCCATTTATAATCCCCCGTGCTTTTCAGAATAGACCTACCGTCTATCATAAAGCACCGCAGGCAGCACGTCAAACGCGGGACAGGCGAATTTTTCCTTGACTATAAGTGAACGATCATTTATTATTCAATCAGTAGGTGATGTAATTGCGCAGAAAAGATGACAGGAAACTGCAGAGTATCAAGCAGGCGGTACTCAAATTGATTCTCTCGGAAGGCCTGCAGGGAGCATCCATAGCCAAGATTGCCCGGGAGGCAGGCGTATCGCCGGCCACCGTGTATATTTATTACGATAATAAAGATGCTATGCTACAAGACATCTATCAGGAATATGAACAACAGGTAAGAGATTTTTTATGCAACCGGGTGCGGCGGGATATGACCGGGGAACAGTTTATAGAGACCCTGGTTAAATCTTATTACACCTATATAACCAACCACGGCGAGGTTTTCTATTTTGTGGAACAGTACTCCAGCTGCCCGGCGTTACTGGAACAATGCCAGGGTAACAAGGGCCGAATGCCCATGGAGGAAGTGCTGGACGAATATAAACGGAGGCGGGTCCTGAAGGACGTTGATAATGTCAATATCCAGGCTCTTTTATTTAACCCGGTAAAAACCATTGCAGTTCAGTATAGAAACCGGCGCGAGGATACATCCCCACTCCTGGAAGACCTGATAAAAATGATTCAGGCGGCACTGCTCAGATAGGTTGTTTTTTTAGAGGGACCCGGTCCCTTTAAAATTTGGTTTTATAATAAATGACTATTCACTTAATTAAGGACCTGTACAGAAAGGAAGAACCGATATGTACCAGAACGAAGAACAGCAAAAACTAAATGTTATCCCTGCATCTGATATTATTCTGCTGCCGGGCATGGAATATACCCTTGCTTATAAAGGAGATTCCCTGAAAGACTTGCTGCTGGATAATGAGGAGAAGGCTATTGTCCTGGCCCTCAAGCAGAATTTTAACCAAACCGCCCTCAGTGAACATGATTTCTATGAGGTGGGCACCCTGGTGAGAATCCTTAATACCAAGCAGAAGGAACATCATCATCTCCTGCAAATCAAGGTCATGGAACGGGTCGAGGTTAAGAACCTGACTATCGATAACGGTACCGTTTGGGCCGAATATGATATTGTTCCGGATATCGTTGACCTGGATCTGAAGAGCCAGCAGGAGATGATGTCTTATATCAAGGGCCTGATTCATGAGATCGGCGCCCATTTCAAAGGCAGCGAAGCTTTTATCAAAGTCTTTGACGATGAGCAGGACCTGAATCTGCTGATGGGCCAGGTTGGTCAATATCTGCGTATCACTAATGCCGAAAAGCAGGCCCTGATCGAGACCAGGTCGCTGAAACAAAGAGCGCTGCAATTTATGGACCACCTGCTGAAACAAAAAGAGACCATCAAACTGCAGATCGAGATGGCGGAGAAGTTCAACGAAAAGGCCAACAAGGCTCACCGTGAAACGGTACTGCGGGAACAGCTGAAGAATATCCAGGACGAGCTGAATGAAGGTTCGCCCGGGGGCAAGGATTATCGCCAGCTGATTGAAGAGGCCGGTATGCCGGCCGAGGTCTTGAAGGTGGCCCTGGCGGAATTGGATAAATTCGAGAGCCAAAGCCCGAATAGTCCGGACTATAATGTCATCCGCAACTACCTGGACATACTGGTCGAACTGCCCTGGCGGCCGGGTGAAAACCGCGAGATAGATTTGCAGGCTTCACGCCAGATTCTCGATGACCAGCATTTTGGGCTGGAGAAGGTCAAGGACCGTATCATCCAGCACCTGGCGGTCATGAAGCTGAAAAAGGATAAAAAGGGCTCCATCATCCTGCTGGTAGGACCTCCCGGGACCGGGAAGACCAGCCTGGGCCGGAGCATTGCCGAGGCCCTGGGCCGCAAGTATATCCGTATCAGCCTGGGCGGTATCAAGGATGAGGCGGAGATCCGCGGGCATCGCCGCACTTATGTGGGCGCCTTGCCGGGCCGTATTATCCAGAACCTGAGAAAAGCCGGGCAGAAGAATCCAGTCTTTGTCCTGGATGAAGTGGATAAACTGATGGCCGCTTATAACGGCGATCCGGCCAGCGCATTGCTGGAGGTATTGGATCCTGAACAGAACAATAGCTTTACCGATCATTACCTGGAAGTGCCGTATGATTTGTCGGAGATATTTTTCATAGCTACGGCCAACACCACTGATTCTATCCCGGGACCCTTGCTGGACCGGATGGAAGTGATATCGATATCCAGTTATACCGACAAAGAGAAGTTCCATATCGCCAAGGATCATCTGGTGCCCAACGTCCTGGAGGAACATGGTATGACCGCTGAAATGCTGGTCATCGGGGATGAGACCATCAGGAAGGTGATCTCCGACTATACCAGGGAAGCCGGGGTAAGAGGATTAAGGCGGCAGCTGGCTTCCATCGCCAGGGTGGCTTCAGAAAAGATCGTATCCGGCAAGACCGATGTACCTTATATAGTAAACCCGGATATGCTGGAAGAAATCCTGGGCAACCAGATCGCCCGGCATGACATGGCTGAGCTGGATAATCCCCCCGGGGTGGCCACTGGACTGGCCTGGACTCCGGTCGGCGGTGAGATACTGTTTATCGAATGCACTGATATGCCGGGTACCGGGCAGCTGATCCTGACCGGTAAACTCGGTGATGTGATGCAGGAATCGGCCCGGATCTCCTTGAGTTTGATCAAGTCCCGGCTGGCTATCAGCAGCTTGAATTTCAACTTCAAGGAGCGGGACCTGCACATTCACGTACCGTCCGGGGCGGTGCCCAAAGATGGTCCTTCGGCGGGGGTAGCTTTATTTGCCGCTTTGGCATCATTGGTTACCGGCATCAAGGTCGATTCGACCCTGGCTATGACTGGTGAGATCACCCTGCGGGGAGCGGTCCTGCCGGTAGGCGGGATCAAAGAGAAGCTGCTGGCGGCTCACCGGGCCGGTATCAAAAAGGTATTGATCCCCAAGGATAATGTGAGAGACCTTAAGGAATTGCCGGATGAGGTACGGGAGCAGCTCCAGGTACAGCCGGTCGAATTGATCGAGGATGTCCTGCTGGAGACCCTGGGCCTGAAATTACCCAAACCGGAAGTGTTATTAAGACCCGGTATAACCCAGGATGGCAATCTATATAAATTCACCTCTTAACTCATAAATAATAATTAGAGGGCACTCGATTCCCAGGGATCGGGTGCCTTCGGCTTGCTGTCAGCCTTTTTTGCTCGCTCGGACGGTATACATACTTCTTTGCCATCCTACGCACTTGACCCTAGCAAAAGAGGTGCTTTCTTCTTTTTATTTGAACAGACTAGGAATGTAATCTTCAGCCTAAAATAAGCTAGCCGAAACTACTGCTAAAGCGTAGAATATATGTGATTCGATTCAAATAGCCGGGCTCGCTGGGGCCCGCAGAAAAGGAAGATATTCTATGGAA
>JAXDBN010000157.1:0-21715 GCA_034678805.1 Syntrophomonadaceae bacterium
GACGCGGTAAATGCCGAGAGCCTTAATGCCCTTATCGGCAGCCGGCCTTTGCTGCAACGCGAAGATGACCCAATCAAGAATTTCATTTTGAACATTCTGCAGGATAGATTTAACATTGTTGAAGACGACCTTACCAGTGCCGAACTGCAATTAGTCCCGGCCTTTCCGGCCAGGGAGGTGGGATTAGACCGGAGTATGATTGGCGCTTATGGCCAGGATGACAGGGTATGTGCCTATACATCGCTGCGAGCGGCATTGGAGGTTGACCAGCCGGTACGTACTGCAATATGTCTTTTTGTAGACAAAGAAGAAATCGGCAGTTCTGGCAATACCGGGCTTCAATCCTTGCTGATAGAAAATATAGTGGCCGAAATCATGCATAAAACCGGCAAGGACGATTATTACAGCCTGCGCCAGGCGCTGGCTTCATCACATGCGCTGTCTGCGGATGTCAACGCAGCTATTGATCCCAATTACCCAGAGGTTTTTGAAAAAATGAATAACTCGTTTATGTCACAAGGAGTGGTGCTCACTAAATATACCGGTTCAAGAGGAAAGTCGGGCTCAAATGATGCCAATCCTGAATATATAGCCAAAATAAGGAGCTTGTTTGACGAAGCCGGAGTAATATGGCAGGTGGGAGAACTAGGAAAGGTAGATATTGGCGGAGGGGGGACAGTGGCTCAGTATATTGCCCATTACGGCATGGAAGTGGTGGACTGTGGGGTTGCCCTTCTGGGGATGCATTCCCCCTTTGAAGTATCCAGTAAAGTGGATGTTTATATGGCCTACCTAGGATACAAAGCTTTTATGCAGAAATTTACTCTTAAGGCCAGTGAGCCTCAAGCATCAGAAAAAAGAGGTGATACATCGTGGCAGAAAACAACCTCCGACTTACGAAAATGGTCCGAGCGTCTGGCTGAGCAGCCAAAATAGGTCCGGGGACCTTAGAGCAAGTACTAATAGGACTGGCATGGCCCCAAGATCCCAACCTCCTAGTCGGGATTGAGCATCGCGATGATGCCGGCGTTTATCGCCTTAATGAGGATACTGCCTTAATTCAGACCTTGGATTTCTTTACCCCCATGGTAGATGATCCTTATGCGTTCGGGCAAATAGCTGCTGTTAACGCTCTAAATGATGTCTACGCGATGGGGGGACACCCCTTGCTCGCAATGAACCTGGTTTGCTACCCCCAATGCGGGGATCTTTCTGTATTAAGAAAAATATTGGAAGGCGGATTGGACAAAGTCAAAGAAGCCGGGACATTAATAGTTGGCGGTCACACCGTGGACGATAATGAACCCAAATATGGCTTGAGTGTCTGTGGAATAGTCCACCCGGATAAGATTATAAGTAATAGTGGGGCTCGCAGCGGAGACCGGTTATTCTTGACCAAACCGCTGGGAAGCGGTATCATCGCCACCGCCATCAAGGCCGATATGGCTTCGTCAGTGGCCCTGGAAGAGGCGATAGCCTGGATGAGCCTACTTAATAAGGCTGGCTCGGAGGTTATGCAGGAAGCAGGAATTAAGGGAGCCACCGATATCACCGGGTTTGGCTTGATCGGGCACCTTTACGAAATGGCAGCCGCCAGTAATGTAGAAGTAGAAATTAATACAAATCAGATCATTTTTATGGAAGGTGTCCTGGAGTATGCCAAAATGGGATTGTTCCCGGCGGGTGCCTACAGCAACCGGGAATACCTGGCAGACAAGGTACAGTTTCTGGAGGAACTAGATGCCACCCGCCGTGACCTATTATTTTCTCCCGAGACAGCCGGGGGGCTTCTAGTCGCCGTGGCAGAGGAAAGAACCGAGATTTTCAAGCAGGCTATGCAAAAACGCCAAGTGCTGTGCTATGAGATTGGAAGGATCATCGCTGAAGGTTTTCGTCCAATCAGAATCAGACGATAAAGAATAACTATAGTGAATAGTGAACGCTGGCTGGAGTGATGATGTGGAGAGGAAAGTCTTCAAACTGGGCGATATAGTTAAAATGAAAAAACAACATCCCTGCGGTAGTAACACCTGGGAAATAGTGAGAATGGGAGCCGATATCAAGATAAAGTGTACCGGTTGTGGACGATTGGTTATGCTGGCCCGCAGTGAATTTGAGAAGAAAATGATCCGTGTCATCAGCGAGCCTCAGAACTAACTAAAATATATTCAGCTTATTCTTGCCACCTGGCTAAAATAACTGGTATAATACAGTGTAAGTCCCTGCCCCGAACAAAGGTTCGGGGCCGTTGCTCGTAAGGCGGGCGAAGACCATAGGGAGGAGGTGTAAGAATGCGCGAATACGAGATGATGTTTATCATCAGACCTGATTTGGCTGAAGAGGAAATCGTTGAGATCAAGGAAAGATTACACAAGATAATCGAAGATTTTGGCGGCGAATTTGCTGAAGAAGTGGCTGGATGGGGCAAAAAGCGCATGGCGTACAGAATTGAAGACTACGCAGAGGGTATCTATTGTTTATGGCTGTTCAAGGGTCAACCCGAGACTGTTCAGGAGTTGGACCGGGTCATAAAGATATCCGATAGTCTGTTACGCCACATAATTGTTCGCAAAGACGAAAAATAGTGCTTATCGGTCAGAGAGGGGATAAATATGTTAAATAAGGTTATTCTTATTGGACGCTTGACGCGCGACCCTGAATTAAAGTACACACCTAACGGAACGGCGGTAGCGACCTTCTCTCTGGCTGTGAATCGGAAATTTAACCGGGATGAGACTGATTTTATTGATATAGTAGCCTGGCGGGGTTTAGCTGAAAATTGTGCCAATTACTTGGGCAAGGGTAGAATGGCAGCGGTTGAAGGTCGGCTGCAGGTAAGGAATTTTGAAGGGAAAGACGGACAGAAGCGTAAAGCTACTGAAGTAGTTGCTGACGATGTTCGTTTCCTGGATAAAGGTGTTAGCGGCCCAGTTGCCAATTCGCATGCTTCCCAAAGAGAAACGGATCCTTGGGAAGATTTAGGACGCGAAGTCAGGCTTGAAGATATCGATATAGTCAACCGGGACGATGAAGACGATATACCTTTCTAAAGAAGGAGGACAACTATCTTGATGAAGCGAGATAAACGTAAGAAGAGACGTCCGTGTAATTTCTGCGCGGATAAGGTTGAAGGTATAGATTACAAGGAATTAGCTAAACTGCGCCGGTATATTACAGAAAGGGGTAAAATCCTTCCCCGCCGTATTACCGGCAATTGTGCCCTCCACCAGCGGCAATTAACCGTTGCTATCAAGAGAGCACGGATAATGGCATTACTGCCTTATACATCCGAATAGACTTGTAATTTTAGAGAGATTTGTTTCTTTAGCCCGCGTCAGCGGGCCTTTTTATTGGTTTAGAAAATTTCCATCAGACAGGATCAGACACTTCAATTATCTTCTAAGAAGATGACCCGACTGGATATGGGTTAGTTTACCCGATGATAAATTGAAACCAGGCAGGAAAAAGTAGTCTCTATGCCGAAAAGGTTTCCCTGGAGGTGTCTAGAATTGAAAAGGGAACCCGATCGCCCGGCCGATGAGAAAATTGTGGAATGGCTTAAAGCTGATATAGTAGACAATGTAGGCGTGCTACTCAAATCTCTGTTTGAAAAAGGAAATGATGCCACGGTTGACGCCTTGGCTAACTTGATTATTGATTGCTATGTTCTCGGACGCAGGGCTGGCGTAAACTTCCAGGTAATAGATATGCGGATTAAGCATCGCATAAACAGCAGCATTAATGACCTTAGTGATGTAGATCAGGTTTATGGGGATCTCGTTCAACTCCGTTCTTATCTAGAAGGGAAAGAGCAAAAAAAGAGGTGATATGTTGACGGGTTTTTCCAAGGCTCTGGCTTTATCCTCGGCGGCCTGCCTGGTAATGTGTGTTTCACCCCCACTGGCTGTCATAAGCGCAATAATCTGGGGGATTACGCTGCTTCTTGGCGGCAACTTCCTGGGCCGCGGGCAATTATTTCTTATATTAGGGCTTAACTTATTACTGTTGTTCGGGGTAGCCGGAAACAGTATTTTGTTTTTATTACTTATTTTTGGCTTGCCTTCCTTTATAATGGGCCTTCAATTGGCAACCCAAAAAGGCTATTATGAATTGCAGATATGGGGAATGCTTTCGGCCATATTGTTAGTCAGTCTTTATTTAGGTATGGCTTTTTACTATTCCGATCCATACTATAAGATTATTCCCGAGCAAATCAACCGTAATGTCGAAGAGAGCATAAAAATAGTGGAAGATAGCGGGATGCTGCAGTTTTACCAGCAACAGGGATTAAGTCAGGAAGAGCTTAAAACCGAGTTGACCGCTATCTACTACTGGGCATACCGGCACCTGGCCGCTTGGTATTATCTCGAGGCTATGTTGGCTGTTTTCGTGGTTTTAAGACTGGGTGCCTATGTTTGCCGAAGAAACGGTCTGGTCATTTTAGAACATCGTCCCTATTCAGACGAGATTATGCCCTGGCCAGTGGCCTGGGTGGTCATTGCTGGATTAGCTTTGTGGCTATGGGGGCAAGGCCAAAACACGAATTGGTATTATGTCGGCTCCAACCTCTTAATGACTGCCATGCCGATCACTTTATACTACGGGATAGCCACTCTAGTATATCTATGGCAGAGGATATCGGTTCTGGCCCGCCGGTTATGGTCAATCGCTTTGATATTGACTATACTAATATTTCCCCTACCAGCCATAATTTCTGTTGGCCTTTTGGGTCTTTTTGATTCATTATTGGAATATCGGGGACGGGAGCCAAAAAAGGAGGAGTAGGAATGAAGGTTATTCTTATCCAGGACGTTAAGAAACTAGGGACCAAAGGCCAGGTGTTGGAAGTAACCGACGGATACGGTCGAAATTATTTAATTCCGCAAGGTTTGGCCGAGGAAGCCACCAAAACGCGGATGAAAGAGATTGCGGAGAAAAGCCTCAAAGCCGAGAAGAAGAAAAACACGGAAAAAGAAAATGCTGAAGCACTAAGAAATAAACTGCATGGCCAAAAAATTAAAATAATAGTCAAGACGGGTTCCGGTGACCGGTTATTTGGAGCGGTAACCGCTAAGGAGATTGCGGATGCTTTACAGCAGAATTATGGGGTTGTTATTGACAAAAAGAAAATTGATACCGGGGAACCAATAAAGCATTTAGGGAATTATACTGTCAGGTTAAAAATCTATCCTGCTGTGCAAGCCGAGATAAAATTAGTGGTTGCGCCTGAGTAATCAGGGGGGGAAATATTTCGTGCTATATTTGTTGAAGCATAATAAGAAGAAGAAACAGATGCCGGACGAAAAAGAACATACAATAGAAGAACGTGCTTCAGCACTATCTAAGCAGCTGGAATCCTTATATGGAACCCGGGGCTTCATCCTTCGAGCGAGTAAACTTGATGCCGTGGACTTGATTCAGGCTGACAATATAAGGGATCGGGTATTGGCTTTACAGAAATTGCTGGAACAAGATCCTACCCTGACCGATCTGGATCCCACTGCTGATTTAGCTACAGTTATGGATCATCTGGAGGATTTGGCCGCTGATCAATATGCTCGCCGGGCAGTCGCCGAACAGTTGCAGCAGCGAGTGCAGGAGAAAATGGATACCCGGTACAACGACTACTTGCAGGATATTACGCTGGAGGTGGTCAAGGAGCAAGGGGGGCACCATGAAAATGCCCAAACCCTGAAAAAACTAGGACAGCTAGAAAAAATGGAACGAAGCGGGCTGCAAGCTTCGGCATTTGAGAGACTGCGCCCGGCAAATGTGGAGGAAGTGATCGGGCAGGAGAAAGCCCTCCGGGCCTTGATCTCAAAATTGAGCACCCCATTTCCACAGCATATACTGCTATATGGACCTCCCGGGGTAGGCAAAACTACCTGTGCCCGGTTAGCCCTAGCCATAGCAAAGACCAGCGCCGAGAGCGTTTTTCGAGAGGATGCTCCATTTATAGAGGTAGATGGGACCACTTTACGGTGGGATCCACGCGAATCCACCAATCCCCTTCTGGGTTCAGTCCATGATCCCATTTATCAGGGGGCCCGGAGGGAGTTTGCCGAGGAAGGGGTTCCCGAACCGAAACTGGGATTGGTGTCCAATGCGCATGGAGGGATCCTATTTATTGATGAGATTGGTGAAATGGACAGCTTCCTGCAGAATAAGCTGCTTAAAGTAATGGAGGATAAACGGGTATTTTTTGAATCATCTTATTTTGATCCTACTGATGAACGTGTCCCTCAGTACATAAAGAAGATATTCGTAGATGGCGTGCCAGCTGACTTCTTGTTAATCAGTGCAACTACCAGGCACCCCGAAGAGATCAGCCCTGCTTTCAGGTCTAGGTGCATGGAAGTTTATTTCGAACCACTTACCCCTCCCCAAATCCAGGAGATCGTTATTAAATCAGCCCGTAAATTGGGGATTACTATAGAGGACGGGGTTAGTGAAATAATCAGCCAATATAGCCAAGACGGGCGGACTGCCAACAAGCTATTAGTGGATGCCCATGGATTAACATTACATCAAACTGGGGCCGCCGAGGACAAAGTGGGATTGCAGCACGTCTACGAAGCTATTCAAAATAGTCGCTTGTCACCCTCTATAATTAACCAGGCATCCAGCCGTTCAGAAGTCGGACGCATATTTGGTATAGGATTAGCTGGTTATCTAGGCTCACTTATAGAGTTGGAGGCAGTAGCATTTCCAGCCCAAGCAGGCACTGGAAGCATACGATTTAATGATACCGCTGGATCCATGACCAAGGATTCAGTAATTAATGCTGCTGCCGTATTCCGCCAAGAATCTGGTGGGAACCTCTACGATTATGATATTCACATCAATATTGTGGGCGGAGGCAAGGTGGATGGACCGTCAGCTGGGGCAGCGATTTACCTGGTGATAAGCAGTGCTGTTTCCAAACGGCGGGTACGGCAGGATGTTGCTATTAGCGGGGAGATATCCATACAAGGGCGGGTTAAGCCGGTAGGAGGAATCTATCAGAAAATAATCAGTGCGCAGAAGGCTGGTATTAAGAAAGTGCTCGTACCAATTGACAATCAGGCAGATATACCGGTGGGGGTGAAGGGTATCGAAATTATCCCTATTAGGTATATCCAAGAGGCATATCCCCATATATTTGAATAGAATACCAATAATAAGTGCTCACCTAAATGCGGATATTATAGGCTTATCTCCTGGTCATTGACACCGAATTGCCCCATCTGCTACTATTAATTGGTTGGGAATAGAGCCAATTGAACGGGGTATAATTGACCCTGAGATTTTATATATTAAGCTGGGGGGTGGACGAATGCCAGCCGTAGTATTAGTAGGTGCGCAATGGGGTGACGAAGGAAAAGGCAAAATTACCGACTATCTAGCCGACGATGCTGATTGTATAGTACGGTATCAAGGTGGCAGCAATGCCGGGCACACGGTGGAATTGGATCATGAAAAATTCATGTTGCATCTTATCCCGTCGGGAATACTTTATCCAGAAAAGATATGTGTTATTGGCAACGGCGTGGTTGTGGACCTGGGTAAGCTGATAGATGAAATTGAGGGCTTGCATAAAAGGGGCATTAATACCAGCAACCTTAAGATCAGCAGCCGGGCATCAGTCGTAATGCCTTATCATAAAAAGCTCGATGAAATCGAGGATCGTACCAAACATATAGGAACAACCAAACGGGGTATTGGTCCTACCTATGCTGATAAGATCAGCCGGGTGGGTTTTCGGATAACCGATCTAATGCATGAAGAATATTTTCGAGACCGGTTTACTACCGAAGTAAGCATGAAAAATCTTCTCCTGCAGCAATTATATGATGAACCAGGTTTCGATGCTGACGAGATGATCAAAGAACTGATGGCCCAAATGGAAATTTTGAAACCCTATGTGGTGGATGCATCGGTGCTGGTTTACAATAGCCTGAAGGATGGCAAGAAGGTCCTGTTTGAAGGAGCCCAGGGAACTTTATTAGATATAGACCACGGAACCTATCCCTATGTAACCTCGTCTAGCCCCACTGCGGGAGGAGCATGTGTAGGGGCAGGGGTTGGCCCAACGGAGATAGGGCGTGTTATTGGAATAGCTAAAGCCTATACGACCCGTGTCGGAGAAGGACCTTTTCCAACTGAACTACTGGATGAAACCGGTGAATTTTTGCGCCAGCGGGGCGCCGAATTTGGGACAACTACTGGGCGTCCTCGGAGATGCGGTTGGTTGGATGCAGTCATTTTACGTTATGCAGCCCGCATTAATGGCCTAACTGACATAGCAATTACCAAAACGGATGTACTTGATCATTTCCCAGTAGTAAAGATATGTATAGGGTATCGTTACCATGGGGAATTGTTAAAGGAATTTCCTGACAATATCCATACCCTGCAGGAATGTGTACCGGAATATATAGAGATGCCCGGGTGGCAGCAGGATATAAGCAATATAACTGACTACAATGATTTACCTAAGGCTACCCGGGACTATATTACCGCCATCGAGGAACTCAGCGGCGTCAAGCAGGCTCTGGTAGCGGTCGGACCGAAGAGGAACCAGACTATAGTAACCCGCTCGCTCTTTTAGTTGTAACCGGCATAAATATGATATATAGTGTGAATAATCCTTAGAGATAGATTGGGCGCGTAACTCAGCGGGAGAGTGCTACCTTCACACGGTAGAAGTCGTGGGTTCGAAACCCTCCGCGCCCACCATGAGAACAAAACGATACCGGGGTTTATGATCCCGGTATTTTTACATTTCTGATTCTCCATACAAAAACAGGTCGGGCGGATTCTCTCTGACTATACTATCACTGTATTTAATACCTGGAACGCTGATTTATATTGACATCGAATCTAATTAATATATTACGGTGTATGATCTGCTTTTCCATGATAAAATTGAAGACACACCAACTTTTTAAGCCTATTTTTACACTTACCCTTGTTATTTGTTATAAACCGTCAGCAGCCTGGAAATCTAACACCAACTCGTTTCCAACGTTAATTATTGTTGAACATGTAAGAGGTGATTGGAATTGAAGGTTAGAGATATAATGACCGCTGATCCTGTAACTCTAAAACCTGGCCTAAAAGTAGGTGAGGCTGTAACCCTTTTCATTGACAACCAAATAGATGGGGCCCCGGTAGTAGATGCAGATGGGAAATTGTTGGGCCTTTTTACTAAGAGTCATATTTACCGGGCCATAAATAATGGCAGGGATTTATTAAATACCAAAGTAGAAGAATTAATGACGCGACAGATCTACACTGGGTATCCTGACGATGAGTTTGGTGAAGTAGTCGATGCAACTGTACCACGACTTCCGGTTATTGATGAAAGCGGAAAGGTAGTGGGCATGGTTACCCGGGGGGATATAGCTAAAGCATTCTTCCATTCATATAATGATATGTCCCTGGAGTATGACACCGTTATACATTCAGCTTATAACATGATTGTGTCAATTGACGATAAGGGAATTATCAGAATTTGGAATCCGTCAGCGGAGAAATATTTAGGAATCAAAGCTGAGAATGCCATAGGGAAGAACATAATAGACGTGCTCCCCAGTAGTGGGCTAATGAATATAATTGGTACAGGAGCAGCCGAACCACTTCGGAAGGTAAAACTCAATGACCGTTGGTGTATGTCGAACCGGTCACCAATAATAAAGGATGGCAAGATTGTTGGCGCTGTAGCGATTCTGCAGGACATATCAGACATTGAGAAGATGTCGGGGGAACTAAGTTATGTTAAGGAATTAAATGAAGAGTTGGATGCTATCGTAGAGTCATCGTATGATGGATTATTTATAACGGATGGCATCGGCATTACTCTACGGTACAACAAAGCCTTTGAACAGTTAACCGGAATAGATGCGCATGAATACCTGGATAAAAGTGTAGACGAGATTAAAAAGAATGGGATTATTTCTGATCCCGTAACCCTACACGTACTGGAACAGAAGAAATCAATCACCCTTATGCAGAAGACTCGCAGCGGCAAACTAGTTCTTACTACCGGTAACCCGATTTATGATGAGAATGGTAGTATAATCAGGGTTGTTTGTAATGTTAGAGATATAACGGAGCTCACTTTATTAAGACAAGAATTGGAAAAGGTACAGGGATTGACACAGCATTATGAGAACCAGCTTAGAACATTAAAACTTCAATTTACCGGTGATGAAAAGCTAGTCTTTACTTCCGGCAAGATGAGCAACTTGGTTGAAATGGCAATGCGGGTAGCCACCGTTGATGCAACCGTATTGATAACGGGTGAGTCAGGTACAGGCAAAGAACTGGTTGCCGAGTTAATTCATTCCAGCAGCCGTCGTAGCAAGAAGCCCCTAATAAAAATAAACTGCGGAGCAATTCCAGAAACTTTATTGGAATCAGAGTTGTTTGGGTATGAATCAGGAGCTTTTACGGGGGCTAAAAAGGAGGGGAAAGCAGGATATATTGAACTAGCCGCTGGAGGCACCCTGTTTTTAGACGAGATCGGGGAAATACCGTTTAACTTGCAGGCCAAGCTGCTCCGCTTCTTACAGAGCAAAGAAATAAGCAGGATCGGATCAGAAAGTTCTATTACGGTTGATGTTCGTATAATTACTGCGACTAATAGAAACCTTTTGGAAATGGTAGAGAAAAAGCAATTCCGCGGGGACCTATATTATCGGCTCAATGTTATACCGGTGCATATGCCGCCCTTGAGGGATAGGATAGAAGATATACCAGCATTGGTAGCCCATTTTACACAGCTTTTTAACCGCAAATATAAAATGAGCAAAAGAATATCACCAGAAGTGGTAGATATATTTATGAATTATGATTGGCCCGGCAATGTTAGAGAGCTGAATAATCTTATTGAGAGAATGATTGTTATCACCAACAGAGAAGTCATTACTAAGGAAGATCTACCGGCCCATATGTGGGACAAAGGGCCTTCGGCTTCATATGTATTGGTATCGGGTGTCGTTCCTCTAAAAGAAGCAGTAGAGAGCGTGGAAAAACAATTACTGGAGAGAGTATATTCGCAATATCAGACAACCAGACAGATGGCCAAGGAATTGCACGTCGATGCATCCACATTAGTAAGAAAAGCCGCAAAATATAATATTACGCGTAAATATGTGATTAACACCCAGTAAATAAAGCGGCGTTGTTATAATGCAACAAAATCGCAAAATCGCAACAGGATAGTAAAATAAATAACAACCTATATTTTGGCTTTAAAAAGAAATGGTTTTAACCATTTCTTTTTTCTTTGGATATGGCAACACGCTTGTAAATTGACAGACCGGAAAGAAGATACGAAAACCAACTAAATTAAAAAGCCAAACTAAATGCTAAGAAATTAAGTTCACATTCATAACCGTGAGATAGGATCAAATTCATTCTGTTGCGACATTACAACAGAATCAGACTAAATATAGTTTGGTTATATTTTGGGTTTGAACTGATGTCTCGATATAAAGCCTGCTACACAGGTATATGTACTTAAAAAAAGTCAATGGCATAAAAGTTGCTATGTAATAATAGAAAGGATTTTCCTGGCATATGTATTTTTAACCAAATCATTATCAACAAAATTAACGGAGGTGAGAAGTTTGGGAACAACGGAATCCACTGCAACTATAGCCAAACGCGGCCTGGTAATGGTAATTACAGGTGACGGAAAAGGGAAGACGACTTCTGCTTTTGGTCAGGCCTTGCGAGCTATTGGACAGGGATACCAGGTATGTCTGATTCAATTCATGAAAGGACGAAAATACGGAGAAGTCATTGCATGTGAAAAATACCTTCCGATCACGGTTTACCAGTTTGGGCTTGATAGTTTTGTTATGCGGGATGATTCAGCCCAGATAGACATCGATCTCGCTCGGCAAGGGTTAGAAAAGGCCAAGGAAATCATTGCCAGTGAAAAATTTGACATGGTTATTCTGGATGAGATTAATGTTGCCGTTGATTTTGGACTGATTTCTGAGGAAGACGTGTTAAGCATGGTTAAAAACAAACCGGCTGAGTTGGATTTAGTCTTAACGGGCCGGTATGCCCCGGAGAGATTAAAGGACATTGCTGATATGGTTAGTGAGGTTACCGAGGTAAAACACCATTATAGGGCCGGTATCAAGGATAGGGCAGGCATCGAGTATTAGTATAAACCCTGTAAAATGTCGACTGCGATTTAAAGGTGAGGAGGCGTGGGTATTGTTTACTAAGGAATTATTGGATCAATCAAGTCAGATGAGAAAAAAATGGGAGGACGAAGTAAAAAAAATCATTGCCAAAAACGCAGATCAAAAGGACAACTGGACTACCGTATCGGATTTGGAAATCAAGAGAATCTATGGTCCTGAGGACATTAAAGACATGGATTTTGAGAAGGACATTGCGTATCCAGGGCAATTTCCCTATCTGCGGGGCAATCAGGCTACTGGCTATCGCGGCAAGTATTGGACCTTCAGAATGTTTTCCGGTATGGGTACTGCGGTGGAGACCAACAAACGCTGGCATTTGTTATTACAAACAGGGCAAACCGGATTAAGTACCGCTTTTGACTTCCCTACCCTCATGGGCTACGATACCGATTCACCCAAAGCCAAAGGTGAGTGCGGCAAATGTGGGGTGGCTATAGACACTATCGATGATTTCCGGGACCTTATCAAAGGAATACCTTTGGATAAAATATCCACCTCAATGACCATCAATCCCCCGGCTACCGCATTGTGGGCTATGTATTGTGCGTCAGCTGAGCAGCAGGGAATTCCCCTTTCCAAGATAGCTGGAACTATCCAGAATGATATGCTGAAAGAATTCATTGCCCAGAAAACTCTCATGTGTCCACCCGAGGCCTCAGTAAAATTGATCAGTGACACAATTGAATTTGGTACCCACCATGTTCCCAAGTGGAATACGGTGAGTATCAGTGGATACCATATCAGGGAAGCTGGCGCTACCGCTGTCCAGGAACTAGCGTTTACATTGAGAGATGGGATGGAGTATGTGGAAGATGTTATTCGCCGTAAAGGCCTCCATGTGGACCAGTTCGCTCCCCGGTTATCCTTCTTCTTCAATTCCCATATCGACTTCTTTGAGGAGATCGCCAAATTAAGAGCTGCCCGCCGAATTTGGGCCAAGGCTATGCGCGAGCGGTACAATTCCGAGGATCCCCGGTCATGGTGGATGCGTTTTCATACCCAAACAGCAGGATGTTCACTAACAGCGCAACAGCCCTATAACAACGTAGTCAGAACCGCAACTGAGGCATTGGCAGCAGTACTGGGGGGAACTCAATCCCTGCACACCAATTCATTGGATGAGGTATTGTGCTTGCCTTCTGATCATGCGGTACAAATTGCCCTCCGGACGCAGCAGCTGATCGCAGAGGAAACCGGTGTAGTCAATACTATCGACCCATTAGCCGGATCTTATTTCGTTGAAGCACTGACCAATGAAATGGAAGAGAAAGCTTGGGAATACATCCACAAGATTGATGACATGGGCGGAATGGTGGCAGCCATTGAAAAGGGATTCCCGCAGATGGAAATCTCCGATGCGGCTTACAAATTCCAGCAGCAGATCGATGCTCAGGAAAAAATAATGATCGGAGTCAACAAATACGTAATCGAAGATGAGAAAATCGATATCCCCTTCTTAGAAATTGATGATGCAGTCGAGGAGGAACAGCTGCAGCGCTTGGCCGCAACCAAGAGAAAACGGGACGGCCGCAAAGTAGCAGAATGCCTCAATGATCTGGCCGCTGCCTGTCAAAAAGGTGAGAATGTCATGCCTTATTGCATAGAAGCGGTTAAGAATTATGCCACTGTACAGGAAATTTGCGACGTATATCGGGATGTTTACGGCGAATACCGTGATCCTGGAATATACTAATAAGATTTTTGAAGGGGGTAAGAATTATGGCAGATAGAAGAATACGGATACTCCTGGCTAAGCCGGGACTTGATGGGCACGACCGTGGGGCCAGGGTATTGGCCAGATGTTTCCGGGATGCCGGCTTTGAGGTTATTTATACCGGCTGCCACCAGACTCCTGAACAAATAGCTGCGGTAGCTATACAAGAGGACGTTGATCTAGTCGGACTGAGCTGCTTGTCTGGGGCACATAAATACCTTTTCCCGGCGGTTTGCAGCCTTATGAAAGAGCAAGGGGCCGATGATGTTATCGTTATTGGCGGAGGTATCATTCCGGAGCAGGATATGCAGGGCCTTTATGATGCAGGGCTCAAAGCACTATTTACTCCAGGTGCTACCCTGGAATCGATAGTGGATTGGATTAATAATAATGTAACTCCGAAGGAGTGATTATTATGAAGGATTTAGGCCAAAAAGTTCTAAAGGGAGACATTCGCGCGGCCTCCCGTGTTATAAGGAACCTGGAAGACCAAATACCAAATACCCATGTTGCTATTCAGGAGATTTTCAGCCAGACCGGTAATGCCCACGTAGTGGGCATTACCGGGGCTCCAGGAGCAGGTAAAAGTACCCTTACGGATGAGATTATACGGGCCTACCGCTCCAAAGGGAAGACCGTAGGGGTGTTAGCTGTTGATCCAACCAGTCCTTTTACCGGCGGAGCACTTTTAGGGGACCGAATTCGCATGTTACGCCATGCTGAGGATAAAGATGTATTTGTGCGCAGTATGGCTACCCGGGGAGCGATGGGGGGTATTTCCAAAGCAGTTGGAGAAGCCATCCATGTAATGGACGTATTGGATAAAGACAAAATAATAGTTGAGACTTGCGGGGTAGGTCAACAGGAAGTTGAAATTATTAACCATGCTCACACGGTAATAGTAGTTTTGGTGCCTGGCATGGGGGATGAAATTCAAGCCCTTAAAGCTGGCCTGATGGAGATCGCGGATATATTCGTCATTAATAAGGCAGATCGTGATGGCGCAGGTAAATTATATAAAGAAACTCTGAATATGGTAAATATGTCCAAGGATTCTGGGGGGTGGAAGATTCCCGTTTTAATGATAGAAAGCGTATTGGAGCCTAAGAAGTTTGCTGGAAGTGTTGATATTTTATGCGACAAGATTGATGAACACTATCGATATCTGGTTGATCATAATTTATTAACGGAAAGAATGCGCCGTAAGACTAAAGCTGAAATGAATGAGGCTCTATGGGCAACTATCCTACAGCCGATTCTAAAAGAACTTGAATCTTCTGGGGAAATGGAGCAGATGCTGGACAGACTGCTTAAACGGGAAACAGATCCCTATAGTCTGGCCCAACAGGTCGCCAAACGATATATGAAAGATTGACGGTGCTTTTAGGTTGATCATCCAGTCCGCTTTTGCCTTTCTAAGACTGAAAACAGTTTTGAAGAGTCGTAATTCAAGGCATAAGAAAGGTTGGTTGAGTATGCCCGCAAAAATCAGAGTACTTTTGGCAAAAGTGGGTCTGGATCCTCACGACAAAGGGGTCAAACTAGTAGCCCATGGCTTGAGAGATCGAGGTGGGATGGAAATAATCTATACCGGTCTATATCGTACAATTGAGGAGATTGAGGAAAAAGCCATCGAGAACCAAGTCGATGTTATCGGCATAAGTGTCCATACCGGCCAGCAAATGAACATTTTTCCTCGATTACGGCAAAATCTTGATAACAAGGGGTTAAAGGATATAATTCTTATCGGCGGAGGCGTCATATCTGCGGAGGACGTTAAAGCCCTTACAGACTCCGGTACGGTAGGTGAAATCTTCGGGCCTTCCACATCGATTAATACAATAATTGATTGGATTAAGCGGGCCATCGAGGATAGGCAACCTATCTGAAAGGGGAAGGATGTATGGAGGAGAAAATCAAGGTTTTATCGGAAACGAAAATGAAAGAAAAGGTCAGTAAGTTTGCTAAGGATAATTTTCGTAAAGGACTAAATTGTGCAGAATCGGTCTATTTGGCTTTGCATGCGGCCGGTTTAATAGAATTTCCAGCAGAAACCGTAGCATTAACTACCGCTTTTGGAGAAGGAATAGGCCTATCCGGCGGGGTATGTGGCGCGCTAGTGGGGGCAACCATGGCCATTAGCTCCGTGCATGGTCGTAAAACTCCAGGCGAGGGAGCCCCCCAGGAGATCTTTGATCAACTTTATGGCAATCCTGGTCTATATAGATTTTTCAATCAAATACCTTATAAGTTTGTTGAAAAATTCGGGTCCACCCAGTGCAGTGAACTTAACAAATTCTGCCCGGACTGGCACGACATAGACCGCATGCGTAAATGCATGAATATTACGGTGGAGTCTTCGGCCATGGCAGTAGAATTCATATATCAGGGTAAAAGAGAAGGGTATATTCAACCGTTTGGCAAGAATATGGCCAACCAAGTATAAGACGACCAAAATCACTAGGAGAACCTAATGAAACAACCATTACTAATGCATATCAATAACTCTGTATATTTACAGGATCATACCCTTGTTATGATCGATCGCCGTTTTCTTCCCTGGAAAGAAGCCAAAGTAATTGCGCCAAATTTCGAAGAGGTGGCACGGGCTATTGAGCAAATGGTAGTCCAGGGAGCAGGCGATATTGCTATTACAGCTGGTTATGGTCTTTATCTTGCCGCTTATCAGGCCGAGCAGAGTGCAGACGCTGACCTGGAAAAAGCTCAGAAATTAGTATCAGCAGCTCAACAACGTCTAGTTAATACCCGGCCTACCGGCTTTCATTTGGCGGCACTATTGAACAAATTAGTTAATAAGATAGACTGGGAAATGGGTAGGTGGTCTGATCAGATATTGCAGAGTATCGAAACGATTATCGACCGGCAGCAAAATATAGCTTTGTTGACGGGGAGGTGGGCTACTGAATTACTGGAAGATGGGGAAAAAATTCTGACCCATTGTTTCCCTGGAGTTGCTTTGCTGTACATGCTCTTAATGGCTCGGGATCAGAATAAAAAAATTAGCGTTATTTGCTCTGAGACCCGGCCATATTTACAGGGTGCCCGGCTTACAGCCTGGTCGGTTGCCGAGCTTGGAATACCAGTAACGTTGATAACAGATAATATGGCTGCCTATTGCATGAATCAAGGGATGATTTCAAAAGTGTTTACGGCAGCGGACCGAATAGCCATGGATGGAACGGTAGCCAACAAAATAGGAACCTTCCAATTAGCTATCGTTGCCCAGTATCATAAGCTGCCATTCTATATTTTAGGTTATGGCGGCCCGGACCGAAAATGCCTTAGAGGCGAGGATATCGTGGTAGAACAAAGAGATCCCAATGAGGTCTTGATGTTTAATGACATAATTATCAGCAGTGACAAAGTAACGGGATTTTATCCGGCTTTTGACTTAACCCCACCAGGACTATTGTCTGGAATAATAACTGATCGTGGGATTGTTTCTCCTCAGGAAGTGGGGAGTTACTGGTCATTGCCGATTACGGAAACCGCCTAAGCAGGCGCACCAGAAGTAGGGATAGGAGGCATTACTAATGGCTGTTTTAAAGGATGGAGTTATTATACCGCTTAATCGAATGTTGTTTATACCCAAAGACGGTGATATAAAAATGGAAGATTTGATAATAGAGACTGAAGGACCATATAAATTGTTTGAAAAAGATGACCGTATCATAATCAAAAATGACGATTGCTGTAAAAGTATTAGGGTTACCGTAAAGACCAGAGAATAAATACTGGTTGGAGGCAGGACCATGGTACGTTTATTCAAGGCCTATTCAGTAGTAAAACAGTTTTTAGGACAGGATCGGGTAACATTTAACTGGTTTGCAGTTGGCCGACCAGTACCGATTTTACCCTATGAACAATTAATTCAGGATTTTGACGAAAACGAGGATGAATCCTGGTATGACAAAATGTTTGTAGATGAATTATTCACAATAGATGAAGTTACGGAACTGAAAAAATACTTATGGGACCACCATGAAATTGAAATCCAAGAAGAAGAGATTGCCTTTCCGGTAAAGTCTGGCCAACTAAGTAATAGCTTATTACTGATAAGCGGGGAAAAAGGATTCTATAGTTTAGCCGATGAGGAAGATTATCAGCTTAGTATTCCAATTCTTGGACACTTTAAATCCCTAGGAACCGAAGACCATAGGGGACTCTCCGAGGAAGACATCCAAAATGGGATCCGATTTTTATTAAGTGCATTTAGGGATTTGAATATTGCAGAGATGGAGCAAACCAAGGTGGCCCAATTTCTGAACAATATTTACGCTGAGCAAGGTTTTTTTGTACAGAAAAACAGCAAAATAACGAGGGGATAAAGAGCAATCCTAAACATAACCGAAAAGTCTAAAAAACCAATCGGCAAGGGAGATAATTATGGAGATTGGTGATAAAGTGATAATAAGTGAACCCCGGCATCCCCTTTTTAAATTGACCGGTTCTATAGTAGGCTTCCGTGGGGAAAAATCACCCGGTGATGTTTGGCTGTTAATTTTAGTCGATGCCCGCAAGCGAAGTTTCCTTATTCCTCAATCCATGGTGACTGTAACCAAGAGTCACACTAGGACGACGTGGGATTATCACTAATCTATTAATAATAGACCGGCAACGGTTAGTTCACCTTCAGTAAAATCCAAAGCCAGACCGGTGGAACGACAAGTTTTGAGAACATCTATACCCATCCCTTCCATAGAAGGGCGGGATAATCCTGGCTTGAGGCACTGATTTTGGCCATTATGGGCAACACACTTATCACATAATTTGCACTCACCCGCGCCAAAAGCCATTGCCAACCGAAAACCGGAATTAAAAGCTTTCCGTTCCAATCCGATGAGTAGTTCAGAAAGTTTTAAGACCGTATCGGTATATATCTGCTGAGAATGCGGATCGCTTATGGACGGAATTGACTGAATAAGCTGTACCAGAAGAGCAAAATGGTACTTATTGATAAGAGCGCGGACCTCAGACAATGGGGGAAGAAATGGCGGACACATAAGGTTATTTCGATAATTGCCGCATAGATTTATCTGGCAGTGCATTCTGACCCGCTCATCAATAACAATATCATTAGCATGAAGTAAACGGGTCTTGTGAAACCCCATACGCAGAGCGTAATCTTCGAGTTCCAAAATATCATGGAGCTTCTGATTTAAACTGGTACCCATGGATAAATACCTCCATAATCAGATTGTCCAATAGAGTAATTCCTACCGTTTATATTATATAAGAATGGTAAGAAAACAGATATAATTGCATTAATCAGGAAAAATTAATATTTAAAGTGCAACAGGGTATCGGTTTAATAGCCGAAGCCAGGGAACCAGGTGAAAATCCTGGACGGTCGCGCCACTGTAAACGGGGAGCATGTTTCCATTTGCCACTGGGTTAAATACCTGGGAAGGCGGAAATAGGCAAAGATCCACGAGTCAGGAAACCTAACTGTTGTGCCGCACGTTACCTTCGCAGAAAGGGGGAGTGCCTAAATGTTTGTTACAGGCTTCCATTTTCGAGGAGATGGAAGCCTTTTAATGTAGCTATAGGAGGTAGCTAAATGGAAATTGAGCAGTTGGTAAAGGCAATAGTCCCATTAGATGAAAAAGTTATGAACAAGGCCATCGAAAGGCTAAATAGCTTAACCAAACCGGCAGGCAGTCTAGGGGTACTGGAAGACCTCGTTGTTCAGTTAGCTGGTATTACCGGAGAAATTCTGCCCACTGTAAAAAATAAAATGGTTATTGTAATGGCCGGCGATCATGGAGTGGTTGAGGAGGGAGTTAGTGCCGCCCCCCAATCGGTAACCCCGCAAATGGTATACAACTTTTTAAATGGGGGGGCTGCTATCAATGTATTGGCCCGTCTGGCAGGGGCTGAAGTAAAGGTTGTGGACGTCGGTGTAGCCGATCCGAGTCTGTATAGTACTAATTTGATCTCCCGCAAGGTTAGGTTAGGTACAGCCAATATGGTCAAAGGACCGGCTATGGGGAGGGACGAAGCCCTTAATGCGATAAAGGTGGGAATTGAAATAGCTCAAGCGGAGATAGACCAAGGGATCAATTTGCTGGCTACAGGTGAAATGGGCATTGGCAATACAACTCCTAGCAGTGCCATCCTGGCCGTTTATTATAATGCCAGTCTCTCTACAATCGTAGGACCGGGAGTAGGACTAAACCGTACCGGAATTCAAAAGAAAATCGACACCATTGAAACGGCTTTGCACATAAATAAACCAGACCCGAAGGACCCAATCGGGGTGTTAGCCAAGGTGGGAGGCCTGGAAATCGCGTCAATGACCGGATTGATCCTAGGCTCAGCAGCACGCCGAGTCCCGATTGTGATTGACGGGTTTATTTCCGGGGCTTCAGCTTTACTAGCCTGTAAGATAGCACCCCAGGTCAAAGATTATATAATAGCATCCCATCTTTCTGAAGAGCCAGGGCATAGGATATTGTTAGAGGTAATTGGACTACAACCGATGCTCCAAATGCGTTTGCGACTGGGAGAAGGCACCGGTGCAGCATTAGCTTTCAATCTTGTAGAAGCGGCTACTAGAATAATAAAGGAGATGGCAACATTTGAGGAAGCAGGAGTCATAATGGATTAACGGTGCAGAAAAACTGAATTAAGGGGGCAAGAGCATTGAACGGTTTTAGCGATAACCTTAAAACCTGGTTTTGTATGATAATTTTAATTTTGATTTTTTCCTTGTCAGGGTGCAAAAGTGATGGAAATACCGGGGTGACTAACAACCCGTCTCAGAATACAGCTATTTCTTTTCCTATGACCATTAGTGATGACCTGGGGCGAAATATTACCTTAGATATGGCTCCCGCCAGGATTGTATCGCTGGCTCCGAGTAATACTGAAATACTGTTCTTTTTAGGGCTTGGTGACAAGGTCGTTGGCAATACCACCTATTGTGATTACCCTGAAGCAGCCAAAAATTGCACTAAGGTGGGAGGTTTTGCGGACCCGAGCCTGGAGAAAGTCGTAGCCTTGAGGCCCGACTTGGTACTGGCTACGGACATACATCAGCCTTTACTAAAAAGCCTGGAAGATGCAGGCTATAATGTTCTGGTTTTAGACCCCAAGACGGTGGAAGGGATACTTAGCAATATCCAACTGGTGGGTAAAGCCTGTGGGGTGGAAAATAGAGCTATCGAACTTAACCAAGGATTGACTAACAGGATTAAAGCAATAAACGAAAAGGTGGCCAATATTGAGAATAATCAGAGGCCAACCGTATACTACGAATTATGGGACCAACCCCTTATGTCCATCGGTAGAGACAGCCTCATTGGGCAAGTTATACACATGGCCGGTGGAACTAGTATAACTGACGATATTATCGAAGACTATCCGCAATTAAGTGCCGAGATCATCATTGCCCGGAATCCGGCAGTCATGATTAACTCCTACGGACATGGTAGTAGTAAGGAAGTGACCCCGGGCGAAATTGCTGAACGAAGAGGCTGGTCCCAGTTAGCTTTTGTAAGGACTAACCGCATTTACACCATAGATGCCGATTTGCTCTCATTGTCGGGGCCAAGAATAGTTGATGGCTTGGAAAAAATGGCCCAGTGTTTATATCCGGAACTCTTCAAATAGAAAATTAAAGAAGTTGATATTATGACTCAGTATAGTTACTTCAAACAATCTTTAATTTTTGTGATCTTAATAGCATTATTACTGGCATCGATTGTGGTGGGGATAGGCATTGGAGCAGTCTACATACCACCAACCGAAATAATTAAAATATTATTTAGTC